>CAZVJA010000022.1:21226-41014 GCA_964626885.1 uncultured Planctomycetaceae bacterium | reverse complement strand
GGGACGCGAAGCACCTTGTCATTCTCCCAGATGACAATTCTCGCTTCGACGCGATACTGGTCGCCGAGCGCGGGGCGCGTTTCCGGGGCATCGACGAAATCGGCAATCACGTTCACC
Source organism: uncultured Planctomycetaceae bacterium (assembly GCA_964626885.1). Lineage (GTDB taxonomy): Bacteria > Planctomycetota > Planctomycetia > Planctomycetales > Planctomycetaceae > CAZVJA01. Next base: position 40,897 of record CAZVJA010000022.1, on the reverse strand, counting down.
CGTTGCTCTTCGACTCCCAGTGCGGAGATTTTCGTAAACGCGGAAGGCTCGACCAATCGGACTCTGGCGAGAAGCGGTTTCTCGCCACCCCACTGTTCCAGGTACACCTTCGCGCCAGGACGAATCTGTACGGCGTCGCTGGAAAGGACGTCGATTTCCACCTCCAGCACCGCGGGATCGCCCAATTCCACCAGTTGAGTCCCGGGGGAAACGACGGTGGCGCTCTCCTGAGACACGCGGAGCACCCGGCCGGAGATCGGCGAATGAATCTCAAACTGGCCGTTGGTGCCGTCGGGCTTTGTGCGGATGAGCGCCGCTTCCGCCAATTCCAATTCAAACTGTGCGATGTTTTCAGCGAATTTCTTCGACTTGTAGTCCTCGGACAACGTGCGAAACAGCAGTTCCCGCTCTTCGACATCTTCCTTCGTAGCCGCATTGCTCTCCTGCAATTTGTGGATGCGCGCGAGTTTCGATTCGGCAAACTGCATCGACGTGAGAGCCCGCTCGACGTCTGGGCCTGTTTGTTTCAGTTTCGCCTCGGCCGCGCGAACGCGCGCCTCCGCTTCGGCCCGCGCGCGCGGATCGAGCAGCGCGGGATCAGTCGGTTCAATCGACGCGATCAGCGTCTTGCCCGCCTCGACCGGATCCCCCGCTTTCAATTCGATACGTTGCAGCCTACCCGTCAGCGGAGCCGCCACCACGTAGCGGTCCTTCAGGCGGGTCTTTCCGTCTTCATCAACGGTGACGACCAGCTCACCGACCGAAACCGCCGCCAAGTCGACACCGACAGGTTTCGGCAAAAACGAATAGACGAGCGCCCCCAACACGGCCAGACCAAACAGCACGAGGAGCAACCTGCGAAACCAAAGCTTCACCGTCCGGCTACTCCTTGCTTTTCAATACGGCGACGAGATCCAGATCGTCCAGCCTGCGGCGGACGACCAGTCCCGACGCAATGGACGCCACAATCGTCACGGTAGCCGCCAGTCCATACGTTGAGGGGGTGATCACCAGGGGAATCCGAAACATTTCCGAATCGAGGGTCATCGTAAACAGCCAGGCAAAGGCATAACCCAGCACCATTCCGATGGGAATAGCGACTGTCGTCAAAACACCAAGTTCACCCAGTAATATCGTGGATATCTCCGCGCGGGTAAAGCCAATCACGCGGAGTGTCGCCAGTTCCCGCGTTCGCTCCATCAACGAAATCCGAGCGGTGTTGTAGATCACGCCGAACGCGATGATGCAGGCAAAAATCACGTTAAAAGATTGAATTCGAGACTGATTTTGAGCAATCGTGTCGTTGAAGCTTTGAATGGCGGCATCTTTCACGGTGACACCAGCCACGCGTGGAGTGTTCTTGAGAATTTCGTGAATTTCGTGCATTCGGCGGGAATCGACGGTGAGATGCGCTCCCGTTACCGTTTCCCCTTCCCGCATCAACCGGTGCAGGGCCGCGACATCCATATAGGCGTTCGTTCCTCCGAACTCGGAAATGAATGCCGTCACCGGAACCTCAAGGATTGGCCGCTCCCCCTCCATGACCTCCACCGTTACCCGGTCACCGAGCTTCACATCCAGCAACTCGGCCAATTTATCGGAAAAAGTGAGCCCATCCTCCGGGAGAACGAACTCCCGTTCATCGGCATCCATCAGATGATGCAAACGACGATCGCGAGACAGCCCCGAGATTCCACCGCGGCGTGTGTGGTGTCCCATCCGAAACTTCACCGGAATCGAACGGAAACCCTCGCAGTCGAGCACTCCGGGCAGGTGCGTCAGATCATGCAGCACGTGCCCGGACGTCGGCTCGATGAAGGAGACTGTCAGATCCTGGCGCTGCGTCCAATTGAACTGAAATTCGATCATGTAATTGATCGCGTCCGTGCCAAAGTTACCAAGGATCAGGACCGCGAGGGAGAGAGCAATTCCCAAACAGGAGAAGCAGGCTTTAATCATTTCCCTTTCGAGCCTGCGAAGAATCATGCGTGCCACGGGCGAGAGCAGCCGCTCGAAGCCGATCCGCTCAAGGATCGTGGGCTTATATGTGGCGGGGGGTTCAGGTCGCATTGCCTCCGCGGGAGGGAGCCGCATGGCGCGAACCACCGCGCTGAATGTGCCGACCAGCGCCGCCACCGCGCTCAACCCGAGCGCCAAGCAGGCCAATTGCGCATGAAACTGGAAGTAAAACACGGGAAAACGATAGAACATCGTATACATTCCCGTGAGGCCTTTTCCCATCCACGCTCCCGTGATCGTGCCCAATGTCAGCCCCACCGTCACGAGCACCATCACCAGTTTCAGATAATGTAAGCCGATCTCCAGACGTGTGTAACCAAATGCCTTGAGCGCCGCGATCTGCTCTCGCTGAGTGTTGACGAGCCTCGTGAAAACGACGTTCAGCAGGAACGCCGCCACGCTGAGAAAGATGGAGGGGGCGATGATCCCCATTCCTTTCAACTGCTTGATTTCGTCGGAAATCCAGCGATGCGACAGTTGGTCCTCGCGGCCGTACGAACCCGCTCCCCCATACTGCTCGATCAATCGGTCCATCTGCACAAGCACATCATCCTCGTTCGCCCCGTGCATCAGCGACAGACAGACGCTATTGAACGCGCCGTCCATATCGAGCGCGGCTTCCAACTCACGCTCGCTCATCCAGAAAATTCCAAACCGCTTAGGATCGGGGAGTGCTTCGATTCCCCTCATCTCGGCGATGTACTCGGGAGACAACACCACGCCGACAATTTTGAGTTCTTGCAGTCGCCCGTTGATTACCGCACGCAGCGAATCTCCCGGCTCGAACTTGTTCGCCTCGGCAAAACCTTCACTGACGAGAACTTCGCCATTCGTACCGGTTTCGAGAAGTCGTCCGCGACGAAGGTGGACCTGATTGAGTCCCCACGGACCGATCTCAGGAACGGAAATGATTCGGCCGACCGCCGGCTCCGGCAACCCCGGAACGTCGAGCGTCACATCCGACACGATTCGCGCCTGCACCTGCGCAACTCCCGGAATTTCGGCCATTCGCCGAGCGAGAGACAACGGGGCTCGCTTCATTTGAGCGAACACGTCAGCGAAGCGGTAACGGTCGTAGTAGGTCGCCTGGCTGACTTGGAGTGATTCGAGCGTGCTCAGACACATGACGAACGTCGCAACACCGCTGGCGATCACCATGCAAATGGCGATCGCCTGCCCTTTCATATGCATCAAATCCCGAAACAGCTTGCGGTCCAGCGCCTTCATCGAAGCCTTACCATTCCAACTGCCGGGCGGAGAGTTTCTTCTCGTTTGTCTTTACCCCTGCGATCTTCCCGTCGAAGACGGAGATCACGCGGTCCGCCATCGACGCGATGATCGCATTGTGGGTAATGACTACCGTCGTCGTCCCCAGCTCGCGATTGATCCGCTCGATCACTTCGAGCACGACGATCCCGGTATGAACGTCCAGCGCTCCGGTCGGCTCATCGCAAAGCAAGACCTGCGGTTGCTTGGCAATGGCCCGCGCGATCGCCACGCGTTGCTGTTCACCACCAGAAAGTTGTGAAGGGAAGTGGTTTCGCCGATCCGTCAGATCGACCAACTCCAAGGCATCGTCCGGGTCCATCGGATTTCGGGAGATCTCCGTCACGAGCGCGACATTTTCGCGGGCGGTCAGACTCGGGATCAAATTGTAGAACTGGAACACGAAGCCGACGTGGTCACGGCGATACCGCGTCAATGCGGCATCGTCGAACTCGGTCAGATCATGATCGAGATATTGCACATGTCCGCTGGTGGGGACGTCGAGTCCTCCCAGGATGTTCAGCAAAGTCGATTTGCCGCTCCCCGACGGCCCCAGAAGCACGACAAACTCTCGCTCGAACAATTCGAGATCGATACCGCGCAGGGCATGCACATCGACCTCCCCCATGTGATACACCTTCGTTACGCCGCGTGCCAAAAAGACGGGTCTGTGTGTGGCGAGCGTGTAGGTCGGGGATGTATCAGGACGAGAGGGAGACATAAAACTCATTATAGAGCGGCACTCACCGCGCCGGAACCACGGCGACGAATTGAGAATAAATGCAGAACACCTTATTGTCACGGGACTTATGAAGGCAGGTGGTTTCTACTAAGATCCCTTTCCTTCGCGCGCGGAGCATTGATCGAAGCGGTGCACTCGGAAATCTCGGCAAATGCGGCAAACCCGGGAAAGCGCAGCAAGTCCCACTCATCGTCACGGTCCCATAGATCCGACATTGAGGGAAGAGACATCCTCAGTAGGGGGAACCCGTGCGCAATCGAGTCCGGAACGTAGTGATAATGGCACTGGCAATTTCAGCCCTGCCTGCATGCGCGCAAGTTCGTCCCAACTCACCAAGTCAGTCCGGCGAAGAACTGATCTCTTCCGGAAAAAGCCGCCTGTCGGCGGAAGGCTCTCAAGCTTCCATCCCGCAATCGGAATTGAAAACGAGGACAAAGGATCAAATCCTTCCGACGGCGTATCTGCCGGACGACGAGCCTGCAGTAGACGAATCGTTTGTGGCCGGGAAACTCGCTGAAGGACTCCCCCCTGTACCTTCCGGCTCCTACACGTTAGCAGAACTCGAACAGGCCGCGCTACAGAACAACCCCACGCTTGCACAATCGCAGGCCAACTTGAGTGCCGCCCACGGACGGCATCTTCAAGCCGGGTTATATCCCAATCCGATGATCGGCTATCAAGGCTCCGAAATCGGCAATGAAGGGCATGGCGGACAGGAAGGAATTATCGCCAGCCAGGAATTTGTCACCGCCAACAAACTCGGCCTCAGCCAGGAGATTGTTGATGAGGACATCAACCGCTTGGGGTGGGAAAATGAAACGCAGCGCTATCGCGTGCTGACATCGGTGCGGCAAGGTTTCTATGAAGTCTTGATCGCTCAGCGACAAATTGAATTGTCCGAACAACTGCTCGCCATCAGCGAGAAAGGTGTCGAGGCAGCTGAGGCGCTGTATAACGCGAAGCAGGGAAACAAGGTCGATTTGCTGCAAGCGCGTGTTGAGGCGAACAATGCGAGGATCTCTTTGCAAACTGCTCGAAATAGACTGCAAGCATCCTGGACCAGACTCGCAACCAACCTGGGAACACCGCAGCTACCCTCCGCCCGGCTGATCGGCGAGGTCGAAGAGCAAACCCAACAGCTCGAACGTGAACAGGCGTTGCAGCAAATCCTGGCGACAAGCCCGGAATTGGCGGCCGCACTGGCCAAAGTGGATCGTGCCCGTGCAGCCGTCAATCGCGCATGCGTCGAGCCGATCCCGAACGTCGATGTCCAGGTCGGTGCTCAATACGACTATGCCTCGCAATTCACCATTGCTCAGGCGCAAGTTGGTTTCTTCCTGCCGGTCCACAACCGCAATCAAGGAAACATCCAAGCCGCGGAGTGCGCCCTCGTCGCTGCCCATCGAGAAGTTGAGCGTGTCACACTCGACATCGAAAATCGGTTCGCCTCGGTTCTGGAGCGGTATCAAAACGCTCAGGCACAAATCGAGCGTTTCCGCCAGCAGATCCTCCCGGACGCCTCCGAGTCCTTGAAGCTTGTCACCGAAGGGTACCGCCAAGGAGAGTTGGACTATCTCCGGTACCTTACCGCGCAACGCACCAACTTCCAGACGAACGTGGAATACCTGAGCGCCTTGCGGGCCTGGTGGTCCTCGCGACTGGAACTCGAAGGGGCTCTGCTCATCGACGGCCTGCGTGCGCCAGCGACCGACTAAACTTGGTGTTTCGAGTGTCGCAGATCCCGCCAGCAGCGCCTCTCAGAGCTCGCCTGTCGATCTAGATGGGCTATTTCGCCAAGGCGAAAAAATCATCATCGGCCGCAGGTACTCGGATTCAGGCAACCTTCGGTCGTGATCTTTAGCTCCCTGAGCCGCGATGTCATCACTCCGAAGAGTCTTGTCCCATCTGGGTAACGGTTGAACACCTTCAATTCGTCGGCAAGAACATCCCAAAACAACCTGTAACCTTCTGCTGTAAAAAGCCTTACAACCCAACAACCACCTCTGAATACTAATCCGGCAAGCGACTTGCATGAGATCCCCGAAGCCACGGGCGGAAGGCGACCGGGGGTTCCGCTTTCTCCAAAACAGAAATCACCACCGCCTCCGTCCCGTGGCTGCCTATGATGTGAATAGAGGGTCATGAAATCTCCGGCCTCAATGTGGCGATTGAGCGATCGATCTTGACCGAATTCCCCAGACCTGAAACGATTTGCGCTGCTACGAAAGACAAGCAGTCAATTGCTTCTCTGACACTTTGGATTTCCATGTTCCGTTTCGTCTGTACAATTCTGACGACCACTGCGATGCTCGCACACAACCTCCTGGGGTGCGGCATCTGCCACGCGGGGTGTCGTCATTCGCACGACCACGTAGCGGCTGGTCCATGCGCGGAACAAGAACAATCACAGCACGAGCAGCGAAACAATTCGAATGAGGCTCCAACCTGGCAAGGCTCATCCGGCTGTGATCACGAGCACCTCGTGCACGAATCTGATGATGCTCCCTGCTCCGCTTCCTCCGAAGAGCCATCACCGTTGCATCCCGACAAGAGTTGCACTGCGACCGGTTGCAGCTATGTGGGAGCAACCGACGTCAAGCTTCCGGTAATTGAAGTCACAAACGAACTGCTCCCGTGCGACCTGCTGGCAATCACGACACCGGCACATCTCGAATGCATCGCACAAGCTTCTGACTGCTATCGCGGCGGATACCCGCCCGCGCTGCGCGCACAGATCTGGCTCTCCGCCTGGTTAGTGTAAGCGCCGATTGCGTTCCCCGCTCGTGACCCTGGGCCGCAAGATCGTTCGGTCCGGTCTTCCAAGCGGGACGTGGCCGCTCCACGACACCCAGTCGTGATATCGCCCGCGCTTCATCGCCCCAAATGTTGCCATTGAAATCTTCCGCGAAGAACTTGTGGTACACCACCTTTGGTTCACGAGTTCTGCAAGTTTGCGAATAGGAGCATGTCATGATTTTTCGTGATCCCGGAAACAAGCGTAAGATCATCGCGCTATTGATCTGTATCGCTCTCGGATTCGCGGGATGGCATTGGCGCGACCGTTGGCAAGCCGCTGCCGCTGCATGGAGGAATCCCGGCGCGGCCGAGGAAATCGTTGGTGATGAAACCCACGGCGAGCACGACCATGGGCATGACCACGCCGCTCACGACGATCCCGATTCGTTGACTCTGACTGATCAGGCCCGCCGGAACATCGGCCTGGAGACCGGCAAGATCGAGCTGACGACTTTCGAGCGAACACTCACCGTTCCCGGCATTGTCGTCGAGCGCCCTGGGCGGACGAAAATTCACGTAGCAACTCCGCTGACAGGTGTGGTGACCGACGTCCGTGCCGTGCAGGGAGAGGCGATTGCCCCCGGCACGCTCCTGTTTCGCATCCGCCTGACGCATGAAGACCTCGTTGACACGCAAACCCGCTTTCTACAAACGCTGGAGGAACTCGATGTCGAAAATCGTGAAATCGCGCGGCTGGAGAAGCTGACCGAAGGAGTCGTCGCCGGCAAGGTCGTGCTCGAACGGCAATACGCGCGGCAGAAGCTCGAGGCTCTGCTCGGCGCGCAACAGCAGGCGCTGATCCTTCACGGACTCTCCGACGAGCAGGTTCAGCGGATTCGCGGCGACCGCAAACTGCTCCGTGAACTGCAGGTCTTTGCTCCCGGCTCCGATGAGCACTCGGACGAGTTTCGTCTGACGAAAGGTTCTATCGAGCAGGTTGCCTACTCGACACTCGAAGACGCCCCTGCAACGAAAGCCGCTCCCAAGAAGAACACTCCCTTCGTCGTCCAGGATTTGAATGTTCACAAGGGTCAGTCCGTTCAAGCAGGAGACAGTCTCTGCACTCTGGCGGACTTCAGTGAACTCTACATCGAGGGGAGCGCTTTCGAGCAGGACTCCCGATCGCTAGTCGAGGCCGCCAATAAGGCTTGGAGCATCACGGCGGCCATTGAAGCCGGGCGTGGCCGCTCGGAAACCATTCATGGGCTTAAGATCGTGTACCTCGCGAACGAGGTTGACCGCGACACTCGCGCCCTACATTTTTATGTCGCGCTTCCCAACGAGATATTGCGAGACACGACGACCGCCGATGAGCACCGATTCATCGACTGGAAATACAAGCCGGGGCAGCGGTTGCAGGTGCAGGTGCCGGTCGAGCAACTTCCCGAGCGGATCGTGCTGCCGGCTTCAGCGGTCGCGGCCGATGGTGCGGAAGTATTTGTCTTCCAGGAAAACGGCAAAAAATTCGTCCGGCGGCCGGTGCACGTCGAATACCGGGATGAGAACTCCGTCGTGATCGCTCAGGACGGTTCCCTCTTTCCCGGCGATGTCGTCGCCCTCACCGGCGCACACCAGATGCAAGTCGCGCTCAAGAACAAATCCGGAGGCCCGATCGACCCTCACGCGGGACACCACCATTGAAAGAGGAATGAGACGAGAGAAAAGAGGCAGAGTGTTAGATCGAACACTTTGGGAGGAAGATTCATGTTCAGTTTTGAGAAGCTCGAAGTTTGGCGGAAGGCATTGGACTTCGCGGAGTCGATCTACCAACTGACGGCAAAGTTCCCACCAGATGAGAAGTTTGGACTGGTTAGCCAATTACGACGGACGGCTTTCTCAATCTCCGCAAACGTAGCCGAGGGCAACAGCCGCCGGTTCCTAGGATGCGCGTTGGAATTAGCCTGAATGCTCAGCGGATTGAAAGCATCCTAGGAATAATAGACTTGTTGGGATTTTATTCAGACTCTCTTCTCTACCCTCTTATCTCTCGTCTAATCACATGCTCAACGCCATCATTCGATTTTCTCTGCGGTACCGACTGCTGACGATCTCTCTCGCGGTGGTCGTGCTCGTTTACGGCGGGATGACGCTCCTGCACCTGCCGATTGACGTCTTTCCCGATCTGAATCGGCCGCGCGTGACCATCATTACCGAAGCTCCGGGTCTCGCACCGGAAGAGGTAGAAACGCTCATTACGTTTCCACTCGAATCGGTGCTCAACGGCGCAACGGGCGTGGAAGCGGTGCGAAGCTCGTCGGGCGTGGGGTTAAGCGTCGTCTACGTGGAGTTCGCCTGGGGGACCGATATCTACGTCGACCGGCAGATCGTGGCGGAAAAAGTCGCACTCGCTTCCGACCGTCTACCGCAGGGCATACGTCCACAGCTTGCGCCGATCTCCTCGATCATGGGGCAGATCATGTTCGTCGGCATGTACAGCGAAGGGAACAAAACCGATCCGATGGAAGTCCGGACGCTGGCCGACTGGGTCGTGCGGCAGCGTTTGCTGACAATTCCCGGTGTCGCCCAGGTGGTGACCATTGGTGGCGGACGAAAGCAGTACCAGGTGTTGGTCAATCCCGAGCTGCTGCTGGCGTATGGTGTGACGCTGGAAGATGTGGAACAGGCGGTTGCGGAAAGCAACGCGAACGCAACCGGGGGCTATCTCAACCTGGGAGGAAATGAACTGCTGGTCCGGTCGCTCGGACGTGTGCAGGATGTTCGCGATCTGGAACAGGTGGTCGTCAAGCCGACACCGGAACGCCCCGTACTGTTGAAGGAAGTGGCCAGGGTGGTCGAAGCACAGCAGGTGAAGCGCGGCGACGCGTCGGTGAATGGAATTCCCTCAGTCATTTTAGTGGTGAGCAAGCAGCCAGGGGCCGACACCAGTGGGCTGACGACAAAAATCGAGGAAGCCTTGAAAGATCTCAAGGCAAGCCTGCCCCGCGATATCAAAATCAAAGACGAAATCTTCCAGCAGAAGCGGTTCATTGACCTCTCGGTCACGAACGTCGAAGAGGCGCTGCGAGACGGGGCAATTCTGGTCGTGATCGTGCTGTTTCTGTTCCTGATGAACTTCCGGACGACGTTCATCACTCTCACCGCGATTCCGCTTTCGATTGTGGTGACGTTTCTCGTTTTCAAATGGTTCGGCATGTCGATCAACACCATGACACTGGGGGGGCTGGCGGTCGCGGTGGGAGAACTGGTGGACGACGCCATCGTCGACGTCGAGAACATCTTCCGGCGACTGCGGGAAAACCGCCTGGCGGCCGTTCCCCGCCCTGCACTGGCAGTCGTCTATGACGCTAGCCGCGAGGTGCGAAATTCCATCGTGTTCAGCACCGTGCTGGTCATTCTGGTATTCATCCCACTGTTTGCCCTTTCCGGCATGGAAGGTCGGTTGTTCACTCCGCTCGGGGTGGCGTACATCGTGTCGATCGTCGCTTCGCTGCTAGTCTCGCTAACGGTTACGCCGGTCCTCTCGTATTGGATGCTGCCGCAAGCCAAGATAGTGGGGCACGAGAAGGAAAGCCTGCTGCTTAGGACTCTGAAACCGATCGCAGGCTGGGCAATCCGGCTGAGCGTACGGCACCCCTGGCCAATTCTACTCGTCGTCGCTGGTGCCGTGGGTATCAGCGTGCTGACAGTGACGCAGCTGGGGCGTGATTTTCTCCCGCCGTTCAATGAGGGGAGCGTGCAGATCAATGTGCTCGTTCCACCGGGGACGTCGCTGGAAGCGTCAAACCGCATCGCCTCGATGGTAGACGAGCGGCTGAAAAACATCGAAGGAGTAGCGGAGTTCGGACGGCGCACCGGCCGGGCGGAAATGGACGAACACGCCGAGGGAGTAAACGTCTCGGAGATCATCGTCAGCCTGAAGGCCGATGATGCATCGGCCCATATGAGCCGCGACAAGATTCTCAACAGAATTCGAGACGAACTGGCGGACGTACCGGGGGCGGTGATCTCGGTCGAACAGCCGCTGTCGCATCTGATTTCGCACATGCTCTCGGGGGTGAAGGCGCAGGTCGGCATAAAATTGTACGGCGACGACCTGGAAATTCTGCGGCGAACCGCACAGAAGATGAAAGCCTCCATCGAGGGAATTCCCGGCGTGCGCGACTTGCAGGTGGAGCAGCAAACCGAGATTCCGCAGTTGCAAATCCGCCTTGATCGAGCAAAGTTAGCGCGCATCGGACTCAATTCCGACGATGTGAACCATCTTGTCGAGACTGCGATGAACGGCCGGACCGTCTCAGAGATTGTGCAAGGAGAGCGAAAGTTCGATCTCGTCGTAAGGTTGGACGAGCCGTACCGGGCCGATCCGCAGCAACTGCGGCGGCTGGTGCTCGACGTTCCGTCCGGTGGACGAGTACCTCTGGAAAGTGTGGCGGAGATTTTGGAAGCCAGCGGGCCGAATACAATTCAGCGCGAAAACGTCCGACGGCGGATCGTCGTGCAGTGCAACACATCCGGACGTGACCTGGCGGGAGTTGTAAACGAAATTCAGGAACGAGTCGCGCCAATTCAGGCGGAACTGCCGTCGGGTTATTTCATCGAGTACGGGGGACAGTTCGAAAGCCAGCGCTCCGCGACGCGGATGATCGGTCTACTCAGCCTGATTTCGCTGGCGGGAATGTTCTTGGCACTCTATACGCTGTTCCGGTCGGTGAATCTGTCGTTGCAGGTGCTTTCGGCGTTGCCGATGGCAGCCATTGGGGCCGTAGCGGCACTGGTCGTCACGGGACAGTCGCTGACGGTCGCCAGCATGGTGGGCTTCATATCGTTGTCGGGCATTGCATCACGCAACGGTATTCTGTTGATCGCGCACTACCTGCACCTCGTGCGCTACGAAGGGGAACAGTTCACGCCGGAAATGATAGAACGGGCCGGGAAAGAACGGCTGGCTCCGATGCTGATGACGGCGTTGACGGCGGGGATCGCCCTCGTGCCGCTGATTCTGGCGGCGGACCAGCCGGGCAAGGAGATTTTGTACCCCGTAGCGACGGTGATCGTCGGGGGGCTGGTGAGTTCCACGCTGCTCGACTTCTTCATCCACCCCGCCCTCTTCTGGTGCTTCGGCCGCCGCGATGCGGAGGAGCACCTACACGATAAGGAGCGGGATGAACTGCAAGAAAGCGATACTCACGCTGTGGTGAATTGAAGGTCCAAGAACCTTTAGCACACACGCCAACATCCAAAAAGAATCGCGACAAAGTTGCTCCGACTGCGATTTCCCTGGAATATCGCCGCCGTATGCGGGATCTTAAGATAAAGGGAGAGCCTGCGCATTCCGCACCAAATTTGAATTGCTCCTACTCACAAAGAGGAACAGGTTATGCTTCCTAGAACATCCGGCGGTCGCGTCCTTCAGGGCTCCTTGCTCGCCGGTCTGTTGAGTCTGCTCGCCTGCTGCGTATCGGGTTGCACACGTTACAACTACACTGTTGAGATGCACCCCACCGCCGACAAGAAGATGACCCGGAGCATCCACTTCCAGCCAAACGAGAGGAAGTTCAAGACGGAGGATGCCCCAGAGATCAGGCGGATAGCCGCCAGCTACGCTGCGGAGGTTCCGGTCACCGCGGAGAGGACCGTTTCGTTCGCTTCGACGTTCACCGGTACGATGCCGCAGGATGTGGGAGGAGCCGGACGATACTCACAATGGGATTCGCCCCTTGGCTCCGTCCGCGTCTATGCAGAGCGGTTTCGCGGCAATGACGACCTCGATACGATGCTCCGCGTGCGCCGCCAAGCGGTCGATCAACTGGCCGATCTGATTGTCGGCTGGTTCGAATCGGAAATGCAAGACGATCCCCAGTGGCCGATGCTCCGCGCGTTTCTCGACAATCCGTTCCGCAACGATTTGCAGAACCTCAGCCTGTTGGCTTTAGCCTTTAACGGAGCTTGGGAGTGGGAGAAACCCAACAATCGCGAATCGGTCGAGGTGGAGATCGGCCTGCGTGCCGTCCATTACCTTGTCGAACGAGGCTATCTGTCCTACGACCAATCTCCCGCCATGTGGCGCGCGATCGAAAACATGACGAACAGAGAGGATTTTTCCGAAATACTTTCCCAACTCCGTGCCATGGTTGTCAGACGCATGGGTGATCGCGGCACTATCGAACAATCCTCGGGTCCGCGATTTCTACTGAACCCTAAAAACGTGTCCACATCATGGGAGCGGTATTTCACCACCAGCAACTACTTCCAGCAGCAGTTGGAGGATTTCGACACCCGACACGAGAAGGAATTGCGAAACGCCTCGGACCGTCGGGCGCAAGTGCGCGTGCTGGGCATGACGAGCGAGCTGGTTGAAACCGCATTGTCCCCTTGGGGAGACAGTGAGCTGATCGGCAACCACGACAAGCTTCAGTTGTCGCTCTCTGTCGAGCATCCCCCCTGCTGGACAAATGGCAAGTGGAACGCGGAACGCCAGCGCATTGAGTGGTCGCGGAATCTTCCCACGACCGACAAGCATCCCGCACTCACCTGTTGGCCTGCTTTCTGTTACGCTGTCTGGGCAGAGCCGAATCACTACGTTCAGCAGCGTCTCTTCGGCAAAGTGGCTCTCAAAGAGAAGAAGTTATTCGATTACACTCTCTGGTATTCAGGTTTGGCGACCGGCGAACAACAAGAGTGGGACAACTTCGTCAACACGCTTCAGCCCGATCAAGAGTGGACAACCCCATTGTCCAAGTTCCGCTACTCCTACGAGCCGGAGGGGGTTGAGCCCGACGACCGCCTTGCAAGTCCCGCGATCAACCTGCTCAAGGAAGCGCGCGAGACGGCGACCTCGATGCAAGCGAAATGATCACTTCAGGGCGTGATCCGACGGTTTGATGCCTGGCTGGAAACCATTGTTGCGAAACGGATGCGGATCGTATTTCCCCACGAGATTGACGTTCGAATTCGCGTTGATGCTCTTTTCCATGCCGAGGCACCAGTAGCAGGCGTTGACCAATAGCCGCCGCAGCCCGATGCTCGAAAAATCCTGCGCCGCTCCCATGGTCGTGGTGAAAACCCGCGCCGTTTTCCCGGATTTTCCGGTGTACGACTTCGTCCAGGCGATCGGCATCATCGGATCGTTTTTCTTCCCGGACACCGGCTTGTCGCTTGGATGCATTCCTTCGAGCACCTGTCCGAGGACAAGCGGCTCGCTGTCCCCCGGCAGAGGAAGCCGCACGCCGTAAACATCGGTCGGCCCCCAGATTTCGCCGTCTGTAATGCCGCGGAGAATGGGATGATCCTTCGCACCCGGAGCAAGAATTCCGCGCGTACTTTCATGGCCATGATGACCGTGATGAGTAATCCAGGTTTCGCCAAGCACCTGTCGCCCGAAACCGCCCTCCCACTCCTTGCTCTTCCAGTCATAGCGGGCGAAGCGGCTCTCGCTCGGAAGCTGGAACGCGTGGGTCGCGGTCCGCAGCCCGATGATTGGTCGCCCCGATTCGATGTAATCGACGAAGTATTTCATCTGATCATCCGGCAAGGCACGGAACCGCGTAAACAACACCAGCAAATCGGCGTGTTCGAGCTGTTCCAGGCCGGGGATGTTGTCGTTGCGATTCGGATCGATCGTGCCGTCTGTGGGATCGATTGCGAACAGGACGGTGCAACGGAAGCCGTGCCGCGTGGCGAGAATCTTTGCCAGCTGCGGCAACGTTTCTTCCGAGCGGTATTCCTCATCTCCACTGACGAGGACGATATGCTTTCCCTTGCCGGGGCCGTCACCGCCATCGTAGGTCACCCACAAATCGCCTGCGAACGCCGGTACGACGAACGCGAAAGCAGACATGGCAATTCCGAACAGGCGAATTCGACGCAGCAGATTCACTGGAATCACGGTTGTCCCTCTTCGGTCAGTTGAAGTGTTCTCGAAAAGAGCTTTATTGAACTCACGGTCATGATATTCTAAACCGGCTTTCCGCGTGGCGATAGTGGCCCGTTACTTGGTCCGTCTCCCGATCCCAAACTGATCCCCCACTCGCACCGGTTCCCCCCCGGCGAAGTCGATTTCGAGCAGTTTTTCGCTCTGCACCGCGGCACCATGTTCATCCTCCAGCGTTGCGACGATCTTCCGGGATGCAACGTCAATGACATCTCCCGTCGACGGATAGGCAAATTTTCCGTCGATGCTGAAAGTCACCCAACCGGGCTGATCGCGCAGCAGAATACTTTCCTTTTGCCGAGGCGGCATGGCCGTCGCGTCAAAGATGTGCAGCCGCATGTTGTGGGCGTCGGTCACCCACAGTTCCTTCTCATCCGGCGTCAGGCCGATACCGTGACTTGGACAACCGTGCCGCTTCACCGGTCCTTGTTTGA
The DNA here is from genome assembly GCA_964626885.1 of uncultured Planctomycetaceae bacterium. GTDB lineage: Bacteria > Planctomycetota > Planctomycetia > Planctomycetales > Planctomycetaceae > CAZVJA01. Next base: position 25,749 of record CAZVJA010000022.1, on the reverse strand, counting down.
ATCCCTGCACCTCGACGCGGTGCAGTTTTTTTCCCGACTTGATGTCGCCGACTTCGAAGCCAAGCAATTCGTTAACGTTGACAAAGCAGAGCGTCTGACGTCCATTGACCGTAAACGGACGAATCCCGGCGGCGAACGGTCCGATGGTGCGTATGGCCTTGTGCGTGCTCGTTTCGGCAACGGTCAGTAGCGGCGAGCCGATGCCGGCCAGATACACTTCGCCGCCGTCCAGCCCGAAGACTGTGTTGTGTGCCCGAGAACGGGGCTCGATCCGAGCAAGCACATCTCCCGAGAGAGCGTCCACCACATGCCAATGGTCCTTCTCCAGCGACGGCACATATATCACTTTGCCGTCGGGAGAGAGGGCCATGCGGTCGCAGCCCCCGTCGTAAGCACGTTCCCACAACAGCTTTTCGGAAACGAGATCGTAGGCGGCAAGCGATTGCGTGGTGGTAATATAGAGCCGTTTGGTTGCAGCACTGGCACAAACTCCCTTCACATTCAGCGGTTTTCCCTCGGCGTTCAGCCCGGCGGTTGGAATGCGCTTGATGAATCGGTGGCCATGGTCGATGTCGAAAACCAACACCCCATGCCCCCCGTATTGCAGATAATTTCGAATGCCCGGTACGGCGACATACAACAAGCGGCGCTCGCGCGGAGTGTCATCGGCGGACCAGACCGGTGGAACCGCAATCGCCCTGATGATTGCAACAACCAAAAGCAGAAGGAGATTCCGCATCAACTTTCGAGTGAACAGTTTCATCCGAAGTTCTCCTCAATCTGTCTCTCACGACAGTCATCATCGTTGTTTTATTCCTCGACAATACGGGAGCCCGCAGCACGCGAACAGATGAGGATCAACGTATATTGAGCGTCGCATACCACAGGGAAATCAGTCTTCCGACGGCCGGCTCATTACCGCCCGCCAACTGTAACCGTTGTCCTTCGATGACGGCCCTTCGAGCAGCAAGCCGAAGCCCGCGGCAATTAACAACGTGCTGGCGCACGGCAATGCGATGCCCAACGTGAATGTCGGCGACCAGGTCGTACCGAAGATCTGTTGCCACCAGTTCCAGACTACGGAGATGGTCAGCCCGCAACCAACCGCCGGGAGCGCGGACTTCGCCGAACAGTGCGGCAGCAGCATGCCGATGAAGAACAGCGCCGCGAGCGGTCCGAGGAACATGTTGAACATCTTGGGCATCAGATCGACGATGTTGAGTGAGCTATGCTGTGCAACGATCGGAATCCAGGACGCGTTCAGCGTGACGAGCGCCGCGATGACGACTGCGAGAATTCGGGCGACAGTCAGATCGCTGAAGATCCGCTTGTGCCCGCTGCGAAAGCGATTGATGAAATCGGAACTGACGACCGCAGCCATGGCGTTCACGCCCGATTCCAGAGTTTGCATGGCATCGCACAAAAAGCCTGCGACGATTAACCCCGCACAACCGACCGGCAGTTGATGCGCGAGAAAATGAGGAAACAGCCGATCGGGCCGCGGAAAAGATTTGTCATCGCCTAGCGCCAGCTCCGGAGGAAGCAATTGCGGAGACTTCAAATAGAATGACAACACCGCCAGTCCGGTTAGTGCCAGCAGCACAGTCATTGTCAGATCGGCGGCCACATTCGTGAGATAGCTCCGACGCGCGGCCTTGAGGGAGGTCGTCGAGAAGTAACGCTGCAGCACCACCTGGTCGGAACCATGCGTGCAAACGATCCAGGTAAACACGTTCAGCAGCGCTCCGAAGATCGTCACGCGCACAGTGAGGTCAAAGCTGAACAGCGGAGCATTGCTGTGTCGCGGCAGTTGGCTGGCGGCGGTCTGCCACCAGTCAACCGGGCCGGTGTGAGTCGAAAAGAGCACGAAGCCGATTGCCAGCAGTGCCCCTGCCAGCATCAGAATGAATTGCAGCACATCGGTCCAGATGAGGGCTTCAATCCCACCCAGCACTGCGTAGATTCCGCTAAAGACGCCGATGCCGACGATCCACCATTGAATATCGGGTCCGGGGAGGAAGGCGAAATCCGGCCCCTTCATCGTGTCGATCGTCATCGACACGACGTAAATGACCATACTCATCCAACCGACGCGCAACAAAACAAACAGTACCGCCGCCAGAACTCGGGCAGAACCATTAAACCGTCGCTCCAGGTATTCATAGGCACTCGTCAATCGCAGCCGCATAAAGAACGGCACCCAATACCGAAACACCACAAACATCGCCAGGATCACGGAGATGTAGCCGAAGAAGTACGCGACACCATTCTTGACGAACTCTCCGGGAACGCCGACGTACGTCTGCGTGGACATCAGCGTGGCCATAATGCTCAGGCCGACCGCGAACCAGGGCATGCGACGACCACCGAGGAAAAAATCCTCGGTCGATTTCTGGCGATGTGCCATCCAGGCAGCGACGCCGAAGGTAAGCAACAAATAGGTCACGACCGCCGCATAATCGAGCGGGCGCAGTCCGGCATTTGTAGAGAGCAGATCGTCGGGCATCGGTCTGGTCGGGAGAATTTAGGAACAGTCGGTTTCGTTTGGGTGGAGCTCGTGCTGTTTGCCCAAATCGGCAACAGAAGCGGAACCGTCATTCTACCCTCTGCGCGCAAGATTATCGCGGAGAAAATGTAGAGAACTTCTCCCGCGATGAAATTCGACCGATCGCTAATTTTTCCGATGATTGCGGAATCCAGCGATTGCAGGACGGCGATTACGGGAAGAACGGCCAGATGAACGGAATCAGCAGGACGCTGACAACCATGAACAGCAGGTCGAGCGGAATGCCGATGCGCAGAAAATCGGAAAAGCGATATCCGCCGGGGCCGTAGACCATCAAATGTGTCTGATAGCCGAACGGCGTCGCGAATCCGGACGAGGCCGCCACCATGATCGCCACGACGAACGGCATGTGGCTGGCATGCACTTCGCCGTTTGGCGTCTGCATTACCAGGCCACGCGCCGCCTCAATGGCAATCGGAAACACCAGCGCCGCGGCGGCGTTGTTCGTGAGAAGTTCGGTGAAGAGCAGCGTCACGAAATAGACCATCGCAAGCACCATCCAGGGAGTGCCGCCGGCCATGCCGACAAGTTCCTCGGCAACAAAGCTTGCCAGCCCGCTCGATTTGATGGCCGTACCGATACCGAGAGCCGCGCCAATCACGACCAAAACCTGCCAGTCGATGCTTTGCCGGGCTTCGGTCCCCGTGCAGCAGCGGGTAAGGATCATGAGGCAGAGCGCCGCCAACCCGGCGGTCAACATGCTGACCCACTCCAGTGACACGCAGGCCACGAGCGCGAACAATATCGCCAAGGCGAACGGAGCGCGGTTGTGCCGCGGGGGTGTGGAATTCTCGACGCGACTGACGAGGAAAAAGTCAGACGAGTTGCGCTGCGCGGAAACGAAATCGCTGTGCGCTTCCAGGAGGAGCGTGTCGCCGGGCCGGAGCACGATATCTCCGATTTTCCCCGTGATGCGTTTGCCGCTGCGTGCCAGCGCCAGGACGGCCGCGTTATACACCGTGCGGAACCGCCCCTCGCGAATCGTCTTGCCGACGATGGGGCAGCGATCCGAAACGACGGCTTCAATGAGACAGCGCTGCGTGAGCGGGGAATCGAGTTTAAAGGTCTGGTCGGTGGCTGGAGAAAGACCGCGAATTCGGCGGAGATCGACGACGGACTCGATGATCCCGACGAACACCAGCCGGTCTTGTGCCTTCAGCTTGGTCTTTGGTCCGACGGCGGGAAGCACCTCACCGTCTCGGTCAATTTCCGCGAGAAACAGACCGGGCAAATGTCGCAGACCGGCCGCTTCGATGCTTTTGCCTACAAGCGGACCGCCGGCGTCGACGATCATCTCGACCGTGTATTGCCGGGGGTCGTCGCTCAAACTGATGGCGGGCTTGCGGTCGGGGAGTAACCAATGGCCGCACATCACGAGGTACCCGATGCCGATGATCGCGCACGGGACGCCGACCCAGGCCAACTCGAACATTTTCAGGCCGGGCAATCCATCGCGGATGAGAAACCCGTTGACCACGAGGTTGGTGCTGGTCCCGATCAGCGTGCAGATTCCGCCGAAAATGGCGGCATAACTGAGCGGGAGAAAAAGCTTCGACGGGCTGATCGAATGTTTTTTGCAGATCTCATCAACGACCGGCATGAACATCGCCACGACCGGCGTGTTGTTGAGGAACGCACTGACCGCAGCGACGGGGAACATCATCCGTAGCTGGGCCCCAAGCACGCTCTTGGGCCGTCCCATTAGCGGCTCGGTGATCATCGTCATCGCGCCGGTCTGTACCAGCCCGGCGACGACGACAAACATCACGGCCACGGTCATCAGACCTTCGTTGCCAAAATCCTTTACCGCTACACCGGCATCCGGTAAAAGCGCGGACCCACTGATCGCCTGGGCCACGACAAGGAGGGTGAGGCAGCCCAGCATGATGAGATCGGTGGGAGCCCAGTCGCGTGCCAAAGCGAAGATCATGACGATCACGACACCCAACGTGTACCA
>CAZVJA010000022.1:0-21126 GCA_964626885.1 uncultured Planctomycetaceae bacterium | reverse complement strand
GCCCACAAAGATGCCAAGACCCCGACGGAGAGAATCCCGGCAATGATTGCCAGCGAGACTTCGTTGGGAATGTGGACATACTTATGAATCAGCATTTTGACCCCAATATAGGCCAGCAGAAATACCAGGCTGACCTTGAGATAGCGGAATTTGTCCATCAATCCCGCCAGCGCGAAATACAAGCTGCGTAACCCGAGGATCGCGAAGATGTTCGACGTGAAAACGAGGAATGGGTCCGTCGTCACTGCGAAGATTGCGGGAATGGAATCGATTGCAAAGAGAGTATCAAGCCAGGTGATCAAGATCATGGCGACTGCTAAGGGAGTCATGGCATGCACTCCGGCCACAGTCGTGAAGAACCGGCCGCCGTCGTATTCGCTCGATACGGGATACAACCGGCGGGTAATTCGTACCATCAGGTTGTTCTCCGGGTGGATGTTGTCTTCGTCAGTAACGAGCATCTTCACTGCCGAAAAAATCAACAGCGCGCCGAAGACGTAGGTAATCCACTCGAACCGCTGGATCAGCGCCGCTCCGATGCCAATCATAATGCCGCGTGCGATAACCGCACCAAGCACCCCCCAGAACAGCAACCGATGCTGGACCTTGGCGGGAACACGAAAAAAGGAAATCACCAGCGCGATGACGAAGATGTTATCGACAGAGAGTGAATATTCGAGCAGGTAACCGGTGAAGAACTGCAGCGCGGCGTTTCTTCCACGGGCCTCTGCCGCCGCCTCCGCGACCGGCTCAACGTCGTGCGCCGCCCAGCCATGTTCGTAAAGAAAATAGACAACCACGTTGAACAGCATTGCCAGCGTGATCCAGCCGCATGTCCAGGCAAGCGCCGAACGGATCGTCGTTTCGCGTTCTTTGCGGTGGAACACGCCGAGGTCGAGCGCGACCATCGCCATGATGAAGACGAGAAATCCGATCCAAATCAACGGAGACATGCCACTCCTCGCACTGCGGCCGACCGGAGACGGACGCAATCATTGCTCACATGGTTTACGTCGAGATGTGCTCAATCACCTTCCACAACCAGCCGGGAGCGAAAAATAACCCGACGGTCACCAGCACACACAGCACCATTCCCGCGAGCGCGGGAACCTCCACCGCGCCATCATCGCGCGCAGGCGAAGCCGGACGGGGCTGCAGATACATCGTGGCAATAATCCGAAGGTAATACCAGGCGCCGATGGCGGCATTCACGGCCAGCAGTGCCGCCAGCCAGCGCGAGGAGCTCGTTCCTTGTGACCACGCCGCCAGAAACAGGTTCAGCTTTCCTAGAAAACCGGCGGTCGGAGGAAGTCCGGTGAGGCTGAACAGAAACACCGCCGCCAGTAACGCCACGGCTGGGTGTACCTGCGACAGGCCCGCCAGATCGTCGATTGTCTCGATAGAACGCCCAGGCCGACTCAGCGACACCAGTACCGCGAACAGACCGACCGTCATCGCGCCGTAGACGGCGAGATAGAATAACAACGCTTCGACGCCGTCAGTCAGGCCGCTGTTGCTCCGCCCGACCGTCAGACCGACCAGCATATAACCAGCATGGGCAATGCTCGAATAAGCCAACAACCGCTTGAGATTCGTCTGCAGTAGCGCCATCAAGTTGCCGAGAAACATCGTCGCGACGCTCAAAACCCACAGCAACGACATCCCCTCTCCGGACATCGACCAAACTGGCTGGTCTCCGGGAATCACATCCAGCGCGGGAGGCGCGAAAATCCGCAGCAACGCCACGAAGCCGACGATCTTCGGCACAAAAGAAAGCAGCGCCGCGCCAGATGTTCCCGTTCCCTGGAAGACATCCGGGGCATAAAAATGGAACGGCACGGCGGTGACGCGAAAACAGAGCCCCGCGACCACAGTGACGAGCGCAATCACCAGAATCGGCGGCCGAACCCCCAGACTGTCTACATTCGCAAGTGCGGAATGCATCGCTGTGAGGTTCGTCGTCCCCGTTGCACCGTATAAGAAGCTGAATCCGTACAGCACAAGAGCCGACGAAAAGACGCTCAGCAAGAAGTATTTTGTCACCGCTTCCTGAGCAGCGACATCGCGCCGCGGCAGATACAACAGCACATACGTCGGGATGCTCACCAGCTCGAGCGCCAGAAACAACCCCACCAGGTCGTTCGCGGCGGCGGTGAGATTCACTCCCGCTACAATCAGCAACAACAACGCGTGGCCTTCCGCCGCATGATCGTCATCGATCTGGTTCCAGTTGATCAGGACGAACACCAAACCACCGGCCAGCCCCAACCCACGAATGAACCAAGCCAGCTCATCAACACGAAACGGACCAAAACCGGGCGCTGAGTTGCGCGACTGGTTCAGCCACAACATCCCAGCGGTCAGAATAGCAACTAGCGCCAGCCCTCCCCAGCGGTGCCGCACGCTTGCCGCCGGCGCACCTCCCCCAACCAGGAACGGGCCGAACAGGAAATGAATGCACGCGGTCGCAACAAGCACCGTCTCCGGCAGCACGTATTGCAGCGATCCGACGATACTCTGAACCGCTTCGTTCAACGGTGCGTCTCCTGTAGCAAGCGATCGCGTATGCCAATCTTGGTCTCACTCCGGACGGCGACATCGATCGATTTGTTGTCGTTGTGCGCTTCCGCCGTTTTTTCACCGGCGAGCAAGGGCATGCTGTTTCGCCTGTTCTCGGTTGTCAGTTGCTGACGTGCAGCGGGCTCATCCTGCCATGACAACGGACCATAAATCCGCGCTACCGAGGCAACGTCGGGGTGAATGGTTTCCAACATCGGCTGTGGATAGACACCGAGCACCACGCAGAGCACCATGATCGGCACCAGCGCCGTTAACTCACGCAGGCCCAGATCGTGGATCGGCGCTTCGTCGTGCTCGTGGTGCGGTTCCCTCAGCGGTCCAAAGAAGCCCCGCTGCAACATCGTCAGCAAATACCATGCTCCGAGCACCACGCCAGACGTCCCAATCACTGCGTAGACGGGGTTCGCGCGAAACATGCCGATCAGACAGAGAACTTCGCCGACAAACCCATTCAACCCCGGCAGCCCCATGCTCGACAGGCAGACGAAAACCATTGCCCATCCCAGCAACGGCAATCGCGCGGTCAAGCCCCCCAGGTCTCGCAGCTCACGGGTGTGATAGCGCTCATAGAGCATGCCGACCAGGAGGAACAGCGCCCCGGTCGATAACCCGTGGTTAACCATCTGCATCACACCGCCGCTGATTCCCTCGGAATTGAGCGCGAACAGCCCGAGCATGCAGAACCCAAGATGGCTGATGCTGCTGTATGCCACCAACTTCTTGATGTCGGTTTGCGCCAGCGCGCACAATGCTCCATAAATAATGCCGATCAGGGAGAGGGTCACAATCAACGGCACACCAATTTCTTTGCAGGCGACCGGTAATAATGGCAAGCAGAGCCGCAGAAAGCCATAAGTACCGAGCTTCAACAGCACACCCGCCAGCAGCACGCTCCCCGCAGTCGGTGCTTCGACGTGGGCCAAAGGCAACCAAGTATGAAACGGAAACAATGGCACCTTGATCAGGAAACCGGCCGAGAGCGCGAGAAATAGCCACTGCTGCGTCGACGAACCGAGCAGCTTGTAATTCGAAGCTTGCAGGAACCGTGCCATGTCCGGAATTGAAAAGGGCGACGAGAGATCCCCGGCACCCCAGACGCTCAAGACAAGCGCCACCAACCCCAGCAGCGTCACAACGCTACCGGCCAACGTGTAAATGAAGAATTTCGCTGCCGCGTACCGCCGCTGCGTCCCCCCCCAAACACCGACCATCAAGAACAGCGGAATGAGCGTGAACTCGAAGAAGACGTAAAACAGCAGCAGGTCGAACGCGCAAAAAACTCCAATCAGGCCGGTCTCGAGAACCAACAAGCAAATGTGGAATTCCGTCACCCGTTCCTGAACGGTTCTCCAGGAAACGAGTACCGACGATACGGTCAATAACGTCGTCAACAGGATCAACACCAGGCTGATGCCGTCGATTCCCAGATAGAACTCGAATCGTACTTCCTGCGGTTTTGCACCTTCCTGTGAATTTTCTCCACCTGTGGATTTCTGATGATACGTCATCCAGGCATGCCGCCATTCCATCCGTGGCTGGAGGGGGTCCATCCGCGATTCCGCTGGTGCAGATCTGGCACGACTTCCTCCGGCCGGGTGCCGGAATTGCCAAAACTGATTGGCGACTGCGAGCGAGAACAGCATGGTTCCCACCGTCGCCAGCAACGTGACCCAGCGGACTCGATTCGGATCACCGAACCGCAACACCGCCAGCAGCACGGCCGCGCCAAGTGGAAGAAGTATCAGAAACGGCAGCAACGCAACCCCCTTTGCCTCAGAGCTGGAACTTTTTCCCGTCTTCCAATGCCAACTTCAGATATCGCAAATCGCAACCAAACATCCGGCTTGAAAACAGCCGAAACCGGCTAGCGAATCATCACCAGCAGGAAAAACGTCAGCCCGACCAGCATGACAAACGCATACGACTGCACCAGACCATTCTGCATCGGCCGCAACAACTGTCCGAACTGTGCGGGCACTCGACCGATGGCATCAACCAGCCGGTCCAGAAACGATTGATCGAACCACACCAGCAGCCGAGCAAGCAGTTGCAGCGGCTTCACAATTACCGCCACGTAGAGTTCATCGAGATAAAACCGATTTTGCGACAAAGCACGCAATAACCCCGCCGGCGTATCGAGCTTTCGACCCACCGCCGACGGTGCTGCGTACATCCACCACGCCGCTCCGATACCCGCCAGAGCGACCAGCGTACTCAAGATCATTACGTCCCAATGAAACACGTGCCCTCCCGCATGCGACGCTCCATCGGGGACCAGCCACATCGTGAAGCTAAGATAATGGGCGTAAATGCCGGTCGGGCCGATCGCCGCACCGATCCCAACAGCGAACACCGCCAGAATCACCAGCGGGCGAGCCATCACCGGAGGGGACTCATGGGCATGATGCCCGGCTTCCTCGGGAACGCGCTCCTCGCCATGGAAGGTGAGGAAGTACGCGCGAAATGTATAGAACGCCGTGAGCGCCGCGGTGATGAGTGCAACCACATACAACACGGTGAAGAACGGTGCATGCTGTTCACCATGCGCGCCGGCCGCTACCGCCGAGAGGACGTCATCCTTGCTCCAGAAACCGGACAGGAGCGGAAACCCGGCGAGCGCCAGCGATCCGCACAAGAAGGTCTTCTGCGTAATCGGCATGATCCGCGACAGTCCCGAGAAGCGACGCATGTCGATCACGTCCCCCATCGCGTGCATCACGCTCCCCGCTCCAAGGAACAGCAATGCTTTAAAGAAGGCATGTGTCAGGAGGTGGAACATGGCCGCCGTAACGGCCGCTACCGCGAACTCCGGTCCTGCCGCGGCCGAACCGAGCGCCAGAAACATATAACCAAGCTGGCTGACGGTTGAATACGCCAGAACCCGTTTGAGATCGGTTTGCGTCAGTGCAATGAGCGCCGCCAGAAGTGCCGTCGCCGCACCGATTCCCGCCACGACCATTTGGGCTTGCGGTGCATGCAGGAACAACGGCGTACAGCGGGCGACCATGTACACTCCCGCCGTGACCATGGTCGCGGCATGGATGAGGGCGCTCACCGGTGTGGGGCCTTCCATCGCATCCGGCAGCCAAACGTGCAACGGAAACTGCGCCGATTTTCCTGCCGCTCCGACGAACAGCAGCAGGCAGATTAAGGTGATCGTGTCCGGAAATTTCTGCGCGGCATAGTTGAGCAGATTTGCGTTTCCGAGCACGATTTCAAAATCGAGCGAGCCGAACGTCCGCCAGATCAGAAACACACCGAGCAGAAACCCGAAGTCTCCCACCCGATTGACAAGAAACGCTTTCCGCGCCGCGGCGGCAGCGCTCGGCCGCTTGTACCAGAAACCGATCAGCAAGTAGCTGCACAGTCCCACCGCTTCCCAGAAAACGAACAGCAGCAGGAAATTTCCCGCGAGCACCAGCATGCACATCGAAAAGACGAACAGCGAGAACTCGGCGAAGAATCGAGGATAGCCGGGATCGCCGTGCATGTAGCCGGAGGCGTAAACGGCCACCAGCAGGCTGACAAGCGTGACGGTACAGAGCATCAACACGGTCATGGCATCGAAGCGAAGATCGACACGGACCTTGAGATCGCCGACCTCCATCCATGTGAATCCGTCGGTCACACCCACCCAGGAAGTCACTTCTTTCGGTGCTTCCCCTTGTCGGACAGGCCCATTCACCGCATGCCGAGGACCGGCGACAAGCAATCCAAGCGACAGTCCAAGTGACAACATGAGTGCCGCGATACAGACTCGATGGCTCTTCTCACGCAGCCATCCGGAGCCAAACGCCGCGATCACCACCGCCGAGATGAGTGGCGCACTCGGAATCGCCCAGATGAAGAACCGGGAGAGTTTGATAAGGGTACTTTCAGGCACGGCCGGCCGTCTCCTGTTTTTCGACATTGGGAACGCGGCCGGCGGGCGTGAGACGCGGGAACACCAGGGGTTCCTGCTCGATCACATCAGCGGGAACAGACCCCTCCGGCACCGAATCGGGGGGGTGATCCTCGCGGAGATCTCGCCACACGCTGACATCGAGCGTCTTGCGGCGCTGGTACAGAACCAGCACAAGAGCCAACGCCAGCCCCGCCTCGCAGGCGGCAACCGTCAGCATAAATATCGTGAACGCCTGCCCGTCAAGATTACCGTGCGCTCGCGAAAACGCCACTAGATTCAATGAGACTCCGTGTAGCATCATCTCGGCCGAGAGCATCATGATGATCAGGTTTCGCCGCGTGAGAAACCCCAGCGATCCCAGCACAAACAGCACACCGCCGATGACGAGATAATTGTCGAGATTCGCCATCAGGAATTCTCCTGCGACCTGCGCGGTGCAATCAGAATCGCCCCGATGCACGCTACCAATAACAGTGTCCCTGCCAGTTCGACGGCGAACAGATAATCGCTGAATAGCGATCGCCCAAGACCTCGCATCGCACCGTATTCCCCTTCCGCCGGACGGCTGAAGGGATTGGGTACGAGGGATGCCTTCGATTCACGAGAAACCGGCAGAAAGCGATTGGCCCGCTCCACGTTCTCGGCAATTTCCGAATCCGTAACCGTGGCGATTCCCGTATCCTCTGTCGACCTATCGCGCCACTCCCCCAACGTGTAGAGGATCGCTCCCAACAAAACGAATGCCGTGGCTGAAGCCAAAAACGGCTCGCGCGCCTCGCGATCGTATTGAGCCGAACCCGCCTGCCGCGCAAGCATGATGACGAACAGAAATGTCACGATGATCGCCCCCGCGTACACGACGACCGTCGCGGCCGCCAGAAACGGAGCCGACTGCAGCAGGTACAACCCGCAGGTACTCAACGTCACCAATGCGAACCAGAGGGCGGCATAGACGGGATTGGAACTCGTGATCATGCTGATCCCGGAGATCACCGCCGCCGCGGAGAACAAATAAAACAACACATCCTGCATCGGCATCCCTGTCGGCCGGAGAAAGACCATCCCCGCCGCGACAAGAGCCGCGAGCCCCAGCAAGACACCCCAGCCGCGCCCTTTACGCGCCGCGTGCGGCATCAACCACCAGACCGCGACCAGCGCGAGCACCAGCGGCCATAATCGGATCACCCCGCTCATTCCGTCGTTCCCAGCCCCCGTGAATTCCGTCTTTTGTGGCTTGTCTTCATAGCACGTTCAGCTCGTCTCAATGATGTCCGCTCGCACTCCGCCTGGCCTCTTCGGCTGCCTGCTCCGCGTTTTGAGTTACCGGATTCGGCAGCGGCAGCGGGACCGCAATCTTCGAAGCCGGACCGAGCGCCCCCGAATGCGTCCGCACCGGGTCGACTCCTGACTTCACCGTCTGATCGTAAACGCTTAACAGCTTTTCACGATCAAAACACATCTCGGAACGATTCTGCCCCGTGAAATCAAAGACGCTCGTCAACTCGATCGCATCCACCGGGCAGGCTTCCTCGCACATCCCGCAGTAAATGCATTTCAATTCATCAATCACGAAACTTTGCGGAAACTTGTCGCGGTCTTCCCACGGCGCCGGGGCCGCTACAATGTCGATGCAGCGGGCCGGGCAGGCAGTCGCGCACAACATGCAGGCTACGCATTTCACCCGCCCCTGATCGTCGCGGTTAAGCCGATGCATGCCGCGATAGTTTGGCGGCAAGTGCGGCTTGACCTCCGGGTACTCCTGCGTGACCGACTCCCGGCGGATCACATGGCCGATGGTCGTGCGCAGTCCCTGCGCAATGGCGGGCAGGAACGTCGCCTCCCAGAACCCGATTTCGGGCTCCTCGACCCATTCGACCTCTTCGTCTTTGATCGGCATGTTTCCCAATCTCGAAAATCAACCCACACCGCTCGCGGCGGACAAGTTCACGATTAATAAGCGTCCCTGTGTCTAGCGGCCCGCGGAGGCCAGCGCCTCGGCACGGACGCGCGGCGGACGCCGAATCGAAATCAATCCCGCAATCACGAACATTCCCAGCGACGCCGCCGTCAGCCAGCCGAGCGGCAACGAAAACTGCTTCACAACCATCGTCACCAGGACGTTCCCCAGCGACAACGGGATGAGAACTTTCCAGGCCAATCCCATCAATTGATCGAAGCGGAACCGCGGAATGGTCCACCGCAGCAACATAATGACCACGATGCAGCTCAGCACTTTGAAAAGCAGCACTGCCAGCTTGGCGATCCAAACGCCCGAATAGTCGCTCGCACCGGTCGCAATGAACGGGAAATGCCAACCGCCGAAGAACAGCACCGACACCAGAAAGCTGACCGTGATGACGTGCGTGTATTCGCCGAGGAAGAACATGCCGAACTTGAGCGCGCTGTATTCGGTGTGATAACCCCCGACCAGTTCCTGCTCACATTCCGGCAGGTCGAACGGCAGGCGATTCGATTCCGCGAGCGCACTCGTAAAGAAAATCAGGCAAGCGAGAGGCTGCGTCCAGATGTTCCACCCGAAGAAACCGTTCGCGACCTGATGATCGATCACCGTCTCAAGATTCAGTGAACCGGTCAGCAGCGCCACACCAAGAATCGACATCCCCAGCGGGATCTCATAACTGACGACCTGAGCGCTCGACCGCAGTGCGCCCAGCATGCCGTACTTGTTGTTTGACGACCATCCGCCGAGGATCACGCCGTACACCGCCAGACTCGTCACCGCGAAGATGAACACGATGCCGATATCGACATGCGGCGCAATGATGAATTGAAATTCTTCGGGGTTGCTCGATGTCGGCCCGAAAGGCACCACCGCGAAGGCGAGCATCGTCGTAAAGACGGAGATCGTCGGTGCGACAAGAAACAGCACTTTGTCGACGTGCGACGGAATGATGTCTTCCTTGAGCAGAAACTTGAGCCCGTCGGCAATCGGCTGCAGCAGTCCGAACGGCCCGACGCGGTTCGGGCCAATGCGGTCCTGCATCCAGGCAGAGAGCTTCCGCTCCAGCCAGATGAGGTAGGAGCACGCAAAAAGGATGCTCCCCATCACAACCGCGATGAGAATTAAGGTTCTGATCAAGCCGTCCATCAACTCTGATTCACTTCGTGCTAATTGACTCTCGAAATGCCCGACCGGGTCGCCCCCGGCCCTCCGCCGCCACAGTGTCTCGTTTCGCTCAACTTCCCGCAACCGCTCCGGCAGTCGCCAGGTTCACGTCGGCGCTACCGTTGACGTTTCCGTTTAAGAACACCCCGGTAGCTCCCAAATCACCCGAAGCGATCGCCCCGAAATCGCTGATTTCCGCCGCCATCTCCTTGCGGAGCGTCGGAGTGTGAAACAATCCGCGCCGGCCCGCCAGATCCCACAGTATTCGCCCGTCGGGTCGAGCATCTTCGTGCGAAACGATCGCCCGGCGAATCCCCTGCGCCAACAAGGCATGGTTCACAAAGGTTCCATCACGCTCCACGAACGTCCCCCCGGCCAGCACAAACTGCGCGCGAGCCGATGCGGCGGACGGTAGAATATCCTGGACAACCATCAATTTGATTTTTTCCAGCGATTTTGCTTGCTCGTCACTGAGCCACCCGCGCGGATCGCCTCCGACAAGATACAGGGCATCGACGGCTCCCGAACGTGCATCGCTCAACACGCGGTCGAAGCCGATGACTTCTCCCTGAAAATGACGCAGCACGATTTCGATGCCCCGCCGATTCGGACATTTCTCCGCGCGAATTGTGAACTTCGCGGGATCGATCGGCTTTCCGTGAACATCTTTTGGATAACGATCATCCTCGCCGGAGACACGGACCGGGCCGATCGCCAACCTTACGCGCGGCGAAAGCCCTTTCAGATATTTCGCGAGCAGGTAACCTTCCTCACAGGTCATCCAGGGCGAAAGTACCGCCGCCACACTCTCGGGTCGGTGCGTGACGGCTCCTTCCAGGGCGGCACGCACGGCGGGAAGCACCAAATCCCAGTCGGTGGAAGTTGTTTCCCCACCGGAACGAATCTCGGGACGTTTCAGCCGCTCTGGGGCGTGGATGTACTTCCATCCGAAACGCCCCTCGTCGCACATGAACTCCCCTTGCGCCTGCGGGTTGTTCCGCGGCTTGAGGCGATGCACGACATCCTTGTTTTGATCAACCCGAATACTGCAGCCGGTGCTGCAATCGGGACAAACGCTGTTCTTGGATTCGAGCCACCAGACCCGCTGCTTGTAGAGAAAATCCTTACTGCACAGCGCGCCAACCGGACAGATATCGACGACATTGCCGGCCAGCTTGTTGTTGCACGGCTCGCCTGGGAAGATATCGATCTCAGCGTGGCTGCCGCGCTGAATCACCTGTAATTCGCCGGTGCCGCTAATCTCTCGCGTGAAGCGGACGCAACGGGTGCACATAATGCAGCGATCAGTGAACAACGTGATCTGATCGCCGATGTGATCCTTGTCTTTTTTCTTGATTTTCGGTTCTTGAAGCCGACTTTCCCCGCTGCCAAACCGATAGCTGTAATCCTGGAGGAAACACTCCCCCGCCTGATCGCAAACCGGGCAATCGAGCGGGTGGTTGAGCAGCAAGTATTCGAGCGTTGCCTGCTGCGCCGCTTCAACCTTTTCGCTATTGCTGATGATGACCGTCCCATCCTTCACCGGCGTTTGACACGCGGGGACAAGTTTCGGCAGCATCGACACCGTTCCATCCGCCTTCATCTGGCCGGTCTCGACCAGGCACATGCGGCAACTGGCAACCACGGTCAGGGCGGAGTGATAGCAGTAATGAGGAATCTCGACGCCGGCCCGCTTCGCCGCCTGCACGGCGTTGAGCTGCTCGTCCACTCCAATTTCCACCTGTTTGCCGTTGATGTGGACAGTTGCCATGAGTTCTGCTGAGCCCTCTTCCGCTTCTTTCACTCGTCCAACAATCGACCGGGAAACTGTGGCCGATCAACAAATACAAAACCATCAGTACCTATCGGCTTAATGACTCGCCGCAAGCACTCGCCCTGCTCCACTGGCAGAGCGACCGCTGGTGATATACTCCTCAAATTCCGGCCGGAATTTCTTGATCGCATTCTTCACGGGCCATGCGGCACCGTCCGAAAGGCCGCAGATTGTCGTTCCGGGAATAATCCCCATCGAACCGGCCACTTCTTCCAGCAAGTCGAGATCGGCCAACTGCCCCCGCCCGGAGCGAATGCGTTCGAGAATCTTCCGCATCCAATCAGTCCCTTCGCGGCAGGGAGTGCACTGACCGCATGACTCGTGAGCGAAGAACCGACAACTGTTGAACAGAACGTCCACCATGCTGGTCTGGTCGTCGATCACAATCACCGCCGCCGTTCCCAAGCCGAGACAGCCGGCCTTTCCGGGTCCGTTGAAATCGAGCGGCGTGTCGAGTTCGTCGGCCGAAAGGAATCCCATGCTGATCCCTCCCGGCACGCACGCCTTCACCTTTCGCCCCTTCCAGCATCCGCCGGCATGCTTGTCGATCAACTCGCGGGCAGTGACCCCCAACGGCAATTCGAAACAGCCGGGCCGGTTGACATGACCGCTGACGCAGTACAGCTTTGGCCCATAACTCCCGAGATCGCGCGGGTTGCTGGGATCGGGCGGAACTCCCATCGATTTGAACCAGTCGGCCCCACGCCCCACGATGTGTGTGACGCAGGCGAGTGTTTCGATATTGTTGACGATCGTCGGCTTGCGAAAGAGCCCCTCGATGGCGGGAAACGGCGGCTTGATGCGCGGCCAAGCGCGCTTTCCCTCCAGGCTTTCAATAAGCCCGGTTTCCTCGCCGCAAATGTACGCCCCCGCACCGCGATGCAAATGCACGTCGAGCTGAAAGTTGCTACCGAGAATGTTCTGCCCGAGCAGCCCGTTGGCGCGACACTCCTCGATCGCGTTCTTCAATGCACGGTAGCTGCGCCCGAATTCATACCGCAGGTAAATGTATGCGGTATTCGAACGAATCGCATGACACGCAATCGCGATCCCTTCGAGAATCTGGTGCGGATCGCGTTCCATCAGCACCCGATTGTTGAACGTGCCCGGCTCACTTTCGTCGGCGTTCACACAAAGATAGACCGGCCCCGGATGCCCTTCGGGGAGAAAACTCCACTTCAGGCCGCACGGAAAACCGGCACCGCCGCGCCCGCGGAGCCCCGAGTCCTTAACCAGCTGAATAACGTCCTTTGGCGTGAGGCGCAGAGCAGTTTCGAGCGCTTTGTAGCCTCCATCGGCTCGATACGAAGCCAACGTCTCGCTGCCGGGCTTCTCGATCCGCGCCAACAGGACTGGTTTGAATTCCGCCACTTTTCCGGTATCCGTTTCTGACTGTTTATCCATTCACGCCCACCGACCGCCGTCCGTGGGCTTATCACAACATTCAATGTGACAGACTCGTCAATAATTTCTTCGCACTTTCCGCGGTCTGATTCACGTGGCACTCGTCGTCAACGAGCAGGCAAGGTGCCCCTTCGCAAGCCCCCAGGCATTCGCCGAACTCGATCGTCACTTTGCCGTCGGCGGTCGTCTCTCCGGGTGCAACCTTCAAGCCCTCACACACATCATCGAGCAACTGCTCCCCCCCGCGCAACATGCACGAAAGGCTGCGACAGACCCATACTCGATGCTTCCCCAACGGCTGCCCTTCTTCGCGAAAGAAGCCGTAGAAACTCATTGTGTCGTGTACTTCAGACGGGTGCAGTTCGAGCAATTCGGCGATTTCGCGAATCGCCTCGAGCGGAACGTGGCGCAATTCATCCTGAACAATGTGCAGTGCAGGAAGCGTTACCGCCCGCTTGTTCGGGTAGTTTGAGAACAGGTCCCGAATCCGCTGCTTCATGGCATCGGTCAACGCGCTCATCGGTCCAACTCCGCCGCGATGATATTCAAGCTTCCCAGCACCGCCACCACATCGCTGAGCATGTGATCCCGAATCATGTGTGGGAAGACGGAAAAATGTATATACGACGGCGGGCGAGTGCGGGCGCGGTACGCGCGATTCGTCTCATTCCCGACAAGGTAGTAGCCCAGTTCGCCATTCGGAGATTCCGTCGCGGCATACAGCTCCGCCATCGGCGCGACGAAACCACGGTTCGGCATCAGCACTTCAAAGTGCTGAATCAGCCCTTCGATGCTTTGATACACGGATGGCTTGCCAGGGAGCACCGCGCGACCTTCCGGATCGACGCACACCGGGCCCGCTGGAATGTTTTCTATCGCCTGTTCGATGATGCGGATGCTTTCGAGCATCTCCTGCATCCGAACGAGATAACGAGCGTAGCAATCCCCTCCCTTGGAGCAGATGACGCGGAAGTCGAGATCGGCGTACGCCAGATAGGGCTCGTCCTTGCGGAGATCGCGGACGACACCGCTGGCGCGAGCCACGGGACCGGTGCAGCCGAAGTTGATCGCGTCTTCTTTCGATAAAAATCCAATGTCGCGCGTACGGTCGATGAAGATCCGATTACGGTTCAGCAGCCGGGTGATTTCCTCATGCGTCCGGGTAAATCCCCGGATGAAGCTGCGGACTTTCTCAACCCACGCGTTGTCGACGTCAAACAGCACCCCACCGACTCGAGTATAGCTCGAGTGAAAACGTTGTCCGGAGGCGCTCTCGCAGATGTCGTAGATCAATTCCCGCTGCTGGAAGGCGTATAAAAATGCCGTGAACGCGCCGAGGTCGAGACCCGTTGTACCGATGTTCAATAAATGGTCGTGCAGGCGCATCAACTCGGCGAGAATCGTCCGCAGATATTTGCAGCGGGGAGTGAGTTCGACCCCCAGCAGCTTTTCGACCGCGTGATGCCACGAGATTTCGTTCGCGAGCGGAGAAATATAGTTCATCCGGTCGACGATGGTGACATACTGGTTGAAATCGAGATGCTCTCCCAGTTTCTCGAACCCGCTGTGCAAATAACCGATATCCGGAACCGCCTTTACGACTTTCTCGCCATCGAGAGTGAGCACCAGCCGAAGCGTCGTGTGCGTCGCGGGATGCTGCGGCCCGAAGTTCAACGTCCAGAGATATTCCTTCTCCGGGACTTCGGTCGTTGCAAGATCGGATACTTCAAAAGGCATGGGGAGAACTAGCTTTCAACAATCAGCATTCAGCATGAAACTTTGTCGATTCACCGTGAAACCATTAACCCGCCGCTGCCAACCGGCGGTAAGCACCCACATTCAACTCTCCGCACGCGTAATGACCGGAAAATTGTGCCGCTCTCCCCGGCCACGCAACGGGTAATCTTTCCGCAACGGAAACGCCGCGAACTCTTCAGGCAACAAAATCCGTCGATGATCCGGATGCCCGGCGAAGGTGATGCCGAACATGTCGTACACCTCCCGCTCCAACCAGTCGGCCGACCGCCACAACGACACGACGGAGGAGAGCGTCAACTCGGGCTCATTCAGCAGCGTCTTGACGAGCACTCGGGCACCGCTGGCTGTATCGAGCAGTGCATAGACCACGCCAAACCGATCGGTGGCATCCGGGTACTCCAAATAATCGACCGCCGTGATGTCCACCAGCATGTCGTATCCACATTCGTTTTTCAGACAGCGAAGCGCCGGCAGCAAGTCTGGGGAAGGGACGGTAATCCGCACATTGTCTCGAAAACGAACCAACGGCAATTCACTTGCCTTCAGGCACGCCTTGAGCACCGCTTCCCCCTGAAACTCGTCCGCCACCCGTCCTTCCCCCTCTCTCCGAAAATCTTCGCCCACGACCGCACCACGTTTCCGATTACAATCCTTCTCAACGCCCCAGCGATCCACCGCCGCCTGCCTGCACCGCGTCCTGAAGATTCGCCTCTCGGATACGACGGATCTCGTCCGCTTCGAGCGGTCGCGGGCCTTCCGGCAACGTTCGTTTTTCGAACTCGGTCCCCGTCAACGTGCCGCCGTGGCGAATTTTATCCTGCAGCGCAATCAAACCTTGCAACAACTGCTCGGGACGGGGCGGGCAACCCGGAACGTACAAATCGACCGGAATAAAACGATCGACCCCCTGGACGACGGAGTAGGTATCGAACACACCTCCCGTGCAGGCACAAGCCCCCATCGAGATGCACCACTTCGGTTCCGGCATTTGCAGCCAGATCCGCTGCAGGACCGGCAGCATCTTCATTACAACCCGCCCCGCGACGACTAGCAGATCACACTGACGGGGACTGAAGCGCATCACTTCGGCACCAAACCGGGCCAGATCATGCCGCGAAGAAGCGGTCGCCATCAATTCGATACCGCAGCAGGCAGTGGCAACTGGCATCGGCCACAAGCTGTTCGAGCGCGCCCAGTTCGCGGCTGCGTCGAGCTGCGTCATGAACACGTTTTCAGGCATGCCCGCGGATTTTGCCACGTCTGGTTCCTATCGAAACCGAGCAGAGCCGCCCGGCCAAATGTTTTGCGTTCCGCTCTTTGACGAGCCGTGCTCCGACGGCTTCATCGCCAGCGGAAGACTCCTTTTCTCCACGCGTAGATGTACGCAATCGCCAACGTCGCCATGAACACGAGCATCAGGCAGAACACCGTTCCCCGCAAGTCATCGGGCACTCCCCCGTCCGACACATAGGCACTGACGGCCCAGGGATAGAGGAATAACAACTCCACGTCGAACACGAGAAACAAGATCGCCACCAAGTAAAATTTGACGTCGAACGGCTGGCGGGCATCGCCCACCGGGTCCATTCCCGACTCGTAGGGCATCTGCTTGACTGCCGTCTTGCGGCGCGGCCCAATGACATGCGCCAGGATGAGGTTTGTAATCACAAACCCACCCAGCACAGCCAGATACACAAATACAGGTTGAAAAGAATCCAACTGCTCCACGACGCCTCACCTGCTCCCTGTGAGTGCCCGATTCCGCTTCTGGGGAAGGCTTTACGCAATCTCCGCCTGACGGGCTGACTGTATCGAAACTGCCTCAGGCTGACAAGGTTCGCTCGGCCGTGAAGAATCACCCTGTAACAGCCTCCTCTGCGCGCTTGCCACTGCCATTAGGACGGCAACGTGACGAAATCGCGGTACTGTGCGGCCTTTTCGGCCTGCCTGGGGGCTGTTAATCTTGCGGGCGAACAGAAGGAGATTCTGCTACCGATCCTAATTGGGAATTCGAGTTCTTGGCGATCGCGTTATTCGTGACCCGGGGCACTCTCTGGCGAACTTCACAGCTTGAGGAGCAACTTGCGATGACAACGTACAAAGCCGTGTTGATTCCAGGGGATGGAATCGGTCCAGAGGTCACAGCCGCCGTCAAAAGAATTCTCGCTGCTGCCGGCGCACCTGTCGAGTGGGAAGAGCACACTGCGGGAATCACCGCCCTGGAAGCGGGGCGAGACGTCCTCCCCACCGAAACTCTCGATGCCATCCGCCGTTGCCGCGTCGCCCTGAAGGGCCCCTGCACGACTCCGGTCGGCGAGGGGTTCACCTCCATCAATGTCCAGCTCCGCAAGAAGCTCAACCTGTACGCCGCGGTGCGCCCGGTCCGCAATCTCGAAGGGGTGTCGACACGATTCACCGGCGTCGATCTCGTCATCATCCGCGAGAATACCGAAGGATTGTACAGCGGCGTCGAGAACCAGGTCACGGACGACGTCGTGATGAGCATGAAAGTCGCGACGCAGACCGCCTGCTTGCGCATCGCCCGCTGGGCATTCCGTTATGCCGTGGAGCGAGGCAGAAAAAAGGTGACGGTCTTCCATAAAGCGAACATCATGAAAATGACCGACGGTCTGTTCCTCCGCTGCGCCCGAAAAATTCACGACGAGGAATTCCCGCAGGTCGAGTATCAAGAGCTGATTATCGACGCCGGCTGCATGAAGCTCGTGCAGGATCCGTCTCAGTTCGACATGCTGCTGCTCGAAAACCTGTATGGCGACGTCGTCAGCGATCTCTGTGCGGGGCTGGTCGGAGGGCTCGGCGTCGTTCCGGGAGCGAACATCGGCGATGAAGATGCCGTGTTCGAGGCCGTGCACGGTTCCGCTCCCGACATCGCCGGAAAGGGAATCGCCAATCCGCTGGCGTTGCTGATGTCTGCCGTGATGATGCTCCATCACCTCGCTACAACACACAAAGACCAGTCATGCAACGCGGTCGCCGACCGCATCAAGGCCGCCTACAATCAGGCATTAGCAAACGGAAAAAAGACCCGCGATCTTGGGGGAAATCTCAGCACCGAGCAATTCGCGGATGCGGTCATCGCCGGACTCAAATAACCGGCCCACGGATGAATCGCCTCGAACAACTCATGGCAAAACTCCTGATGAAGGACATGTTGTGTCCGGCACTCCGGCGATCCTCTGGTTCCGACAGGATCTGCGGCTCGACGACAACCCTGCGCTGGCCGCCGCTGTCGAACTCGGCGGTCCCGTCATCCCGGTTTACATACAGGCTCCAGACGAAGAAGGGAAATGGACACCCGGCGCGGCGTCGCGGTGGTGGCTGCATCAGTCTCTGAAGAGTCTTGCCGCGGAGCTCAAGCCGCTCGGGTCACGGCTGATCATCCGGCGGGGACCAAGTCTCGAAACACTTCGAGAACTGGTACGGAAAACCGGCGCGCGAGCCTGCTTCTGGAATCGCCGTTACGAGCCGGCCGTCATTCGCCGCGACAAGCAAATCAAGCAGTCTCTCGATGCGGAGGGTCTCGAAGTCCGCAGTTTCAACGGGAGTTTGCTGTTCGAGCCTTGGGACATCCAAACAAAACAGAGCGCGCCCTATCAGGTCTACACTCCGTTCTGGAAGACATGTCTCGCGAAGGTACCACCGGTTGATACATTCTCTGCCCCAACAAAATTGCACTCGCCTGTGGATTGGCCGGCTTCAATTTCGCTCGACGATCTAGGACTTGAGCCAAGGATCGCTTGGACTGCCGGAATGCACAACGCTTGGACGCCGGGGTCGGCGGGCGCTCTGGCACGGCTCGAACGATTTCTCGACGATGCCGTTGACGAATACGGGACGGGACGAAACCTACCGCATCTGAAGGGAACCTCTCAGTTGTCACCCCACCTGCATTTCGGGGAGATCAGCATTCGCCGTGTCTGGCAGCGCGTGATGGCCCATGCCAGGTCGCTTCGTGCCTCTGAAAAACTTAATAGCGCCGAGATCTATCTGGCCGAGCTTGGTTGGCGCGAGTTCGCACATCACCTGCTCTATCACTTTCCTAATACGACAGATCGTCCGCTCCGCGCTCCATTCGAGAAATTCCCCTGGGAATCAAATCGCCGACTCTTTGATGCCTGGAAACGCGGTCGAACGGGATACCCGATCGTCGACGCCGGCATGCGCGAGTTGTGGACCACCGGCTGGATGCACAACCGCGTGCGGATGATCGTCTCGTCGTTTCTGACGAAAGACTTGCTCATCTCCTGGCAGGAGGGTGCAGCGTGGTTCTGGGACACCCTCGTCGATGCCGACCTCGCCAATAACACACTCGGCTGGCAATGGACCGCCGGTTGCGGGGCGGATGCGGCTCCATTCTTCCGCATCTTCAATCCTGTGTCACAGGGAGAGAAGTTCGATGCGGAAGGCGAGTACATCCGCCGCTGGGTGCCCGAGATCGCGAAGTTACCCACACGATTTCTGCACGAACCGTGGAAAGCGCCGCGCGACGTCCTCGCTGCCGCAAATGTCCAACTGGGCGAGAATTATCCACGACCGATCGTCGACCATGCGGAAGCGCGAAAGCAGGCGCTCGCGCTCTATCGGTCGCGAGTCAGCTTGAAGTGACACGTTCGAGCACTCGACGCGGAAGGTCGGTAATGTCTCCCGGACTCTCCGTATTGACGGTGAGAACAAACATCAACTCATCGGGGCCGAGCGGCTCCTGTGTGCGGATCTGATGCTCAAGCACTTCAATGCCCGCTTCGGAGGCATCCCGTCCCGACTCAGCACGCAGTTTGACCCGTTTACGCAAGGTCTCGTCATTCGCCTGAAAATCGAGAATGAGAAACGGCGTCTGCAATCGTTCCGCGATTCGGCGAATATCATCGCGCTGTAAACGCTTAAGAAAAGTCGCATCGACGACGACCGGGAATCCCGCGCGGACCACCTGCTCGGCAAGCTCCGCCAATCGCGCGTACGTCGCGGTGGTCGAATCGGAAGTATACAGCTTCTCGCCAATACCGGATCCGCTTTGCGACAACGCGTCCAACCCGGCCAAACGCTTCCTCTCGACGTCTGATCGAATACGGATCGCGCCGAGAGCATCGATCACCCCCTGCGTTCCGGTGGTCTTCCCGCCACCGGAGAACCCATGCGTAATACACAAGAACGGCTGAGAAGGCTGCGTGTACCGCTCCGCCAACTCGATGTAATTGTGCACTTCCCGGCGGAGTCGCGCAATCTCGGCCGAATCGACACCGGACTGCCCCAAACGCAGGGAAGCCACCTTTGCGCGGACCAGTGCGCGATACACGAGGTAAAACCGCAGCACCGCGAGCCCCGCGTAATCTCCGGTATTCTCCAGGTATGCATTGAGGAAGCGGTGCGCGAAATCGGGCCGGCCCCGGTCTTCCAGGTCCATCGCGCAGAAGGCCGTTTCGCTCATGACATCGATCCATCGCAGGTAGTCATTGAACTCAATGCAGTCGAACAGGACGATGTCGCCGCCGTCGAGGATCATGTTTCCCAAGTGCATGTCACCGTGGCATTCGCGCACGAACCCCGATAATCGACGAAGCTCGAAGTCTTGGCGATGAAATCCGAACTCCCGACGGCTCCAATCATGCAGCGCCGAAATGCGAGCGTGATCATCGGTACTGAGATTCGCGGCGAGCAGGTGAGAAATATTCTCCTCGGCGGGGTGCTCGATGCGCGGCGGCGTGCCGTAATCGGAGTCCACCGACGCGATTGCCGTTCGAGCGTGGAAATCCGCCACTTCGCGTGCCAGCCAGTCGATGTGCGCGAAGGTCAGCCGGCCGTCGGCCAGCGCAAGACTGAGCAGCGCGTCATGCGGGAACTGCCGCATTCGAACGGCGAACTCGATGGGTTCTCCGCTGCCGCCGATGTGCGGGTCATTGGCCGTGCCGGTAATCGGTACCACATCGAGATAAATCTTAGGCGCCAAACGACCGTTCAACCGCAACTCTTCCTCGCAGAATCTTCGACGCTTGTCGAGCGTGGAGAAATCGAGAAATCCAAGATTCACCGGTTTCTTGATTTTATACGCATATCGACCGGTGAGCAGCACCCACGAGATATGCGTCTCGATCAGCTCCACCGCGACCACGTCGGCGCCATACACGGAGGGACGTGTGAGCGATCGAATGAGCGTTGCGGAGCGGTCGTCGGTCATTCCGATCTTCCGTACTGACACACAATGGACGCAGCGAATGTGACGGCTTGTCACACCGGGGGAGCCGCCGCCGCAATTCTATGGCTTCCAAGCCCCGCATGCCCCTCGGTCGGATTTCCCAATATCTCAACGCGGGACAGAAGATCCGGCCGGGCGTCGTGACCCGCATCCTCCCAGGCGGCAACCCACTCGTCCCACGAAATCGAGGACAAACCGAAAATCAACCGTTCCGCATCGATCGTTGCTAATCCGAAGCCGTCAGCCACCGCCTGCGGAATTGGTGCGATGGACGGGCGGTCCTCAAGATGGTAGAGGGCTTCAACTTT
>CAZVJA010000021.1:25890-41060 GCA_964626885.1 uncultured Planctomycetaceae bacterium | reverse complement strand
ACAGCGGCTCGGCGGGAGCCTCGCCCTCCCGGTTTTGAAACCACTTGGAGTGAACACGTGCGATCGATTCCATTCGGCAGGCCGGTAATCGGTGACGAAGAACGGCGGGCAGCCCTCGAGGTTCTCTCGGGGCATGTCCTCACCCACGGTCCGCGCGTAAAGGAATTCGAGGCCGCGTTCGGGAAATTCACTGCGGCACCGCACGCGATCGCCGTCGCCTCCTGCACCGCCGGCCTGCATCTGGCATACCTGCATCTCGGCATCAAGCCGGGGGATGAAGTGATTGTTCCCGCGCAGTCACACACCGCGACGGCGCACGCCGTCGAATACTGCGGCGGCAAGGCGGTCTTTGTCGATGCCGAGCCGCGCACCGGCAACATTGACCTCGACCGGATTTCCGACGCGATCACCGACCGGACCCGCGCAATCTCGGTCGTCCATTACCTCGGCCTGCCGGTCGATATGAACCGCGTCCTCGACATTGCACGGCGGCACAACCTGTTCGTTGTCGAGGACTGCGCTCTCTCTCTCGGGGGAACCGTCCGCGGCGTCCATACTGGCTTACTGGGGGACGTCGGCTGCTTCTCATTCTATCCGGTCAAGCACATCACCACGGCCGAAGGGGGAGCGGTCATCACGCGGCACGCCGACGTCGCGAATAGTATCTCGATGCTGAGGGCCTTCGGCATCGACCGCAACGTCGTCAGCGAACGGAAAACCCCGGGAGATTATGACGTCGAGTTACTCGGCCTCAACTACCGCATGAACGAGATCTCAGCGGCCATCGGCATTGAGCAAATGAAGCGAGTGCCTGAAATCCTGCGGAAACGGCGTGAGAATTACGATGCCCTGGCGGCGGGGCTGCGGCAAATCGATGAGATCACTCTCTTTGAGTCATCCACGGCCGATCTACAAAGCAGCTACTACTGCCAGTCGATTCTGCTCCAGGAATCCCTCGTCCCAAAGCGGTTGCAGGTTATGGAATCGCTCGGTCGGCAGGGGGTCGGCGTGAGCGTTTATTATCCGCGTCCCATCCCCCACATGACGTATTACAGAAAGAAGTACGGCTACGACGACGCCAGCTTCCCGGTGGCGGCACGGATCAGCTACGGTTCGATCGCCTTGCCGGTCGGACCGCATGTCGGGCCGGAAGACGTGGCATATATCATTGAGGCGGTCAAACAGGCGATTGTTGAGGCGAAACAGAAATGATGACACTGGCGGGGCGGCGAATTGCATTGATCGGCGGAGCGGGGTTCATCGGCCACAACCTCGCGCTGCGCCTAAAAGCGCTCGGAGCAGAGCCGTACGTCATCGACAGCCTCGCCGTCAACAATTACTACAGCATCAAGTCGGGGGCGGACGACATCCCCAACCCGCAGCTTTATCTGAACATCATCCAACAGCGGCTCGACCTGCTCCGCGAGCAGAACATCTCCCTCATCGAGGTCGATTCACGCGATTACCATCGCCTGTCGCAGGTGATGACCGAGTGCAACCCCGACGCCGTCGTGCAGCTGGCGGCCGTCGCCCACGCCAACCGCTCGAATAAAGATCCGCATTCGACGTTCGACCACAGCCTGCGCACGCTCGAAAATGCCCTCGACGTGTCGCGCTCCAAGGAACTCAACGTCAAACACTTCGTCTACTTTTCATCGAGCATGGTCTACGGTGATTTCAAATCCGGCTTCGTCACGGAAGAGACCCCCTGCGAGCCGCTCGGTATTTATGGCGCCCTCAAGTTCGCCGGCGAGAAGATCGTCATCGCCTACAACCAGGTCTTCGGCTTGCCGTACACCATCGTTCGCCCGTCCGCCTTGTACGGCGAGCGCTGCGTCAGCCGCCGCGTGGGGCAAATCTTCATCGAGAACGCGCTGCAGGGGCTCGATGTCTCGATCAACGGTGACGGTTCCGACCGGCTCGACTTCACCTACATCGGCGACCTCGTCGAGGGGATCGTCAAAGTCCTCGAACACGAAAACGCGAAGAACCAGGTCTTCAACCTCACGTACGGCGAATCGCGCTCCATCGCCGAGATGGCCGAGATTCTGGGCCGGCATTTCCCCAACGTGAAGATTCATTACTTGCCGAAGGACAACCTCACCCCCAGCCGGGGAACCCTCTCGGTCGACAAGGCCCGCAAGCTGATCGGCTACGAGCCGCGCTGCCCGCTGGAGAAGGGCTTCGTCGACTACATCCGCTGGTACCAGTCAGCCTGGGACAAGCTGAAAGAAGCGGGAGGGTGAGGGGAGATGCCTGTTGAGAAAACATTGCTCACGACGGATCATTGGCTCGCTGGGTTGCTCAGGCGAGACGCCTACAACCTTCATGTCGATAGCGAGTTGATTCGACTCGTCCGAAAGCGCGAATACAACAAGTCGGATTCGGATAACCTGCCCATTCTGTTTAAGCGGCGATCCCAGCCGGCCTTCGCTGCCGCCAAAGTTCCCACGACAAATCTCGCTGCCTGTCACTTTCTGGAAGAACAAGGTTTTCGGCTTGTCGATACCAATGTCACGTTTTGGAAAACCGCGTCTGCTGAGCCGCAGCAATCAGTCGGTGACAAAATCATTTTTCGGCGGGCCGAACCTGACGACCGCGAGGCGGTGGTTGACATCGCCCGCCGGAGCTTTCGATATTCCCGTTTCCATCTCGACCCGGTCATCCCGGACGAACTGGCAAATGAGATCAAAGCGACGTGGGCCGAGAACTTTTTTAATGGGCAACGTGGCGACGAAATGGTGGTCTCCGTCGCGGACGGAAAAATCTGCGGGTTTGCACTGTTGCTTGCGGCACCGAAACCGGCTTTCACAATTGACCTGATTGCCGTAGATCCAGATTTACAACGACGCGGCGCGGCAGCTGGGATGATCCACTTTGCCGAAAAGTTGTTCCTTGACCGTTCGCCGGACATCACTCTGCCGAGGGTCTTCTTTGTCGGCACGCAACTTGCCAATCAGCCATCGATCGCACTGTATGAAAAACTCGGATTTCGAATGACTTCCTCGCAGTACGTGTTCCATTATCACAACCCGCCGGAATACGAAACGAAGTAGAATTCTTGCACTCATGAATATCGACCCCTTCAATACAAATGATAAAGTTCTGGTCGTCGCCGAGATTGGCAACAACCATGAAGGGGACGCCGGCCGCGCGGCCGAGTTGGTGCGCGCTGCGGCGGAGTGCGGCGTCGATGCCGTGAAGTTCCAGACCGTCCGGGCCGAGCAACTCGTCAGCCGGCGCGAAACGGCCCGCTTTGAACGCCTCAAATCGTTCGAGCTGACCGATGCCGATTTCGCAAACTTGGCCCGTCTCGCGCACAACCTCGGCCTGCTGTTTCTCTCGACGCCGCTTCATCTGGAAGCTGTCGAGATGCTCTCCCCGCTAGTCGATGCGTTCAAAATTGCTTCGGGGGATAATGACTTCTTCCCACTGCTGACGGCCGTCGCGCGGACGAAGAAGCCGGTTGTCATTTCGACCGGTGCGAGCACGCTGGAGCAGGTTGAAGCGGCCGTCGCGTGTGTGCAACAGGAATGGTTATCCCTGTCGCACTCTGGAGAACTGGCGGTGTTGCAGTGCGTGAGCAGTTACCCGACTCCCCCGGAGCAAGCGAACCTGCTCGCAATTCCGTTTCTCGCGGAGCGCCTCGGCTGCACGGTCGGGTATTCGGACCACACGCTCGGCATCGAGACCTGCGTGCTGGCGGTCGCGGCCGGTGCCCGGATTCTCGAAAAGCATTTCACGCTCGACAAGCAGTTCTCGGACTTCCGCGACCATGCCCTCTCATCCGATCCGCACGAGATGCGGGAACTGGTCCGCCGAGTCCGTGCCGCCGAAAAGCTCCTCGGTCGCCGCGAGAAGACGATCCAGCCGTGCGAGGAATCGATGACAGCAGCTATCCACCGCTCCATCGTCGCTACCCGTAACTTGAAGCGCGGGGAGACGCTCGCCGTCAGCGACATCAAGTGGATTCGCCCCGGCAACGGACTGCGGCCGGGGCACGAGCAGCGTATCATCGGTAAAAAGCTGACGCGCGATGTGGCTGCGGACGATTTTCTCAGTAGCACGGACGTGGAGTAACCAGCAACTTGCACTCGATCGTGAAACAAGTTCATTCCTTTCTCCCTTCAAACACCATTCCATGAGAAAGACCTGTCGATGAGCAATTATCTTGAATCCCAGGACCGCTACTACAAAAAGGGGTACGACGCGGAGAATGTCGAAAGCTGGGTGTTCCGCACATATGGGCGCGTCTTAAAAGCGCAGTTTGGCATGGACGGTTCGAAGCACGAGAGAATGCTCGACTTCGGCTGTGGGCAAGGGGCGGCAGTCCGGTTCTTCGACTCGAAAGGCTTTGACGCCTATGGGGTCGACATCAGCGAGCGCGACATCGCGCGTGCGGGAGAAATCATGCCGCACATCAAAGATCATTTCGCCGTCATCGCGCCGAAGCCGAAAGCAGACGATATGTTCTTCGGCGGGGATTTCGATTTCGTGATGTCGATTCAAACGGTCTATTTGCTCAACAACGACGACATGCGAACGCGACTGGAGTCGTTACATGCGATGATGAAGCCGGGGGGGCTGATTTACGTCTCGATGGTGGGGCCGGGACACCACTATTACAACCATTCCACCGAGGCGGAGAATGGCATGCGGCGAGTTTCCTTCAAGACACAGCGCATCGCCGTCGAGGATTTTTACTTGAACTTTACGTACTCGGAGGAAGAACTGCTGAGCCGATTTCCCATGTTCACAAAAATTCACGTCGGCTATTATGACCTGAAGTATCGCGAGGATGAAGGAGGGAGCTTTCATTACACGTTCCTGGGGCAGAAACGCTGAAACGGGCGCACCACGATGAGCCAAACCATGTCCGATAATGCCAGCATAACAACCGAGTTAACGCGGGCTGCCGCCGAGCTCTCCGACCCGGGATACACAATTCTCAAGTCCATCTTGGACGACGAGCTGGTACGAGATCTCGAACGGTCGCTCATCCATGTTCATGCGATGCAGTACTGCAAAATCGGTGATCTTTCCAGGAATTCTTCACTGGCGAAGAAACCGTTCACTAACTGGACCGTCGATGATTTTGATGCCGCAATCACACAAATGGATGGGTTCGACCGCGAAGCGCTTTACCACGCGACGCAAATGTTTTCCTCGACGCCGGCCGCTTCCGGGGTTCGTTCGCATCCGTTGCTGCTCCGGCTCGCTGGCCAGTGTCTGAAGTGCCCTGGGGAACTCATCCAAATTCACGGGCCGAGCTTTTTTCCGAATTTGCCGACAACAACCCGGTTACTTTACCGGTGGCATACAGAGGCACACTATTATCCTAAGCGGAACGCATTTTTGAACTTCTGGATGCCGATGTTCCGCGGTAAGAGGGACAACAACGGCACCATGTGCGTCGCGCTTCGTTCCCATAAACGCGTCTATTCCGACTGCAATCAGTACCAGGGATATGATTCTGACAATTACGGCCAGCGCAACACGTTTGTTCAACTCGAAATCCCGGATACAGAAATCTCGGATTGCGAGATTCACCGCATCGAGGCGATGCCGGGAGACGTTGTCATCTTTGATCGGAATCTCGTCCATTGCAGCACGCCAAATCAATCTGCACAGCCAAGTTACATGATTGCCATGCGAGCTTTCGATTTCCGCGGCGATCTCACGCTCTCGTGCGCGCCGGCGGCCGGCGGTTACAAGGCCGCCGACTACAGCCGTCCCGGCGTCACCCGTTACACATCCGGAGAGTGAGATGAGATTTCTCCGGCAGCAAGGAGAGGGCAAAGAATGACCGAAAGGGTGCGCCCATCGTTCCTTTCGCTCGATGCCTGCCCGATCTGCTCTGGCAATGCTGAACCGTTGGCGTACTCCGTGAGAGCTTACGTCGAGGTCTTCGCAGCGCCGATCGAAAGCCGATTGTCGTATTGTCCGGACTGCGACTACGTGTACGTTGCCAATCCGCTCGATTCCCCGTCAATGGAACTTTATTACCACGGTTGCACCCGCTTTCTCGACACAGAACTTGTTCCTGCGGATGTAGAGCACATCGCGGGGCAGGTGGAATTCGTCGCGCGAGCACTCCGTATATCCGGGCCTTGCCGCATTCTTGAGATTGGTCCATTCGATAACAGATTTCTGCGGGCCATGCTCGTGAAATGTCCGGGTGTGGAAGTCTCGTTCATCGAACAGAACGCATCTGCCCGCCAACGCCTGCTGGACGAGGGGTTCGCGGAATATCAAGCCGGCTCGTCGGACAAATTTGACGTCGTGGTCATGCGGCACGTCCTGGAGCATATCATCGATCCCGTGAAGTATTTGTTTGAGTTGCGAGGGAAACTCAACAGCGGCGGATACGTGTTTGTGGAGGTTCCAGACCACTCAAATGTTGCGTTGGGAAATATGGACCGTCCGCAGTTCGAGCATGTCAGCTACTTCACCTTGCGGTCCATGATCGCGCTGGCCGATCAGGCCGGATTCTGGATCGAGGCGATGGAATCCACGCAGACTCCGGGCAACAAAACCAGCCCGAATCGTGTTCTCCGGGCAAGGCTGCGACCACTGCCAAACAATAGAGCAGCCACGCTCCCGGAGTATTTCGAGTCATCACTCTCCGGAATATCGCAATTGATCGAACGGCTGGCGGGCGGAGCAAAAGATTGGGGAATTTTCGGCGCGGGGGGTGTCACGCAACACCTCTTGCCACGACTCCCGGAACATCTGCGTCCAAGTCTGATTTTCGATAACGATCCGAACAAACAAGGACGACTGCTTGCCGGCATTCCCGTAGTTGATCCCGGCGAGCTTCTGGTTCGTGCGCCGCGCAGGCTGCTTGTAACGGTGATCGGCCACGAGGCACAGGTGATGCAGCAGCTCGCTGAGATCCTGCCCGGGAATACCGATGTTGAAATTATCCGCGCCAGCGAGTTTGGCCTGATGGGAAATGTGGTTCCGTAGCGAACCGGAATCCTTCATGCTCCCTTTATTCACCAAGCGATGTGTTTCGATCCGATCCTGATAGTTCGACGTCCGGTGCGTTATGTGCGGCATTGCGGGATATTTCGGCACGGTGGAGATCCCGCAGGAGCGGGTCGAGTGTACGCTGCGCCTGATGCGACGCCGCGGCCCCGATTTCGCCGCGAGTTGCCGGCTGAATTCCCCCGCCGGCCGCAATGCTCTGCTGCTGCACTCCCGCCTGAAGATAATCGATCTTGACGAACGGGCCAACCAGCCGTTCCGCGCCGGTCCGAAAACGCTCGTCTACAACGGTGAGCTGTACAACTACATAGAACTGCGCCGCGAACTCGAAAAACAGGGTGTCCCTTTTACCACCGAAAGTGACACCGAGGTGCTGCTGGCCACGCTCGCGAAAACAGGCGTCGCCGGGCTCGACCGCTGCGAGGGAATGTGGGCCTTCGCCCTGTTCGACGAGATCGACGGCTCGTTGCTCCTCTGCCGCGACCGTTTCGGCGAAAAGCCACTCTATCTGCATCGCGACGCGACCGGCATCTACTTTGGTTCCGAGATCAAGTTTCTGGCGGCGCTGGCGGGGAAGCGGTTCGAGGTCGATCACACGCATCTCTACCGTTACCTCGTCAACGGCTACAAATCGCTCTATAAGGTGCCGAACACATTTTTTCGCGAGGTCCGCGAACTTCCCCCCGCGACATGGATGCGGATTGACGCCGAGGGGTGCGAGACTTCGTCGCGCTATTGGAACCCTGATTTTTCCACCGACGAGTCAATGAGCTACGACGCGGCGGTCGCCGGCGTTCGCGAATCGATTACCCGTTCCGTCCGGCTCCGGCTGCGGGCCGACGTGCCGCTCGCCTTCTGCATGAGCGGTGGAGTCGATTCCAACGCCCTCATCAGCACCGCCAAACGAGTATGCGGGTACGACGTGCACGGCTTCACCGTGATGAATGACGACGCTCGTTATGAAGAGAAGGCTCAGATTGATGCGGCGGTCCGCGAACTCGGAATTCGTCATACGCCGGTGCCGATCGTCCCCGATCGCTTTCGGGAGAACATGATCGAACTGGTCCGCCAGCACGACGCGCCGATTTTCACGATCAGCTACTACCTGCACTGGCTCTTGATGAAGGAAGTGGCGGGGGCCGGCTATCGGATCTCTATCAGTGGAACCGCGGCCGACGAACTGCTCACCGGCTATTACGACCACCACAATCTGTTCCTGTACGAAATTCGCGACACGCCGCAATTCGCGCCGGCACTCGATGCCTGGACCAGGCACATTTCTCCGCTGGTCCGCAATCCCTATCTGCAGAACCCGCGACTTTATTTCGACGATCCTTCCATTCGCGCCCATGTGTACCTCGGGAACGACGAGTTCGCCCGCTACCTGCAATCCGACTGGCACGAGGAGTTCACTGAGGCAGAGTATACGCCGTCGCTGCTGCGCAACCGCATGCTCAACGAACTGTTCCACGAGGCGGTTCCAGTCATCCTGCACGAGGACGACCTGAACGCGATGTACTACTCGATCGAAAACCGCTCGCCGTTTCTTGATCGGGAATTGTTCGAGTTCTGCAGCCGCATTCCGTCGCGGCATCTCATTCGGGACGGCTACGGCAAAATCGTGCTGCGGGACGCAATGCGGGGGATCGTCCCCGACGCCGTGCTCGACAATCGCCGCAAAGTGGGCTTCAATGCGCCAGTTACCACATTCCTGAAGGTCGACCAGCCCGACGTGCGGGCCTACCTGTTGGCCGACAGTCCCGTATTTGAGCATGTGCGGCGCGATAAGATGGAACAACTGCTCTTGAAGTCGAATCTGCCCAACAGCGAGAGCAAGTTTCTGTTCTACTTTTTGAACGCAAAGGTGTTTCTCGAGGAGTTCGCGGCGTGAAGTATTGCTCGAGGTGCATCCTGCCCGACACCCGGCCGAACCTGACGCTCGGCCCGGATGGTGTCTGCAATGCCTGC
The DNA here is from genome assembly GCA_964626885.1 of uncultured Planctomycetaceae bacterium. Taxonomy (GTDB): domain Bacteria; phylum Planctomycetota; class Planctomycetia; order Planctomycetales; family Planctomycetaceae; genus CAZVJA01. Next base: position 32,102 of record CAZVJA010000021.1, on the reverse strand, counting down.
GCGGCGCATGCCTCGCGCCCGACGATCGACTGGGCCGGCCGGGCACAATCTCTCCGTGAGGTCGCTGCCCATGCCAAGTCCCGATCGCGGCGGTACGACTGCCTGATTCCCGTCAGCGGCGGAAAGGACAGCACCTGGCAGGTCGTCGAATGTTTGAAGCTGGGGCTCACGCCGCTGGCAGTCACGTGGAAATCTCCCGCCCGCACAACAATCGGCCAGTGGAATCTCGACAATCTCATCCGACTTGGGGTCGATCACATCGATTACCAGATCAACCCGCGGGTCGAAAAACGGTTCATGCTGCGGGCGTTCGAGAAATTCGGTTCGACCGCAATTCCGATGCATCTGGCGTTATTCAGCATTCCGCTTTCGATCGCCGCGCGGTTCGAGATTCCACTTGTCGTGTGGGGAGAAAATTCCGCGTTTGAATACGGCGGCACGGAGGATGAACGGAAAGGCTTCCGACTCGACGGCGCCTGGCTGCGGAAGTTCGGCGTCACTCATGGCACCACCGCCCAGGACTGGCTCGCCGAAGGCTTCACGGAAAAAGAACTCTCCGCTTATTTCGCGCCGAGCGATAACGAGCTCGACGCGAAGGGGATTCTCGCCGTCTTCCTCGGCTATTATTTGCCGTGGGATCCCTACACCAGCTTGAAGGTGGCCCGCGAGCATGGCTTTCAAGCCGATCCGGCCGGGCCGCGCACCGGCTTCTACGACTTCGCGGATATCGACGACGATTTCATCTCGCTGCATCACTACTTGAAGTGGCATAAGTTCGGCTTCACGCGGCTGTTCGACAACCTTTCGCTCGAAATCCGCAACGGACGCATTACCCGCGAGGAAGCGGTGCGCATCGTCCGCGAGCGCGGCGACCAGACCCCGCAGGCCGACATCGACCGCTTCTGCGAATTCGTCGGTATACCCCGGGCCCGGTTTTTTGAGATCGCCGACCGGTTCCGAAATCCGGATATCTGGACCCGCGAGAACGGCGTCTGGAAGATTCCCGGTTTCTTGGTCTCTGACTGGAAATGGACATGAATATTTCCCCCCGCGACCCGCCGCGCGAATTCGATGTCGGCCTGAAGGGAGACATTCGGATCAGACATTGTGCCGACGTCGCTCTCGAACCGGACGAGCAGGTCACGTTCGTCACTCGGTCTGGGACCGAGCATGACGTGGTCCGCAAGTCATGGGGCTATTACGCAACCGGCTCGCTCAACGGCCGGTTACGAGAACATGCGTTGCGCGGGGCGCTGGTTGTCAACGACTCTGGTCGGGTGTACGTGTTGCTGGTCGAGCGGGGAAAGGAAGAAGACTTCGAGAAGTACATGCGCAAAGAAGAGCAGCGTCTCCTCACCTGGCTGGACGGCGATGACGATGCGAACAGGCTGGTTCGACTGCTCGATTCGCCGGAGGGAAAGCGAGATGGCTGACCGGCCGCAACCCGGAGATCGGCCGAATGTTGACCGCGTCTGTCCCCTTTGCGGCGGACGGGAGTTCGTCGTGCAGTTCGCTTACGATCGGCTGATGCCGCTGGAAGTGCCGTTCGAGTTCGTCCGTACCGACAATTACTGGAGGGAGATTCACCGCTGCATCGGCTGCGGGCATTTTCTCGAGTGGCATGAGCTGGATCAGTCGAAGCTCTACGCGCACAATTATGTGACCAGCACGTATGGGGACGCAGCCGGGCTGCGGCGAGCGTATGAGCGCGTCATGTCTCTGCCGCCGGAGCAGAGTGACAACGCCGGCCGGGTGACGCGGGTGCTCGAATTCGCCTGTCGACACTTTCCGGACGAACGATTCATGGATCGACGGCCGACATTGCTCGATGTCGGTTCCGGGCTCTGCGTTTTCGCGGCCCGCATGAAGGAGTCGGGATGGGAGGCGACCGTGCTCGATCTCGACGAGCGGCTGATCGAGCACGCGCGCCAGGTCGCCGGGGTGCCGGGAAAAGTCGGTGACATCACCACCATCGGAGGGCTAGAGCTGTTCGACGTGGTCACATTTAACAAGGTACTGGAGCATGTCCCCGATCCGGTGGCGATGCTCCACTCATCCAGCCGATTGCTCGCCGCGGGGGGATTCGTCTACGTGGAAGTCCCCGACGGCGAAGCGGCTGTTTCCAGCGGAAAAGAGCGCGAGGAATTCCTGCTGGGGCACATTCATGTCTTCAGCAGAAAATCGCTGGAACTGCTGATCGAACGGGCCGGATTCCAAGCTGTTGAGATCGAGCGGCTCCGCGAACCGAGCGGCAAGTTCACGCTGCGGGGGTTTCTTGCGATCGAACGGTAAACAGTGGGATGTTTCTTCGATCTCGACGGCAAAGTGAGTTGAAGGCTCTTTGTCCAGTATTGAGCAATTCTTATGCGAGGACGTGTAGCGAAAAACGGAGGGTATCGTTGGCGATGAAGCCTCATTCAGCTGCGAACATGATGTTTCCGGGCTTGGGATCCATCAAATAAATCCCAAGTCTCCGAAATTCGGCCATCAATGCCAGAACTTCGGGCCATCGATCACCGAAGAGCTCCCTCCTCTCAGCTTGCCAGGCGGCCATCATCTCCTTATCCTCGCAATATAGAGGCGTTTCATCCAGGTAGGCGCTTGCAAAATCCAGAACATACGGTGGGGACACAATTTGCATTTCGATGACGAGAAGCTCATCGTGGCAATCGACAAGCTTCGGCACCCAAAATCCCGAGATGCGTTCAATGCCCTGATCCATTAGGCGACGATATACATTGCGCTCCCGAAGATAAAACTCTTTCCGCATCAAGCATTTTATGGCTGTTCCCGCTTCGGTCGAAAACACAACACCTTGGATCCCGCCCCCAATCTGCCTTCTGATAGACAGATGGCGACGTTTTGAGTATTCTTCGGCCCGGACAATTGCTTCGGAGTAAAACGCCATGTTGGATATGGAAATCCGAACAAATTATTCCCCTGATGTCCAGTTGTGGCTGGAGGCACAAGGCAGGTCGTTACCACTTGCGAAGATTGGGCCAGACCACATTGTTCCGGCGAGTTTTGTTGAACTACGCCCTGGCGACGGACAGATTGTAATGACCGTCAATGGTACCGAAGATCGCTGGGATATCCGGATTATCGAGGCCGCTTGCATTTTTAAGACCTCAGTCAAGGTCGAATACAAAAAGCGACAAGTTCATAGGTGACCACGATCAGCTATTGAGAGTCCGGTCCCCGTCGGCGACTCCTCTTCCAACGGCACGCTGTCGAGATCGACCCTCCGCACTGCCCCGCCGTCGAGTAGAAAGACGAAGTGTCCCAGCCGCCGTGCTTCCCCCCTGCTATGAGTAATGTGCAGCGTCGTCACATGTGTATGCTCGCGGACGGTGTGCAGCACGCGGTACATCTCTTCGCGGGTGGCATCGTCGAGCGCGCTCAACGGCTCATCGAGGCAGAGGACTGCGGGGTTCGCCGCCAATGCCCGGCCGAGCGCCACCCGCTGGCGTTCCCCGCCACTTAAGCCCTCCGGCTTGCGGTCGAGCAATCCCTTCAAGCCGAGCAATTCAGCGAGTTCATTCACGCGGTATTCTTTATCGGCTTTCGTCCAACGGCGAACCGTCAGAGCGAAGCCAATTTGTTCGCGGACCGTCATCGTGGCAAATAGCGCGGCATCCTGAGGCACGAAACCAATGTTCCGTGCCCCCGGCTTCAGTCGGGTGACGTCCCGCCCATTGAGCAGAATTCGCCCGCCCGTGACGGTTTTCAGGCCACAGAGCGCTTCGAGAATGGTCGTCTTACCGCTGCCGGTCCGACCCATCAGGATCGCATATTCGCCGGTCTCGATGTGAAAAGAGACCCCGTCGAGCACAAAGGTGCCGGCCCTCAGTGAAAGATTTTCGACTCGAATCACGTTCTCGGCACCCCCTGTTTCTTCGACCATACCGCATGAAACCGGGATGCCGCAAGGAATTGCCGCAATTCCCCTGTCGAGTCTGAAATCATCTCAACATGCCATCAATTCGCCCAAAAATCACAGTCGATTGGACAACATCCGCTGTGAAAAGGTCCGGTGATCCCGCAATCTCTCCCCTTGGCCCCGGAATTCCCCAGATTCACCAGGCAGTACCTTCGGCATAGGGCCAACCTGGAAGACTGGGTTTTTCGTAACGAGGGGGACTCCGGTTTCAGCGCCTGAAGACTCGCTGCCAGTTCCACCGATACGAAAGAGCAGCACAACCGGTACAGCCGTCATTGCGAAATCCGGTTGGTTCAACAAGCGAGTGGGGAGAACTCCAGGATGAGCGTCGAGAGAGTGCAATCGCCCGATGAACAGATCGCGGCATTGCAGCAGCAGGTTCGCGATTTGCAGACGCAGTTGATGCAGGCGCAAAAGATGAGCTCGGTCGGGGCGTTGGCAGCCTCGATCACCCACGAGTTCAACAACATTCTGACGACCGTCATCAACTACGCGAAGATGGGACTGCGTCACAAAGACGTTGCCACCCGCGAGAAGGCGTTTGACAAAATCCTCTCGGCCGGGCAACGGGCGTCGCGGATCACGACCGGCATGCTCGCCTACTCCCGCAGCCAGGGGGACCGCCGCGAGGCAACCGATTTGGTGACGCTCGTGGAAGATGTGCTGGTGCTGACTGAGAAAGATCTGCAGATGCACCGGGTGAAGCTGGAGACTGACTTCCAGGGACGCCCGCACGCGGAAATTAACGCCAGCCAGATTCAGCAGGTGCTCCTCAACCTGATCATCAACGCGCGGCAGGCGATGGACGGGGGCGGACGATTGTTCCTCACCGTTCGTGCCAACGAAGAAGCGGGTGCGGCGGAAATCTCCGTCCGCGATACCGGCTCGGGCATTCCGGCCGAAAAGCTGCGGCAGATTTTCGAGCCCTTCTATTCCACCAAAGAAGCGGATGACCGCGGGCAGGGGGGAACCGGACTCGGGTTATCACTCTGTCGTGAAGTCATTGAAGCGCACAAGGGACGCATTCGCGTCGAGAGCGCCGTCGGCAAGGGGACGACTTTTACACTGAAGTTCGCGCTGGTCGAGCCGCCGGAACCGTCGCTGATGCCGAAGAGCAACCCGGCGATCACGATTCCAAAGGCGTGCTGAAGAGAGGGATAGGAGATAGGGAATAGGATATAGGGGATAGGGAAGAACGCACTCTATCGCTGGTTCCCGATCCGAGAATCTGAGCCCCTCTCGCGCTACTCTCCGAAGATCCTCTTGAGCCGCGCGCGGTGATACGCCAGCCGTTCATCCGAGGACATCGATTTGAAGTCGGGCGCGGCCGTGTTGGATGACGCATTCGTCGTGACACCCGCACTCGATGCTGGAGTTGATCCCGACGCGACTTTCCTACTCTCCTCTCCCCTCGCGGGAGAGGGACCGGGGGTGAGGGGGAGGCGTATTGCTGTATTCTTCGGCGCCGGCGTACTGATCGTTCGCCCGCTGCCGCCATAACTCATCACGCCGGTCTGAAACTGCAAGTCCTCCTCCAGCGAACGGTGCGGCTGGACGTTCAACTTTTGCAGTACGGCGTGATACGCCCGCACCGCTTCGTCCGGTTCAATCACCCCGTCGGCGATGTGCCTCAGAAGCTCGATGAACGCCAGTTGATTTTCCGCCTGGTTGATCTTTCGTCCGAAAAGCGCTGCCCGCGCGCCGTACTTCCGCGATTCGTAAATCAAACGGAAAGCATCGTGCGTCGTACCCGCGGCTCCTCCCAGAATGCCGACGATCAGATGCGGATCGTAGGCCACGAGTTCCTCGAGTGCCTTCGGACCGTGGTAGACCATCTTCAAGAAGACTGGTCGGCCCGCTTTTGTTACTCCCGCGAGCGTCCGCGCGATCAGGTCGTTGATGAATCCCGGCTGCAAGTCGGGATCAACCGCCCCGGGCACGTTCGGGTCGAAGATTTCCAAAAAGTGCCGGAACCCTTTCCGCTCCGCTTCTTCGCGAAAGGCTTTGTACTCCGTGAGGGTCTGGTGATCGAGTTCGAGCTTGTTGTTGAACGTCACCGAATAGAGACCGAGATCGACCCCGCGGCGGCGCTCCTCGACGGCACAATCGAGATGTCCGCACTGCATGTGGTCGATCCCCGCCGTGCGGAACGGACGGGCCGCTTCCTGATGTACCTTTCCGCCACGCGGCACATGCACGTCGGTCGCGTCGTTCGCCCGGGCGGCAGGCGTGATCGGCGAATTATCAAAGAGTCGTTCGTCGATCGTCAGCA
>CAZVJA010000021.1:20857-25790 GCA_964626885.1 uncultured Planctomycetaceae bacterium | reverse complement strand
TCGAGGGATTTTTCCATCACGTCAGCGAAGAACCTTGTCAATCGTCTCCCGCAGCACGCGGGCGGAATTCTGGAGCGCGGTCCGTTCCTTCGGCCAAAGTTCGATCTCGACACGATCGAGTACGCCGTCGCGCCCCACCACCGTCGGCACCGAGATGCAGACATCGCGCATCTGGTAACAGCCGGTCTGCAGGCTCGATACCGGCAGGATGCGCCGCTGATCGAGGGCGACGCTGTGAATCACGTCGGCAATGGAAACGCCGACCGCGAAGCCGGCTCCCCCTTTTTTCTTGATCACTTCCGCGCCACTGCCGCGCGTCCGCTTTTCGACATCTTGTATCACCGATTGCGTGACGCCGGGCCATTTCTCCAGCGGCAGCCCACCGATCTGCGCCGCCGACCAGATCGGTACCATGCTGTCGCCGTGTTCGCCGAGGATGAGGGCCGAAACCTGCGTCGGCGGTACTTCGAGTGCGAGCGCCAGCATGCCCCGCAGGCGGGTCGTGTCGAGGACGGTCCCCAGTCCGATGATCTTCTCCGGCGGCAACGGCAGTTCACGCACGGCGAGATACGTCAGCACGTCGACCGGGTTCGAGACGACGAACACCATCGCGTCTTTTTTCAGGCCATGTTTTTTCACGTCGGCCAGAATGCCGCGAAAGAGTTCCACGTTGCGGTTGATGAGCGCCAATCGACTTTCATCCGGCTTGCGACGCAGACCGGCCGTGATGACCACCATATCGCTGTCGGCCACGTGTTCCGTGCCGCCGGCGGTAATCTTCTGGTCCGAGACGAGTGAGCTGCCATGCAGAATGTCGAGCGCCTGACCTTCCGCCAGATCTTGGTTTACGTCAACCAGCGCGATCTCGCGGACAATCCGCCCCGCCTGCAGCGCGAACCCCGCGCATGAGCCGACTAATCCCCCGCCGCCAATGATACTGACTTTCACTTGCTCGCCCCTCCCAGCGCCGAGACGACCTGATTCGTGATCGTCTTCACCAGATCTTCGATGTCCTGTTCCTTGCCGCTGCCGTTTTGCGGCGCTGCTTTCGATTGCAGATAGCCGGGGTACTCCGGCGCGGGTTCAAATGCCCGCGATTGCGGCAGCGTCTCGTGATACCCCTCGCGGAAAGCGCTGTTGCCGCACAGATCGCAGTTCTCGGCGTGGAACCGCGGGTCGTCGAAGCCGAGCTTTTTCTTCAAGTCGAGCAGCTCGTTCGTCTGCTGCTGCGTGAAGTACTCGACCCTTCCCAGTTGCCGCGCGAGCAACAGAATGCGGCAATACGCATCGAGAATCTCCGTCTTCCAGTACGCTTCTTCCAGCGACTTCCCGAAGCTCACCGTCCCGTGATTCTTGAGGATGACGCAACTGGTCCCCTTGAGGAACGGCAACACGGTGTCGGCGAATTTCTGCCCGCCGGGAGTTTCGTACGGCGCGATCGGAATCTCCCCCATGAAGACTTCGACCTCGGGAAGCACGCACTGCGGAATCGGCTCCCCGGCAACCGAGAACGCCGTCGCGTGCGGCGGATGGCAGTGCACCACCGCCTTCACGTCCGGCCGGGCCTTCATGATCGTCAGGTGGAGCAGGATTTCGCTCGTACGCTTTTTCTTCCCGGCGATCTGGTTGCCATCGAGATCGACCGCGCAGATGTCGTCGGGCTTCATGAACCCCTTGCAGATCATCGTCGGGGAGCAGAGCACCTCGTTCTCTCCCACACGGATCGAGATGTTGCCGTCGTTAGCTGCCGCGAATCCCTTGGCGTAGACCCGCCGGCCGATCTCGCAGATTTCCTCTTTGAGCTTGCGGTCATGAATGCCGCTGTTCCATTGATTCTTCATCGTGCCTTCTTTGCTGACCGGTTTGACCATGATGTGACTCTTCACTCCACTTCCACGTTATCGAGAATCGCCGCGTTGTACGCGTCGATCGGTTTTTGTTCGGGATGAAACGGCGCGGAGGCTTCCGCCCCTTCGCTGACGGCAATCAATGAGCCGCGGCCGGCTCCCCGCTCGTCAAACACAACGAACGGATCCTCGCGCCCGACGTTGCGATCGCGAAGCCCGGCCCGCAACAGCGGCACCGCCACCAGCCAGGTCGCCCCGATCAAGCTCGGGTGCCCCTTGGCCAGCGTCACTTTGCCGATCACTTCCGCGATTCGCATTTTTTCAAATCCTTCATTTGCTTGAATTCACCACTGAGACACGGAGAGCACGGAAAAATGCGGAAAAGAATGATTCATAAGGAATCCAGGAAACCAGGAACGGATTGTCTGGAATACTTCTTCAGGATTCTTCAACTCCTGGATTCCTGGGTTCCTTATTCACCTTCTGTCTTCTTCGTTTTCTCTCCGTGTGCTCTGTATCTGGGTGGTGCAGACAGCCAATTTATTCTTTCCAGTGTTCCGGTCGCTCCGGTTTTCCGCACGAAGCAATTTCCCGCAGCAGATTGTTCCATTCGCCGTGCGTGCGTGTTTCCGGATCGATGCAATACAGGTTTGTGCCCATCCGGCGGTGGGCCGATCGTAGTTGTGCGACGTTGACGATCGCCGCGCCGCGCACGTTCGCGTTGCGATTCGCACGGCAAGCGACGACCTCCGGCCGACGGGTGAAAACCACCGCGCCGTCCGACTCGCCGCGGCAAAGTGCGCTGATCGCCCGATCGGCGGCGTCGACGTCGCAGCCCGCCAGCTCCCGCTGCCAGACGGCACCGGGCCGCCGCGTCGCGTCATCGAGTACGCTTGCTAAAGTTTTCGTCGTGTGGACCACGATTAATTTCCAGTTCGCCGTTGTTGTCGTTTTCGCGCCGCTGGTCTGCGAAGTTGTTGTCGATTCCCGGCGAAGTTCGACTTTGTTTTGTTTCAAAAAATCCCGGGCGGAGGGAGTCACCACCGCTCGGCCGCCGATCACCAGTTTCGTTGCTCCCGCGTATGTCTTTTCCAGCAGATCCGCCGTGACCACTTTCTCCGTCAGAATGAGTTCTTTCGTCGCGCTCGGCACAGTCGGTTCGACAGGACTTGAGGACGCAGCGCCGCCGGCGAGTTCCTTCAGAACTCCCGCTACGATCTGCTCCAATAGGTCTCCATCCACCGACATGCGCACTGTTCCAAACTTACTCTAGGTCACGATTTCGCCCGCGGGGCATCGACCAGTCCGAGGACCGCCCAGCGGATCGGCGAATTTTCCGCCCCTACCATTTCACGTACCGCCTTGCCGTCGCTCGTAATGATGACTTTGTCGCGCTGCCCGCTCCCAAGTTGATCAATCGCCAGGATCGGCGCGCCGTCATCCCCGCCGCGCGCATCGAGCGGCTGCACTACCGCCAACCGCCAGCCCGACAACGTCGGATGCTTGACGGTAGCCGTTGCATGGCCGATGACTTCGCCGATCTGCATTTGTCCCCCTCACCCCCGGCCCCTCTCCCGCAAGTGGAGAGGGGAGAAAACTCCCCGTTGCCAGAACGCTGCACCGCGAGCGGCTCAAATGATTCGCAAATCCTCGACCATCGCGCACCGACGCTGACGGGTGAACGTCAGCGGATTGGTCACCCCTTCACCGGTCGGTGTGGCAATGCTGAAGGAGAGGTATCCTTCACCGCCGAGGCCGAGCCCCGCCATGCAGGGGCCGTTCTTCACGAACAGCGTTGTGTCCATGAGCCGTCCCATGGTGGTCATATTTCGCACGTTGCGCGAATGAATGAGACTTGTGTGTTTGAAGTTGTGCTCGAACTCGTATGCCAGTTCGATTCCATGCTGTGCATTTCGACAACGGACGAACGGCACGAAGGGCATCATCTGCTCTTCCGGAACGAACGGGTTCGACGTGTCGGTCTCAGCGAATAGAATCTCTGTTCCTGCAGGCACGCGGACGTCGATCAGCGAGGCCAGCACTGCGGCGTCCTTGCCGACGAGTTCGCGGTTGAGGATCGCGTGTCCCCCTGGCTTCTCGGGAGGTCCGAACGCGAGCTTAGTCAATTGCGCCGTCTGTTGAGCATTGAGCCGATAACCCCCATTGCGGCCGACCGCGTCCAGCAGTTGATCGAAGATGGAATCGACAGCGAAGACTTCCTTCTCGCCGATGCAGAGAAGGTTGTTGTCGTACGCCGCTCCTTTGACAATCGAAGCGGCCGCGTGATCGATATCGGCGGTCTCATCCACGACGACCGGCGGGTTCCCCGGACCGGCCACAATCGCTCGTTTCTTGCTGGCCATCGCCGCGCGAGCCACTCCCGGACCGCCGGTCACAACGATCAGCCGAATTCCCCGATGCTGGAAGATCTGCTCGGCGGTCTCGAGCGTCGGCTGCTCGACGATCGTCATCAGGTTCTCGAGCCCAGTCGCCTCGTAGATCGCACGGTTGAGCCTCCGCACCCCTTCACACGCGATACGTGCTCCCGACGGATGCGGATTGAACACCACCGTGTTTCCCGATGCGACCATGCTCACGACGTTGCCGGCGAGCGTCGGCAGCGAGTGCGTGACCGGAGTGATCGCCCCAATGACTCCAAACGGGGCGTATTCGGTAACAGTCAGACCATGGTCGCCGCTGACGGCGTCGCTCCGCATGAATTCAATTCCGGGAGCCAGACGGATGATCTTCAGCTTCTCGATCTTGTGGTCCAGTCGGCCAATCTTCGTTTCTTCGAGTTCCATTCGCCCGAGTTCTTCGGCCTGATCGTGGCAGAGCCGGCGCACGCATTCGATCGCCTTGGCGCGGTCGGCCAGCGTCGCGTGCCGCAATTTCTGGAAGGCTGCCTCGGAAGCATCGACCGCCTGATCGACGGTCGGGAACACTCCCCAGTCGCCGCTTTTCGGTTTCGTGCCACCGACCCCGCGGCCGCGCTTGCCGAGTTGGACGAGCACTTCTTCGACCACCTGCCGGATCGCCTGTTCGTTTGCTTGAATCATCGTTGCATCTCTTTCACAAAGGATGAT
>CAZVJA010000021.1:0-20757 GCA_964626885.1 uncultured Planctomycetaceae bacterium | reverse complement strand
GCCGAATACCGTCTTCGCGCCGACCTGCACCTGATCGACGATCCCGATAATTGCCGCGTCGATCGGTAACTGTTTTGTCTCCGGCGTGAAGCGGGCGCTCGACCCCTGCACGCAGAGTACGACCTCTCCTTCTCCAGCCCCGACCGTATCGACCGCGACGAATGTCCGGCCGGTCGGCTGCAGGTCGCTCTGATCTTTTTCATTCACGCGCAACGGCTCGATGATAAGCAGCTTCTGCCCGACCATCGACGACACCTTTTGCGTGGCCACCAGGCTGCCGGTGATGCGACCGAGAAACATGTTTCTTCCCCCTCACCCTCCCCTCTCCCGCAAGGGAAGAGGGTTTCGAGTTTCGTGCTATGCCGTTTTCATCCGCCCGATCAATTCCGCCGACTGCCGTGCCACGACGATTTCTTCGTTCGTCGGAACCACCCACACATCCACCCGGCTGGCGTCATCGGCAATGCGGCACTCGCCGCGCACCTGTTCGTTTCTGGAGCCGTCTAGTCGAATGCCGGCCCACTCCATATTCGCGAGGACTCCTCGCCGCACCCGCTGGCTGTTCTCGCCGATTCCGCCGGTGAAAACGATCACATCGGCTCCTCCGAGCACCGTCAGATACGCTCCGAGGTACTGTCGAATTGCTGCGACGAACGCTTCGAGCGCGAGGTCGGCTCGCGCGTGTCCGTTGGCCGCGGCCTCTTCCAGGTCGCGGACGTCGCCGCTCAGTCCGCTGAGTCCCAACAGGCCGCTCCGTTCCGCCAGATCCTCCAGCAGTTGTTCGAGCGTCTTGCCCGTCTCGCGAAGCAAAATCGGCAGCGCGAACGGATCGAAGTCTCCCACGCGGTTGTTGTGCGGTACTCCCGATTGCGGGCTCATTCCCAGACTGTTCGCCAGTGACTTCCCGCCGCGCATCGCACACAGCGAGTTGCTGCCGCCGAGATGGCAGGAGATGACCCGCAGGTCGTCGCGGCCGAGAATCCTCGCGATCCGCCCGCCGATGTAGCGGTGACTCGCTCCGTGAAATCCCCAACGCTGCACATGATGCGTTACTTTCCATTCGTAAGGGACCGCATACACCCGCTGCGCTTCGGGAATCGTCTCGTGAAAACCGGTCTCGAGCGCCGCAACCAGAGGGATGCTGGGGAACGCGCGGCTCAATTCCCGCATCGCTTTCGCGTAGGGCGGGTTGTGCGCCGGAGCAATGTCGGCCAGTTGCTCCATCGTGCCGAGCAGTTCCTCATTCACCAGTCGCACACCGCTCAATTCTCCCGCAAAGACCGCCTTGAAGCCGATGGCCGAGACCTCGGCGACGTCCTTCAGGCAGCCGGTTTCCGGATTTGTCAGTTGATCGAGACACATCCGGACCGCGGCCGCATGATCGGGAATGTGCGCCGACGCTTCCTGCTGGTGCACACCGATTTCGACCGTGCACTTGCTTTGCGGCTGTCCGATGCGGTCGATCCCCCCGCGCGCCAGTTGCTTCTCGTCCGGCAGATCAAACAGCCGGTACTTGAAGCTTGTGGAACCGAGATTGGCGACGAGAATTTTCATGGGTGCAATCCTTGCGACGGAATGCTCACTCCCCGTGCGGGACTTCTCCGCCTGCTGTTCCGGTCGAAGCCGAGCAGCGACCGATTCGGCGGTATCATCCCGCACCCCTGTTAGATGAAATTTTCGAGCAGCCCCGACTCCGGACGCGGGATGAGATGCGCGCTTACCAGCTCGCCCGACTGCGACGCAGCCGCGGCTCCGGCATCGACGGCGGCCCGCACCGAGCCGACATCTCCCTTGATGACCGTCGTGACGTACGCGCCGCCGATCTGCACTTGTTTCACCAGGCTGACGTTGGCGGCTTTCAGCATCGCGTCCGCCGCTTCGATCTGGGCGACGAGCCCTTTGGTTTCAATCAATCCAATCGCTTCGTTCATTGCGTTTCACCAATTACCGTTTGAAAAGGAGTCGTTGGTAGGGTGGGTCGAGTCTTCGAGGCCCACCAAAAAGTTTGCAATCATCGCAAAACTGCACAGGATCATCAGGCCAGCTACTTCGCAGCCCGGGCCGCGGCCGACTTCGGCAACACTGCCGACAGTTCTTCGTGTGGACGCGGAATGACCTGCACGCTGACCACTTCTCCGATCTTGCTGGCGGCGCTTGCGCCGGCATCAATCGCGGCTTTCACGGCAGCCACGTCTCCCACCACGAAGGCGGTGACGAGACCACTGCCGACCTTCTCCCAGCCGACCATCTGAACGTTCGCCGCCTTGAGCATTGCGTCGGCGGCTTCGATCAGGCTCACGAGCCCTTTCGTTTCGATCATTCCCAGAGCTTCCATCACCTTAGCCATCTTTCAGTTCTCCACGTTGTTGATACGATCACGAACTCTTCGGGAGCCGCGCTCCCAGTCTCAATCAGTCTTCAAAACACGGTCTCAGTGCTGACATTTGCAGGTCACTGATTTCAGCAACTCGACGGAGGTCGCCTTATCGAGATTGATGGCGTTCCCTTCGTCGGTATCGATATGCACTTCCAGCTTGATGTTCTCTCCCGCGCGGACGGCAAGATCCTCGAGTACGGTGGTGCAGCCTGAGGAGACAACCCGCAGGTTCATCGAGTCTCCATGCTTGACGTCGTAATACTTCAAATCTTCCGGCCCCATGTGGACGTGCCGCATCGCGCGGATCAGCCCTGACTTCAATTCGACCACTCCCGCGGGCCCGACCAGCACGCAGCCCGGCGTTCCTTTCAGGTCGCCGCTCAGCCGCACTGGAATATCGAGCCCCAGCGAAATCGCGTCGGTGAATGCCAACTCAACTTGTGAATCTCCCCGACAAGGGCCGAGCACACGCACATTGGGAATCATCCGGCGGCGCGGGCCGACAATCGCCACCGTCTCTTCCGCCGCGTAGAAGCCATCCTGATACAACGGTTTCTCGGGAGTCAGCTCCGGTTTGCCGAACAGAATCTGCACATGTTCGTTCGTGAGATGCACATGCCGCGCGGAGATGTTGACCACCAGCGGGTTTGGCTTGCCGTTCACAATCGGCGACTCGAACCGCTTCAGCAGCACGTCACGGACAATGCGTTCAATCTCGGCTCTGGGAATGCTCATTGCTGCCTCAAATTTCGACTAATGTCAGTTCCACGCCCGCCTTCTCAATCATCTTCCGCCATTCGGGCGTGATGCCGGTGTCGATCACCATCCGATCGACCACGTCGAGCGGGCAGAGATGCGCCAGTGCCGAATGCCCCAGCTTGCCGCTGTCGGACACCACGACCACCTCTTCCGCCGCGTCGATCATCTTCCGTTCCGTTTCCACCAACAGGGCGTTGCTGTTGTACAACCCCTTTTCCGTAATCCCACCGACACTCATCACCAGTCGCCGCACGTGAATCTGTTCCAGAGTCCGCACTGCCAGCGGCCCCAAGGCCACTCCCGTTTTCGGGTACAGGTACCCGCCGATCATCACGAGTTCGATGTTCGGCTGATTCACCAGCAAGCTGACGATGGGGAGGGAATTTGTGACCACCTGCAGCGATTTGCCGATGAGTTGTCGAGCCACTTCCAGAGTTGTTGTTCCGCCATCGAGCAGAACCGCCTCGCCCGAATCGATGAGTCCCGCCGCCGCCTGAGCGATCTTCTGCTTCTGTGGCAGCGCCCGGTTTCGCCGGTCCTCGAATTCGGTCAGCGACTCCCCGATGTAAGCAGCTCCGCCGCGCGTGCGGCGAATCTGCCCAATTCCGTCAAGAAATTCCAAATCCCTCCGAACCGTCGACTCGCTCACTCCGGCCTGTTCCGTCAGCTCAGAGAGAGCTACAAATCCTTTATTTTCAACAATTTCCAGTATTTTTCTGCGACGTTCGTCGAGAAGCATAATGGCCAGTCCTTTGTGAGATCCGTTCCTGCAAGCGTTTATTATGACGACGGATTGGACGGATATCAATATAATCAGTCAAAATCGATCATTATCAGTCATATTTATGTGCATAATATTTCATTTCCAGGCGTACACTCTGGCGAGAGTGCCGAGGGGATAAAGAAGATTGAATTGCTCTAATGCAAATCAGAAGAAAGGGTTACGCCATGGGTTCGTGCCGGCATCCCTCAAGGACGGAGCAGAACACGGCTTCCCTTAACCACCAGGCGTCCTGCGGCGAACAGGCGGATCGCCTCAGGGTACGCCTCGCACTCGACCTCGAACACGCGGGCTGCGAGCGCATCGGGCGTATCGCCATCCAGGACCGGCACGGTCCGCTGCAGGATGATCGGGCCGTGGTCGTACTCGTTGTCGGCAAAATGCACCGTGCAGCCGCTCACCTTCGCGCCGCGCTCGATCACAGCCTCGTGCACCTTGTGCCCGTAGAATCCCTCCCCGCAAAACGAGGGGATGAGCGCCGGGTGAATGTTCATCACCCGAAAGTGGTAGTCGTCGGGGATCCGCAGCATCGAGAGGAACCCTCCGAGCGCAACGAGGTCAACATTCGCGCCGCGGAGCAACTCGAACACTTTTGTGCTGAATTCGTCCACGCTCGCAAACTGTTTTCGCGGCAGCACCTCGACCCGCAGGCCGGACTTTCTGGCTTTCTCGATGCCGCTGCATCCCGCTCGGCTGGCGATCACCAGCGGAATCTCGGCGTCGAGCTTTCCCGCGGAGATCTGCGACACGAAGTTCGCGAGAGTCGTGCCGCTGCCGGAGATCAACACCCCGAGGCGGAGCGGGCGACCAAGTGGTTTTTCGAGCGGGGCAACGGCTGTCATGGCACTCAGTCTGCGAAGTGGCGGCCTGGATTGCAAACGTGGCGTGTCATCGCGGGGGAAACCAAGATCCTTCACGACGTTTGCTCATTCTGGTCGGCATGGTTTTTCGGCCCGGCCGTGCGTTCATCGCTGATCACGTTTTGATCAAGTGTTCCGCCGGGGGAAAACTCCCGATGCAGTTGGTCGCGAAAAGCTCGGTCTCGCCGGGAACTGCCGATGAGCAGCCAAATCCCCGTGATGAAAACAATACATACGAGGACGGCGATGACCGGCGCGGCCCACGAGTTTTCGGGCTTTTTCGCGGGAATCCATTCGAGGCTTTGCGCGAGAATCATCGGCGCAATGCGGGTCGTATCCTGCGCGCGGTAGCCGTACATCTTGAAGAAATATCCGGTCACGATCACTTCCTCGGTGATTTCGTTTCCCGTGGGCATACCGGGATGAATCTCGGAGCAGATCACAACGGCTGGATTCGATTGGGAATCGTCCGTGTAGATCCAGGCTTCGTACAAGTTTTTGAGGCCGTATGCGTTTTCGCCTGCCGGATAGAAAATGACCTGTCGCGCATGGCCGCGCAACGTTACCAGCTTGCCATGCCAGCGTTCCGGATTGCGGAAGATGTCGACAAAAATCGGAAATGCCCCGCCTGACAACTTGTTCTCCCGGGCGAGTTCGGTGATGCGCTCATCTTCGTTCGCGCGGGCCAGGCCAACCATCTGCCGGAAGTTATTGTCGCGGGCGATGCTCAGCACCTTGTAGTAGGGGTCTCGTTCTTCTTCGAGAATTCCGAGACTCTTTTGCTGCACCTTCGCCAGAATGGCTGGGTCGAGGTTCGTGGGGCCGGGCGGAAGGGGCTTCGGACGAACCGAACCTTCTTCACGGCCGGGTGTCTGCTCGGGAGTTTGGGGAACGGGTGCCTTGGGGGCATCCTGAGCTTGGGCTGGGGGGGCTGGTGCGAGGACTGCACTTACCAGGACGATCGTCGTCGCAGTTCTACGAATACCACGAATAAAAAGTGGGGAGACGGAGGGCATGTAAGCCTCGACGGCGCGTCTTCGTTCCGAAGGTCCAATTCCCAACCGATTTTACGTCAAGCGGGCGCCTCAGGCGAGCGTTGACAGGAAAGGGCTTTTACCTATAATTCGCCGCAATCGGGGCAGGGGGTGTCACGCTCATTCACCGGTCCACGGGCCGGTGCAGTTCCCGGCGAATTGTCAGCGATAGTTATAGCCGGACCTGTTCCGGCAGGAAGGATAGCAAGACATGGGTCAGGGGGTATTTGAATTCACCGACGGCAATTTCCAGAGTGAAGTCCTCGACAGCGACGTTCCGGTGCTCGTCGATTTCTGGGCGCCGTGGTGCGGCCCGTGCAAGATGTTAGCTCCCACGATCGATCAGCTGGCCAGCGATTATGCCGGCAAAGCACGGATCGGCAAGGTCAACACGGACGAGAACCCCGGGATTGCCACAAATTACCAGATCAGCGCCATCCCCACGGTCATGCTGTTCAAGGGAGGACAGGCGGTCGAGAAATTCGTGGGTGTTACACCCAAGGATCGGTTCTCGTCGGCTTTAGATTCGCATCTCTAAACTACGGACGGCCAAGTAGCGGCGTGAGTTCGCGGGTTTTGCTCCGAACTCTTCACTTCATAGCTCGACCAGGGAAAGGATTCCCGGAATGAGCGATCAGGTTCAACCGGAACGCAAATCCTCGCGACCTTCGGGAGCGCCGGCCCCGTCGTCTCCGTTTCTGTCGAAAGTCGGGGGGCAGCCAGTCGAGAACCGCCCGCACATTCCTTTCCCCTGGAGCGAAATTCCAGCGGGAGCGGCTGCGGGAACCTCGGAGCGGCGGATTGATGCGCCGCACGCGAACGACTTTGATATCACCGACAAACACGCGGCCGATGTCTCGTCTGCCTCGCCGCCGCGCCATAATCACACCGACGATGAACTGCTGCTGCAGGCCAGCCAGATTGCCGAGCATCTACGCACTCAATCAGCCGAACTTGACCGCCGCGAAAAGGCGCTCAATGAGCAATTGTCACTGCTCGACCAGGAACGCCGGCGGGTGCGACTATGGGTGCATCAATTCGAAGAAGAGATGCACGAACGCGCCGAGGCATTGAAAGTTCGCGAGGCGGAATTTAACGAAAAACTGACATCCTGCGAAGCGCTGGTCCGCGAGCTGGAAGAGCAGGAACGGGAGTTGCTCGGCCTGCAGGATCAACTGGATGCCGAACGGGGGACGTGGCGCGAAACCGCGGGCCGCGACCTCGATATCGAACGCGAGGCCCTCCGCCAGACACAGAAGGTTCTGGAAACGGAACGCAAGCAACTCACCGAGGAAATTGAGCGTCGACGAACTGAGCACGACGGAAATCTAAAATCGGCCCGTGAAGAGCTGGATGAGGAACGCCGGCAGCTTCAGGACGAATACGCGCGCCGCCGAGAAGAACTTCGCAAGGAGCTTTCCGCGGAACTCGACGCTCAGCGAAGAGAATTCGAGCGCGAACGCAAGGAATGGCTGGCGACACGCGCCGCCGAGATGGCCGATCTTCGCCGCGACCGCGAGTTTGTCGATACGGCCATTCAGCGGGCGGAGGACGAGCTGACCGCTTTTCGTGCCAAGCAACTCGAAGAACTCGAGCAGATCAAGCAGGAGAAACTGCGCGAGGTGGAGCGCGAACGACAAACGCTCGAACAAGAACGTCACGAACAGGAAGCGAATCTCGCGAAGGGGCTCGAAGAGCGATCCGCGTTGCTGGACCGCCAGAGACACGAATTCGAAACCGCGCAGCGTGTTTTGCAAGCGGAGGTCGAAGCGGAACGCGCCCGGCTGGCGAAAGAACAGCATCTGTTGGAAAAACGCCTACATTTCCAGCAGGAACATTTGCAGAAGGCCCGCGAGGAACTTGAAGCCGACCTGCACGAGTCGCGTCGCGCGGATCAATTGGCACGGAATCAATTGGAACACGATGCGCTGTTGTTTCAATTGCGATCAGCCCAACTAGAACAGTTCCGCGCGGTGCTCGATGAGCGGGAGATGTCGATTGCCCGCGAGCAGGAATTGTTAGCGGAATCGCGGCGCGCTGCCGAACGGGAAGTCGAAGCAGACCGTGACCGTCTGCGCCGCGATCGCGAGGCATGGGAGGAAGAGCGGGAGATTCAGCGAAACGAAATCCGCCGCCAACAGGATTTGCTTGCCCTGAATTCCGAGAATCTCGACAGTCGTCGCTTGCGGCTTGACGATTTGCGCGCGGAACTCGAGCAAACACACCGCAATACGCTGGAAATGCGTCTGGCGGTCGAAGAAACCTGGGCGCGTCTGGCGCAACGGTCCGACATCGAAGCGGCCCGCGCGCGGGTCGATGAAGCCCGTGCTTCGCTTGAGGCGCATTACGAGCAGGCACGCGCCGCGATCGAACGCCAGCAGCATGAGTTGGCTGAGCTTCGATCCGCTCTCGGCGGAGAGCAAGAGGCTTTCAGCGAGGAGCGGCAGAAGTTCACCGAATGGGCTCGCACACGGGATGACGAACTGCGTGCCTGGGAAGACCAGTTGCGGCGCGATGCCAACGATCTGGAAACGCGCGAAACCGCTTGGCGAACGTTGCGCGATCGCTGGGTCCAGGAACGGGCGGAAGCGGAACAGATCATCCGCGGTCTGCTCGCACAGCTTGCGGAACGGACTGATCCGGGAGCGGAAAGGGATGCCGAGCAGGGGAAATAACCTATTGGCGAGGGTGTGACACCTGCCGCTCCGAATTCCCGTCGCTTCAATGCCGTTCTGCCAACCGGTCCGGTTGTGCCGGTTCGTCCACTTATTCGGCGTTGCCTTCGGCACGACTGATTTCGTCAACGCGCGCGGCCCCCTCTTGTTGACCCTTTCCACCGAGCTGAATGCTTCCGTTTGACAACATGGTCCTCTGACCTATGTTTTGGTGAACGCGAAGTCATCATCGCATCTTTTATGCGAGTCTCGCGGTCTCGCGAATACGAGGCGGCGACGATACGGCGCGGCAAGGAAAGCTGGGAGCTTTGAGGGGACCTTGCCGCGCCTTTTTCTTTGTCCCGATCTGTTTTGGGACAATCGCCCCCTCGCAGGACAAGGCCGGTGCTGATCACACCGCAGCCACCTTGATGGGAAGGACTCCCCATGAGCGAAAAGCGACGACACCCGCCGCGCGCGGGATTTTCGATGTTCGAATCGGTCGTGGCCGTCAGCGTGGCCACCGTGGCCGGTGCTGCGCTCTTGTCTTCGCTTGGGACCGCCATCCGATCGAGCAGTGAAGCGGCGTTATCGGCGACTGCCAGAGGAATGGCGGAACAGTTGATGGATGAAATCGCCTCGGTCCGATTTCCGGCATCATCCAACTCCACGCCAGGGGGGACGGCCCGCACGAACTTCGACGACATCGATGATTACGCCGCCTGGTCTTCCTCGCCGCCGGTCAATCGCACCGGAATGCCGTTGGGAACCGAAGGAGCCACTGTCGGCGGAACAATTCAAAACCGCGCAGCGGCGCTCCTTCCCGATGCGGGCTACATCAACCGTTTCACGCGGGAAGTCGTCGTCGAGCGCATCCAGCCCGATGCCGGCACCGGCTGGAATGTTGTTCTCACACATACGAATCATCGGCGAGTCACGGTTCGTGTGAAATACACCGATGGCCAATCGAATACCAAAACTTTAGCGGAGATCACTCGAGTTTTCAGTTATGTTCCGATTGCCCCCTGACTGTATAAGAAGGCAACTTTCCGTCGCGGAATTCCGGCCGGCGTTACGGCCTGTTTTCGCGCGCGCGGACCGGGGAAGGCGCGGCATGACGCTGCCGGAACTCATCATGGCGCTGCTCATCGTGTCGCTCTTAACTGTCGTACTCGGCGGGCTGATGTCGGCGGTGGGAGCCGCGCGCGAGCATGTTGAGGGAGTAGAAGAAGCAACGCTGCAAGGTGCCGCGGCAATGGAGCGCATCCGTTACATGGTCGCGAATGCGGGCGTTTACCAAACCTCGGGGCAACCGGTGACGCCGGGCATCGCGGTCGTCAATCGGTCCGCCGGCGGTACCAACGTTCCCGACGTGCTTGTCGTCTGGAGCGGAGGACGCAGCGGCGGCATGGCGGCGAATGGGCTGCTGACTCAGCTTCCGAAAATCAACGAGCTGGTCATCTTTCTCCCCGATCCGGGCGACCCCAGCGTCTTGACCGAACTGATGGTCCCGGGGAATTCGAGCACGATCGATTTTCGCTCCGGAGGGTTCTCAGCCACGATTCTGTCGCTGGTTTCCGGCGGCGGGACCGAGAAAGTTCCGCTTTGTAAGAAGCTGCGATTGGCCGACCTCTCCGGCACGGCGACCGGCGGAGCCTGGTTCGAGGCGATTTGGTCGCCGACCGATGCCGCCATTGCCGCGAACACTCCGGGAACCGCCGGCTGGAACGCACTTCTTTGGCCGCAGGGAATCGTGACGTCGGAATCTGGCTGCCGGCAGGTGACCGTGCGGACAGAATTGCAGATTGAAACACGTTCGTATCAGGAGCCGGGGAGCGACACGTCCCCCACGGCGCTTCCGTTCTTCGGCTCTGCGAGCTACCGCTATGATTACATTCCGTAAAACCGCGGCCATGCGCGCGGCCGAACATCACGACGAAATGCACCGCACGTCGGAGTCTCCCCGACGGGTGTGGTCATTGCGCCCTCGCAAGGGAGGAAATCGGCGCGGTATTTCGTTATTGCTGGTGATGGTGGCGGTCAGCGCGAGCTTGATCATTACGC
The DNA here is from genome assembly GCA_964626885.1 of uncultured Planctomycetaceae bacterium. Classification (GTDB taxonomy): domain Bacteria; phylum Planctomycetota; class Planctomycetia; order Planctomycetales; family Planctomycetaceae; genus CAZVJA01. Next base: position 10,228 of record CAZVJA010000021.1, on the reverse strand, counting down.
TTTCATTCGTGCGTACGGAGACATCATGCCTGCGCATCCGGCACAATGCCTTGCGCAGGGATCTCGCCCTGCAGGCGGCGCAAACCGGCGCCTCGGTGGCGCTCGAGGCAATGCATTCCACGACATGGGCCGGCGTGACGGTTCCCCTTTCGCGAACCGTTCTCTCCGATAGCGAAGGAACTTCGTCGTTCGAAGTCGAGTTCTTGCCGATTCAGGATGTGACCTCGACGATTCCCGATGATGCCCCCCTGTACGTCGCAATTCGATCGACCGGCCAATGGATTTCCGCGGAAGATGTCAACGAGCAGGTTTCGAAGCAGGTGGAAGTGATCACCCGCTTGTTGCCCCGCGTCAGTGGACGAACGATCGGCGCGGGAGACTCGGCGTCGGCGACCGACGTCACGGCGAATCCGGGAAGCTACGACACGATTCAGACCTACGCCGCCTACGTGAAGACAACGTCCGAACCGTTGCAGATCGAGCCGGAAGACCGCATCGATGGCACGGTTTGGCTGTACGACAATCCCAGGATCTACGGGGACGTCCTGTGGAGTTCGACGATCCGCAACACGATGCTCACCTCGATCGGCCAGGTGTATGGAACGACCTCAGGGGGAGCGTCGATCATCCATCCGCACCCCTTTAATGGACAGTTGACGTTCCGCGCTGCCCCCTCAGCAGCCATTCAGGCCGATCTGGCAAAGCTGGGCGTGACCTGGAACCAGAATGGCACCGTGCCGACCTGGCCCTCCATCGATTACGCCGGGCGGCTCACCTATCAGGTCTTTCAAGGGGGCTTCACATACAACGCCGTTACCGTGGGCGCAAACCTCAGCGCCACAACCTACAAGCCTACGTCAGATAATCCGCTGGGGATTTTCTACCACGCCGGCGACATGAACGTGCTCACCGGCACGAACATCTATGGCACGCTGGTCTGCACCGGCAGCGTCAATATCAACGGATACTGGATTCACTTTGCCGCCCCGAACTGGCGCGATACCGAAGGTGATACGATCACCTGGAACGGCGACAAATGGCCCCGATTGCCGGTGATTGTGTCGAAGCACGTCGTCATTCAGCGCGACACGACGGTGAGCATTACCGGGGCCGTGGTCTGCCAGAACTGGTTCCAGGGGGCGGGCGGAGACTTCGAGTACGCCGCCGTCACCGATGCCGATATCTCGGGGACCGCGACGAGTTGGCCCATCGAGCAACCATTCAGCATGGTGCAGCTTAACGGGTCGCCGAATCTCAGTGGTATTAACTCGACCGGCTATTACTCCATTTGGTTGGAGAACGGCGTGACCGGAGGCTGGCACGAGATCATCGGGGTTGATACGACGTTGAAGCAATTGAAGGTTGTCGGAGAGGTGACGCACAGTGCGTCGACGAACTTCCGCATTCGCCGCACGCGAAAGCGGTTCGCCGAAGTGCAGGGACCGATTGCCGGAGACAAGATTCTTATCAAACGTCCCCTGGCGTGGCAGACGCCGACTGCAACCAACTGGGATACGATCAACACGAATTGGACGACGTTGAACGCGACGCGCGCGGCATCGTCTCTCCCGCCGATTCCGTTCGTCGACTATCTCGCTGACCCCGCGAACTGGACGACGTGGTCAGACCCGATCAAAACCTACGGACTGCCGATGGGGCCGACGTTCCATCTGAGAAATACCTCCGGCATCAAGTACCTGTGGACCACCCCGATGTTCACTCCCTACAACGGCACCGGCCCCAACGCGCCGTATGCGGGTTATCGCTGGAAGATCATCTCGTGGAGGCAGGTGATCTAAATGAAAACCATCGTTCTCAAATTACATCGACGACGACGCGAGTCCTCGGACCGACGCGGCTTTACGCTGGTCGAGTTGATGATCGTCGTCGTCATTATGGGAATTCTGGCGGCGGTGGTGATCCCCTCGTTCCGTTCGTCGCATGCCCAGTCGTTGGAATCGATGGCCCGCATTCTCGCCGCCGACTTGAGACTGGCGCGCAGCCAAGCGGTACATTTCGATACCGACTACTCCGTGCAATTCAGTCTGGCGGGCAACTCGTACGAAATTGTTCACACGGGGGCCGGCAGTCCCCCGGCGCTGAAGAATCCTCTGGCCCCGGCCGGACAGGAAACGGGGCCGTACATCGTTGATTTTGACCAACTGGGATCGTTGGGAATCGCCGGCGGTGAAGTGCGGTTGGCCGGCGCAGCACTCAAAACGACGCAAGCGAATGTCAGCGACGTCACGTTCGGACCGCTTGGAGGAACAGGACCGGCTCGGAGCGACGACACCATTTTGTGGGTCACGACCGGCTCCGGAAACGACACACGCTGTGTCCGCATCACTATTACCTGGGTGACGGGTGAGGTCTGGGTCGATCCGCCGCGGATGCTTCCTCCGGGCTCCGAAAGCGACCTGTTCAACTGAGACACTCAAAACAACGGACAACGAAAAAGACGACAATCATGATTTCACTGAATCGAACATTTCCACATCCTATCGGACTGCATCTCGGCCCGCGCCTGGTGCGTCTGGTGCAACTTGGCGCGCGCGCCGGGTCGCATGGCATTCAGGCGATGGCCGAGGCGGAGCTTCCAGCCGATAACGGTTCGTCCCCCGAGGCGCGCGATCGCGAAACGGCGTCCATCATCCGTCGGGTGGTTGGGGATCACGGTTTTCGGGGGCGGCAGGTTGTCAGTTGCGTGGGTGCGCAGGAACTCTTCGTGCAAAACGTCCGCTTGCCGCAGCTTTCACCGGAAGAGATCACGTCGGCTTTGAAGTGGGAAGCCGCCGAGCGACTCCCCTATCCGGTCGAGGATGCCGAGCTGCGGCATATTTTCGCCGGCCCGCTCCGGCAGGACGGCAACGTCAAGCAAGAGGTCATATTGCTCGCATGTCAGCGCAGCATTGTGGAACGGCAGGTGAAAATCCTGGAACTCGCCGGCTTGTCTCCGCTGGCGATCGATCTGGAACCTTGCGCGATCCTGCGGGCCATGCTTCCCGCAAACCTGGCCTCGGGGGTTGGTTCCCGGCTGGCGTTTTTGAACTTTGGTGAGGCTGCCACGACGGTTGTTATTGCCGACGGTGATCAGATGCTGTTTTTGAAATCGATCGACGGCGGCGGGGAACATTTCGACCGGGCCGTCGCGAAACAGCTCGATCTCCCGCTGAAAGAAGCGGCACGGATGCGTGGAACGGTTACTGCCGCGGAAACGCTCGATCCAGCAAATGACGTGCATCGATCGGTGATTGATGCCATACGTTCAACGCTCGAGAACATTTGCGCCGATATCGAGCTTTGCCTGCGGTATTTCAAGGTCACGTTCCGCGGCAAGTCACTCGACCGCATGATCCTCACGGGGAGTGAGGCCTCATCCTGGTTGGCGGAATTTCTCGCGAATCGGTTGAGCACTCCCTGCTCGATCGGAAATTCGTTGGCTAACTCGAATGAACGTGTGGCGACGAACGGTGTTGCCGGAAAACCTTCCCCTGCGGCGCTGGCTGGACGCTGGACGACCCCCCTCGGATTGGCACTGCGATAACACAAGGTATGTGACATGCTCCCGAATATCGATTTTCTTCCCGCCAGTTACCGTCAAACGCAGCTTGGCCGGCGTCGTAAGACGTGGCGCGCCGGCGTGCTGGCGGCGTTTGCCTCATTGGCGGTGCTGGGAACGTTTGCACAATATCAGGTCCGCAGCCGGCTCGAGCAATCGCGGATCGAGATGCAATCGCAAGCCGAGCACATGGCCTCTCAGCTGGAGAACGCCGACGAGTTGTCTCGCCGGGTGCGCGATCTCGACGCACGCGCCAATCTCTTGACGCGCCTGCGAGTGCATCCTGCCTCGACGCGGTTACTGTCCGATGTTACGCGCACCCTTCCACGGTTCGTTTCCCTCTCGGAATTTCATGTGAGCGTCGAAACCAAGTCCACAACCGCGGAAGAGAAGGCCCGCAACAAAGCCGACAAGAATTCTTTGACAAACCTTACCCCGCAAGCGACGGATTTGGCGCAACTTGAAGATGTCGCATCCCGCAGCACACAGGTCATTTTGCTGCGCGGAGTCGCGCCGGATGACGTGGCCGTTGCAAAATATCTTGCGGCGCTTGAAGAGACCGGCAGCTTTGAACATGTGCAATTGCTCTTCACGGACGGCCATCAGCACCGCGGTTACGAACTGCGACACTTCGGCATCCGGCTGCATGTTCGCTCTCCGAAGCTGGGAGCGCGACCCCCTGAATTGACGGAACGTAACGACGGGAGATCCACATGAAGAACATCCTTCGCAAGGACAGTTTGCTGACGATAGGCATGGTGGCGCTGCTTGCCGCAGGCTACTACTTCGGCATCTTCCGTCCATCCGCGAAAAAGGCGTCCCTCATTCGTCGCGGAATTTCGGCCGCAGAGCAATCGGTCGGAGAGATCCCCCGTCGCGTCGCGGAACTCGAATCGCTGAAACGCGAGATCGAACACCGCGATTCGTTTCTACGCGAGCAGCAAAAGCTGATTCCCTCCGCGGCCGACCTCCATGCGATTGTCGAAGAAGTGACGCGGCTGGCGAATCTGGCGGGGTTAAAAGTCGTTCGGCTGGAGCCGATGCCGACCGTCACACATGCCTCTTACGAAAAACTTTCATTCCAAGCCTCACTAAACGGAAATTTCCAGGGGCTGTCGCAATTTCTGTATGGGCTCGAAACTGGCCCCCGGTTGATTGTCGTGAACGACCTCTCCGTTGGCCCTGAAAATGACAGGACTGAGAGGTCTGAGAAGATTGAGTTGCAGTTTTCCGTTTACGTGTTTCGGGGAGAAAAGCCCGAATTTGTCAATAATGCCGACAGTTCGGCCGTTCCCCGTGCCGATGCAAACATAAGGTAATGTTTCCTGAGGGCCGCTCCCGGTCCGCAAATTGGGGAATGGTTCGTAAAGTATTATATAAAAGTAAGTTACAAACAGGGCGCGTCCGTGTTGTTGAAGTCTGTGCGAAACCAGCTGCTGCATGATCTGAAGGCCAGTTGGCAGAAGTCACTGGTGCTGGGGGTCTTGTTGCTGGTGGGGGTCTACTTCTGGATTCCGCCCGTCTATCAGGCGGTCTTCGGAAGTTCGCGATCCGCGCGCGCTGGCGAACTCACGACTGCGCCGGTCTCCCCCGAGGCATTAGCCGCGGCACGATCGGCGGCCGACCAGGCGGCAAAGACGGCAGCCAAGCGATCGGTGACGTGGGAAAACGCCGAGGAGCTGTTCACGACCGATCCGTTGTTGCGGCCGGCGGAACTCGCATCGATGCCTGGCAGTCCGTTTGAAATCTCCCAGGATCAATTCGGGCCTCCGGTCCTCTTCGCGGAAGACGAGCCGCAGGATGCAAAGAAACAGAGTTCCACGAAAGGATCGCCCGCCGGCAAGACGACCGCGAACGACAAAGCGAGCACGTCGACTGCAAAACCGGCGCAAGGTCCGCAGGGGACCGCTGGACTGGTGCTCAAGAGCACGATTCTCGGAGCAAGCCGACGCGCGGCGTTGATCAACGACAAGTTGTATCCCGAAGGGGCGACGATTGAGTGGAACGGCGAATCCTATCTGTTGGAGGCGGTCCGAGCCCGGCAGGTGGAATTGAAGAAAGGGGAAGAATCGCTGCTGCTCGATCTTCCTGGTTTGACTTCGAGCGACGGCATTCATATCGAGCGAGTCGACACGCGCGAACTCCAGACCCAATAGAGCTGAGAGATCGACGGAACGGGACCATTTTTCGTCAGGGATGACAGACGGTGAAAACGCAACGACCCTTTCGCGCCGCCATTTGGCCGTTGGCCGTCGGTTCCCTATTGGCGGTGGGTTTTGCGCTCGCGAACCCGGAAGCCCGGCAGCCATCTCCGCTGGCCCATCACCTGAAGCAGACGGAACATCTCGTCGCTTTTCGCACTGTTGATGACGAACAGCCGACAGTCGTGAACAGCACGCCCCCCGCTGCTCCCACGATCGGACTGCAACCCCAACCCTCGATAAAATCAGCAACTCGACCGTCAGTCACTCCGAAGCATTCTCAACCTGACCGGAAGCTTACCCAGAACAGCTCCCAAACGAATCGCTTAGCGCCTTCCACAAAAATTATTCCGCGTGCTACACAGGTCGAGATTACATCGGCCGACGACACGCTGACGACGGGCCGGAGCGCACGCAGCCCCGCGATTTTCATCGAGTCTTCGCACAGCGGTAACCCGCGCACGCAAAGTACGGCTGCATCGCAGCGCAAGCCCATGGTTTCGCTGGGACCGGTGATGGAATCGCCGGAGAATGCAGATTCTGAATTGTCGACCGAACAGCCCGCGCAGGTCAAACGTCACACCAAGGGTGTCGCTCGGCGGTCCGCGAATTCTGCATCCCCCCGCCGCGAAGTCCCGACTGCGACCGCAACCGAGATCGCGGACAACGACAACCGTGATCGAAAGGAAAACAACGAAATCGCCCTGCTGACTGCTGCGCTTGCCGGCCGCATGGATTCATCACGGCTCGAGACGCATCTCGTCAACTTGCAACGGCAGGTCGACCAACTGACTCAGAAGCAGGGCCAGGATCAGTCGCAGTCCCTGCAGCGCACCGTGCAACTTTTGGAGAAACTCGAGCAGACCTCGCAACTGCAGGAATTGCAGCGCCGCCTCGATCATTTGCAGAACGCACTTCCGAAAACCCCAACCATGGCAACACCTGCCATGGCAAGTTCCGAAGGGACGCATCCCAAGGAAAGTGACGAGAAACCCACCGAGAAATCGTCACCTGCTCCGGTTCCGAATCCGGGGCCAATCCTCAAGGCGGAGCCGAAGGAGGGGGACATCGAACGGCTGAACCTAACCATTCAGGACGCCGAAATCACCGAAGTCCTGAAGATGCTCGGCGAAATCTCGCAAGTGAACATTCTCGTCGGCAAAGGGGTGAAGGGGAAAGTTTCTGCGAATCTCCAGGAGGTTACCGTCGAGCAGGCGCTTGTGGGGATTCTCCGATCGCTTGACTGCGTGTTCGAGCGAGAAGGGCGGTTCATCTTCGTGATGACCACCGCCGAGGCGGACGCGCGCAAGAAAGCGGGGCGCAAGCTCGTCACCAAGGTTTACCGGCCGAATTACATCAGCGTGGCTGACCTGCAGGCGCTCGTAACTCCGTTGTTGACCGCTCCGGTGGGCAAGGTGGCGGTCACGCTTCCGGCCGAGATCGGCATCGCACCGGACAACAAGACGGCCGGCGGAAACCGCATTGCACAGCAAGACGCGCTGTTGGTAATGGACTATCCCGAAGTCATTCAGGAAATCGACAATGTGCTCTTGGAAATGGACGTTCCGCCATTGCAAGTGGTGATCGAGGCGATGATCCTGAGCGTCTCGCTCGACGATGCCATGGAATTCGGCGTCAACTTCGCGCTGTTGAGCGACCAGAACAAAGACCTGTTTCTCTCGGGCAACGGCCGCACCCTCAACGGCGGCAGCCGATTCCCCGGAAGCGGCGCAAGCATTGTTCCGCCGGGGGCGCAGTTTCTAGCCGACACGGCCGGGCTGAAATACGGATTTTTGCGAGGCGACATGAGCATGTTTATCAACGCGCTGGAGAAGATCGCCGACACGAACGTTATCGCCTCCCCGAAATTGAGCGTGCTGAACAAGCAGAAAGCTGAGTTGATCATCGGCGAAAAGCTGAGCTACACCACCACCACGTTCAACCAGACGCAGACGATTCAGAATGTGCAATTTCTGGACGTCGGCACTAAACTCGTTCTGCGGCCATTCGTCGCTCCGGACGGCATCGTCCGCATGGAAATTCATCCCGAGCGCAGCTCCGGGGCCATCAATCCGGAAACTCACCTGCCCGATCTCCAAACCACCGAAGTCACCACCAACGTCATGGTCCGCGATGGCTCGACGGTCGTCATCGGCGGTCTGATCGAGCAGAAGACCGAGGAGTCGCAGCAGCGCATTCCCTATCTGGGAGCCATCCCGCTGGTTGGCAATATCTTCAAGAACAAGGCCGAAAAGCAGACCCGCAACGAATTGATGGTGCTCATCACGCCGCGAATTGTCAGAGAGCCCGAGGACGCGGCCGAAGGAGACGCCGTCCGCTTCGAGAACGAAGAGCGGGCAAACCACTTCCGCGACAAACTTTCGCCGATCAACCGCCGTAATTTGACGCGGATGGAATACGAGCGGGCGCTCGACCTGTATGAACAAGGAGATCTCGTTCGGGCGCGCACACACATCGAGCGGGCACTGCAATTCAGCAAGAACGACCTCGACTCGCTTCGGCTTCGCGATCAGATCGAAGAAGCCTTGCACTCGAACACCCGTCGCATCCTCTCCTTCGGCACTGCCGATGAATCTGCGGAGCCGTTGCCGCTTCCCCCGCCGGCTGAAGGGGATGAGTCTTCAATTGGCGGCACGAGCGAAACGGCGACGCCGTTCCGCGAAATCGAGTCTTCGGAGAGCACCGCGGGGGCCGAGTCGTCCGCGAAGCCCGGCGAACTCGAAGCGATCTTCGATCTGCCCCCCTCTCCTCGCCGCGCGTCGAAGACTGTGCCGAAGGTAGATTGAATCGAGGATCTACAAGCACAACTCGCCTTCCTCGCCGATCGCCATCGCGAGCGGCCAAGGGATGTTGTGTGCCGTACCCGACGCACAAAATCAATGTCAAAGTGCGATGTACGGGTGCCGATTCATTTCGGCCATCAAGCCAAAACACCACAGGAAGGTGGCATATTCACCTTCGCCCCCTTCGCCGTTCGATCGATACGATTCGACTTTGACGACAAAGGGCCAAGGCGACGACCCGCGGGCTTGATGATGCTTGGATTCGGGATAGCGAGTCTGCAACGCGGCCGTTGTAAAACCTCGTGAGTTTTGAACGGTGGGCACGCCACGCCATGCGGTATCCGCCCAGGCCGCCACCAACAAAACCGCAATCGACATGAAGACGATCAACAGCCAACGTTTGTTAGTCATGCGGGATTCCTCCTCCACTCCGGAGCAGGTGCGAAGACTCACTCATGTTTGAAGGGGAAGCTTTACACCGTCACGTTGTCGTTGATCGTGCGGCTGTGGAAGACGAGTTCTGCTCGGGACAGTTGCAGCCAGGCGAATTGCGCGGCGCCGGCCGGAAGGTCGAAAGCACTGTCAGCGTTCTTCTCCACAACGACCGCCACTCCCAGACCCATGCCGATGCTGAAGTTCGTCCCCGGCTTGTCGCTGTCGAGCACCTTCGAGAACTCGAAGGTCTTTCGTACGGCGCCGGAACCGTCGTCGAACGGCGGTTGAAACGGCAGCGAGCCGAACTCGTGCCGCTTCGTCGGATCTTTCTCCATCTCGTGATATTGGAACATCACGAGCCGGCAGGTGAAGTTCCGCAGAAAGACCTCTTTGTAGAACTTTTCGTTCGGTGCTCGGCCGCAGGCTTCGACCGAGAACACGAATCGGCCGGCTCGCGGGTTGCGCATTTCTTGCGCGAGGATCACCTGCGTTCCCGCATCGATGTGCTGTGCGTCCTTCCCCCCGCCGATACCGAACCCGATTGCGATGTGCCCCTTCGCCGCATCCTTTCCACCCGCCGCGATACCGTCGAGCTTCACAACGCCGAACCGGTCGTCGGACGTGCTCTCCAGACGAGGTGTCGCGCGCCACCCTTTTGGGCGGGAACCGAGTTCAGTGGGATAAAGCGGAACATTGTCTGCAAAGTCGGTATTCAACAGCAGAGTGCCGTCATACGGCTTGATACGGGCAAGATCGCCGCCGGCCGGCACGCGCTCCGCTGTTGCCACGCCGCCACCGAGGAGTGCCTTGATCGGTGCCCCCATCGTCAGGCGGTGTTCGCGACGCTCGGCATCGTGGAACGATCCCTCGTGATGCACTCCGAGCGAATGGAACAGCGTGGCGGTGAGGTCGCCGGTGGTAACGCGGTCCTTGGCGGGATAGGCACCATTCTTGTCGCTTGCGCCGTACACCTGCGCCGTTTGAATGCCTGCTCCCGCCATCAGGAAGCTGAACACATTCCCCCAATGGTCACGCCCGCCGACGGGATTGATCTTCGGCGTGCGGCCAAATTCTCCAATTGCGATCACCAAAGTTTCCGCCAGCAGTCCGCGTTGTTCCAGATCTTCCATGAGCGCGGTGAAGCCGACGTCGAACATCCAGCAGAGGACCTCCTCGACGCAGGCAGCATTTTGGGCGTGCGTATCCCAGATCGGGTTGTCGACAGCGGA
>CAZVJA010000020.1:0-41420 GCA_964626885.1 uncultured Planctomycetaceae bacterium | reverse complement strand
ACCGCGGCGTCGAACAGTGGCCGCTCTCGGGCGTCTCGATGAAGTACAGCTTCGATGCCAAGCCGGACAGCCCTACGACAAAGCAGCGGCAGTATTATGCCATGCTCGGCACACGCGGCATGTGGGAGAACGGGTGGAAGGCTGTGGCCCTACACGCACCGCTCACGGATAAGGGGAACTTCGACAAGGACCAGTGGGAACTCTACCACGTCGATGCGGACCGCTCCGAGTCGAAGAATCTGGCGAAGGAGCACCCGGAGAAGCTCAAGGCCCTCGTGAACGCGTGGTTCCAGGAAGCAGAGCGAAACCTCGTGCTGCCGCTAGACGACCGCACTGCAACGCAATTGCTCAGCGTGGAGCGGCCGACTGAAGAAGCGCCCCGCGACCGCTACACGTACTTCCCCGGCACGGCCCCGGTACCGGAAGGCGTAGCGGTGAGTGTCCGCGGTCGGTCGTACAAGATCCTCGCCAAAGTGGAGATCACCGACGCCAACGCCTCCGGCGTCCTCTTCTCGATGGGTACCCGGTTCGGTGGGCACTCGCTATTTGTCAAGGAGAAGAAGCTGCACTATGTGTACAACTTCCTCGGCATCAAGCCGGAACAGCATTACGTCTCTTCGGAGGAACTCAAGCCGGGCAAGTACGTGCTCGGCATGGAGTTCATTCGCGAGGGCGCCGGCCCGAACCACGAGAACGTCGGCAAGATGAAGCTGTACTTAAACGACAAAGTGGTGGCGGAGGGCGCAATGAAGACCCAGCTCGGTAAATTTGGCCTCGGGGGGAGTGGTCTGACCGTCGGCTACAGCAACCCCGATACCGTGAGCCAGGATTACCCGGCACCTGGCACGTTCAAGGGTGGCACAATTCAGTTCGTCGAGGTGGCCGTGGACAAAGCCCAATATCTCGACCGCGAGACGGAACTAAAGAGGGCACTGCGCGACTAAATGACGCGGGGGAGGAATTAATCGGCACGATCACTGGTAGGCACGGCACTCCTCAGAGCGCCGAGCCTTCTGCTCTCATGACGATGCAAATCCACTCCTGGACTGTATTTTCACACCTAAAAAGTCGCCGCAAGCCCGCTTCCCAACCCCGTACAACGGCGATGATAAAGTTCTAACGGTGTCCATTCGCCCCGATTTTAAGCTACTCTGTGACGGGCTGAATTGTAGAGCCGCGCGTTAAAGTTTAACGCGGAGTTCCCGACGATTCTTGTTCCCCGGGAACCAGCTCTCCAATCGCTTTAAGCCAAATGAACCAGGAATTACGATAAAGAGAAACGGCAATTTCTCCTTTCGCGGACCCGAGGTGAACGGATTTCCCCCGTTTTGGTCCGCCAATTCCTGATGTCTTGCTCTCCAAAGGCTCCGACATGGATGTCGTCCGCTTTTCGCACCGTCCGTTCGTCCGCGCGTGTTTAAGTTTTGTTCTGCTCGTCAGCTTCGGCCTGTCGGCAAAGGCCGCTCCGCTCGTTCCCGGAACCGGTCAGCGCGCGACGTTCGACGACTTCGAGGATACGAACTGGGGCTGGGAGCCCAACGAACCGAAGTCGAGCAGCAATATCGACAACCAGGTCCGTGACCCAGCCGGGATGTCGAGCAATGCCCGGTGGAATGAAAGCCGGCTGCGCGGCCAACCGGACATTGTGAAGCGTGTTGCCACTCCGGCGGGCGGACTCCCCGGTAGCCAGGGGGCGATGCTGATGCGAACGGTGAAGTCGGGTATCCCCGGCATGAAGACCGGCAAATTTCAGCAGGACGATCTGCTGTTCAATGCCGGCATGTCCACCGGTGGTTATATTCCGGTCTCATGGAACCCGAGCGTTGTCGTCCGTGTTTATCTTCCACCGTTTGAACAGTGGGAGAAACGGACCGGTGCGTCGTTTGCGCTGCGGACCGATGTCACCGGCACCTTCAAGAAAACGACGTCGGCTCGTCGCGGATTTTTCCGGCGCGGTCCGGGCATCGAGCACAAGGTTGAGCCGTTCTGGCCGGGGATGTTCATTCAGTTCAACAGCAAGACAGACGGCCAGAATACAGAGGACTCGGCAATGATTCTGGTCCGCGCGGACGAAAACGGACAAGATGTGGCAGGTCCACGGATCACGCAAACGGGTTGGTGGACGTTGGGCATGTCGTTCACGTCGGATGGCATGGTGCACTACTATGCGAAGCCGGGTGTCGGGACGCTCACGCAGGCGGACCACATCGCCTCGACTGTTCCCTATGGGACACGCGTCGAGAATTTCAACACGCTGTTCTTTAACATTGTCAACCAGGATGACGGGCGGACATGGTCAACCGAGTGGATTGTCGATGATCCGACGATTTACTGGATCCGTCGTTAGTTCGACACCCGACGAACAGCGACATCAAACCGGCAGCCATACTGATCCCGTTTGGCAAATTGCAGATCATTCCGGCTTCGGTCGCGTCAGTCGCAAGTCTTGCTCGGATAACTCCACGGGCAATCCCTTCTCGGGGATTTCGAGTTTGAGCGTCCAGAGAATCGATTGTGCGACGAGTCGGCGGTAAGCCGGCAGTTCCCAATTGCGGTGAAAGTGTCCCCCGCTGAAGCCGCACGATCGCCCGCCATCGGGACGTTCCCACGCCCAGGCGACGGTCTGCGGCTCGTCGTCGATTTTCACGTCGAGCAGCGGTGTCATCGAACGCAGCTTCTGCGATTTCGCGAACTTCAGGCGATAGTAGAACTCATCCTCTACTTCGAACGATTCGATGCCGCGCATTACCGGATGATCTGCTGCGCGGACAATTCCGCGGGTTTTCAGAACGCGGTACTTCCGATCCGGTCCCCCGTGACAGCCCCCAAAGAGCTTCACAAAAGCATCGATCGGTGCCGCGTCACGGGTTCCCATTCCCCAGTGCAGGACAACGAGCCCTCCCCCACGTTGCGCTAGCCGCTCGAATGACGCATGGCGCGTCGATACGCTGTCGATCCAGCGGGCCCCTTCCGCCAAATACAGGAAGACCCCGTCGGCGCCATCCAGTAGTTCCGGACCTTCGGTCCAAGGGTCGTTCGCAGCGATGACGATGGTCTGGAGTCCCGGAACCGAATCAAGGCAGCGGGCGATTATCCGGACGCCGTCCTGGTACTCATGCGCGGACCAGGGGTGACCATCGGACTTTTGCCACAATAGCAAGACCCGTTTGTGGCCCTTGGCCTCGCTGACGGTCGGTTTCCGTTCCGGCTGGGAGGCAGAATTCTCACCTAGAGCAATCGGAAGGCGTTGGACTGCAAGGAGTAAAACGATCGAGAGGTAACGGAGCTTGGCTTGGGCGTTCACGAGCAGGCGTTCTCCTTATTGTCCGGAGAATTTGTGTTTTTCGGAATCCAACGAGAATCCTGAAATATCTGTACGGCTCCGTCGCTGGATCTCCACTCTTCATTGTAGCGAGCCCAATGGCTTGCTGGATCGGCGTTCCGTGGTTATCCGCGAAGAGCAAGCTGATTAGCAGTTCACGGCACTTTGATGGGAAGAGAACAATGCGACTGACATTGCGAACGCTTTTGGCCTATCTCGACGACATCCTGGAACCGTCACAGACAAAAGAAATCGGCGCGAAGCTGACCGAGAGCAAATTTGCAACCAGTCTGGTCGATCGCATTCGGGACGTGATTCGCCGCCGCCGGCTGACGGCACCGGAGATTCATGGCAAGGGTGCGAACGACGATCCGAACGTCGTTTCTGAGTATCTCGACAACACGCTCGCGCCAGACAAAGTGGCGGAATTTGAGCGGGTCTGCCTCGAATCGGACGTGCAGCTTGCGGAGGCGGCAGCCTGCCACCAAATCCTCACTCTCGTGCTGGGCGAACCGGTCGAGATACGAAATGAAAGCCGCCGGAGAATGTACACACTCGTCGGCGAGCACCAAGCGGCCGAAGCTGCTGCGAAAGCTAAAAAAGACGGTGCGTCCGTGAATACTGAAGGTGAAGCGCTCGAAGAAGAACCGGCAGTTGCCTCGGGGACAACTGGCTCGACGGATGAAGAACACGAGTCGTTCAACAAGCAAATCCCGGACTACCTGCGACCACGCCCTTTTTGGCAACGCGCGCTGGCTCCCGTGCTCATTTTCACCGTTTTGGGACTCGCGGTAGTCCTCGCTATTACCGATGCGGATTTCCGCGCCATGTTGGGTGGCTTTGTGTCGAGAAATGAACCCGATACGACAATCGCCCAATCGGAACCTGGCGGAAAACCTGAGCCCCAGAAACCACAGCTGACAGATCAACCAAAACAACCCCAACCCGCTCCTGTAACTTCAACAAACGCAGGCGAACCCTTAACCAAGCCTGAGCTCGATAAGAAGCCGAACTCAGCAGCTCCGGTCTCCGTAACAGACAATTCACGACCCTCGCCGGAATCGATCGCCAAGACTGACAACCAGCCCGACAGCACGAAACCGGAAATACCAGTGTCACCGGAACCTTTACAACCTGAACTCACTTCTACTGAACCATCGGCGACGCCAGCAGTGCCGCAAAGTTCAGCACACGAGGACCAAGCAACTCATCCTGCTGGGCCGCGTGGCGCGGTCATTGCCAGTTTGCCCGGCAAAGCTGCGGCTCCGGCACGAACACCACCAACCCCGCCGCAGCCCATGGCTGAAGAGTCACCTACGGTCCTTCCGCTTCATGTCCGAGATATTTCCTCGGAGCAAAGTGTGTTAGTTCGTTTTGATACCAAGAAAGACGGATGGTATGTGGTCTCGCAAAAGGCCGCCGATCCCGCAACAGCGCGAAAGATCTTTCCCAATGATCTCATTGCATGCCCCGAACCGTTTGAGAGCAGCCTCGATGTCGGCGAAGGGACATGCAGGTTGTTGCTTCGGGGTGGGACGGCAATCCGCCTGCTCGGTCCAACGGCCGCAGGCCCATTCGGATTGGAGGTTCGAAAAGGGCGGGTCGTCGTCGCGATCGGCACGAGTGTGGATGACAATGCCCTCAAGCAGAAGCCGATCCAATTTGGCGTCGTCGTACGCGGCGAGTTGCGCCGTGTCGAGCTGACGAAGCCGGGAACCGTTTGTGGAATCGAAGTCATTCCCGGGCAGCCCGAGAAACTGGATCAAGATCTCGCGACCGTTGGTTACGACGCCAAGTTGCACCTCGGCGCTGGCGCGTTGGGGCTGATCGACAAATCGGGCAAGAGGCAGGAAC
The DNA here is from genome assembly GCA_964626885.1 of uncultured Planctomycetaceae bacterium. GTDB lineage: Bacteria > Planctomycetota > Planctomycetia > Planctomycetales > Planctomycetaceae > CAZVJA01. Next base: position 36,244 of record CAZVJA010000020.1, on the reverse strand, counting down.
TGTCAAACTCCGGCTGGCTGTCCCTCTCGCCGCAGACGATGTCACCGGACCCGGAAGTCTCGACGGAGCAAGTCAGCCGCGCGCTCGCTGAATTCACGAAGGGGGGAAGCAAGGGACCATCCGGAGTGAATCGCTGGCTACATACTCAACCGTTGCCACTGACTTCCATAAACGCGCGGAAGTTCGCTACGCAGTTTCTCCGTGAGTTTGACGAAGACCAGCCGCTGCGGTTGAGCATCGCTCCCGTCGTGAGAGACGGCAATCCGCTGATTTCTGAACTTGCGGTAAAGACTTTGGCCCTCATTGAAGACTATACCTCTTTGCTGAAGGCGCTGGCGGAGGGCAGCCATGAAGAAGCACTCAATGCAGCCATTGAAGGACTGCGCGATTGGCTGCCACTTTCTCCTGATAATCCCGGACTCCTGAAGGCGGAACTTGCGAACGTGTTTCGACCAGACGTCGCGGAGGTCATTTATCGCTTATTATGGGGGTATGGAAAAGCTGATGCCGAGGACCGAGACATCTCCCTGCAACTCGTCAACTGGCTGGAGCACGATGAACTTGCGGTGCGGCAACTCGCGTTCTACCATATCCAACGTTTGACCGGTCAAAAACATCGCTACCAGGCTGATTTGGCGCCGACACAACGAACGACAATCGTCGGACGACTTAGGACGTCGGTCGAAAAGACGGGCGGGCTCCTTCGCAAGAGCAACTCCAAGAGTCCCAATTGACCATCTGGTGTGAACGTCGGCACGAAATGACGCAAAAATGCTGCGGCGCACGCGACAGCTTTTGGAACTGATCCGCTTCAGTCACACCGTTTTTGCCTTACCATTTGCGCTGCTGTCGGCCACGCTTGCGTGGCATGACCCGGCAACGACGTTCCGCTGGTGCGACCTGCTCGGGATTTTGCTCTGCATGGTTTTCGCCCGTTCGGCGGCCATGGCGTTCAATCGCGTTGCTGATCGCCATATCGATGCACGAAACGCCAGGACGTCGGGTCGACATCTTCCCGCTGGAATGCTGAGTCTCTCTTCCGTCGTGCTGTTCACGATTGTGTGCGTTGCCGGCTTTTTCTTATCGACACTACTATTCCTGCCTAACCGTTGGCCTTTATATCTTTCCGTCCCCGTACTGCTGTTTCTGCTTGGTTATTCTTACGCCAAAAGGTTCACAGCCTGGTGCCACTACTGGCTCGCAGCGGCGTTGATGTTGTCGCCTCCAGCAGCCTGGATTGCGATTCGCGGCGCACTCGACTGGCCACCTGTGCTGCTGGCTGCGGTAGTCTTCTTCTGGGTCGGAGGGTTCGACATTCTGTATGCCTGCCAGGATATCGATTTCGACCGAGGAGCCGGACTGTTCAGTGTACCGGCGCGTTGGGGAGTTCCAACGGCTTTGCGAATATCGGCGTTCAGCCACTTGCTGACCGTGATCAGTCTCTTCACTCTCTGGTACTTCGCGGGAATGGGGTTGATGTTTCTCGCGGGGGTCGTGGGAGTCATGGTGCTACTGATCTATGAGCATCGCCTCGTGCGGCCCGATGACTTGACCCGAGTGAACGCCGCTTTCTTTCAGGTCAACGCCGTAATCAGCATCGGGCTGTTTGCCGTCGGGCTTGTGGACGTGCTGATTCGATAGACATTCAACCGCGTAATTTGCGCTGTAATTGGCCCGGCCAAGAGACGATGCCGTCTCAGCGGTTGCCCTCTTCAGGTTCATACGTTTGCGCGCCGCTACGCTTGACGAGCGTCACCTCGTTCCCGCTGGAATTATAGCGTACCTCGTCCATAAAGGCTTGCATCAAGAGCAGGCCTCGACCGAAGGAGTGGTCCAGATCGATCGAAGGTGTCGTTTTGAAAAAATAGGAAGGATCGAAGCCGGCCCCCTCATCGCGAATCGTGAAGACCCCCTGTGAGCGATTGATGCAGGATGTAATGTAAATTCGCCTATCGCGGAAAGGTGCCTCAGCCATGCGGGCCAAAACAGCTTTTTCCTTCTCCTCCGGCTCCAACTCGTCCAATTCGGATTTGAATCCAAGATTACCGTGATAGAGTGCGTTTAAGAGCGCTTCTTCAATGGCTAACCGTACTCGCAGACGGTCGGTTTCATCGGCCAGCGGAAGGGAGCGAATCATCTGTTGAAGATAAGTCACCAGTGAGATGACGAGTGCCGGGTCGTTATGAAGCTCAAAAGTCGCCTCGTTGCGCGTCATCCGATGCATCAACCTCGCGAGTGTGCGATCTTCGTGTGATGCGTCGAGGATGCGAGTGAGTATCTCGGGAAGCTCTCGCGCCAACATCTTCTTGGGCACATACCCAACCGCTCCCGATTTCAATGCCCGCAGGGCAATCTCTTCGCTTCCCCGCCCGGTAAGCACCACAATGGGAACCAGAGGGAATTCTTCCTTCACCGCCCCGACGAGTTCCAGCCCGTCCATTCCCGGCATCACAAGGTCGGAGACGACGATATCCGGCGACCTCTCAGCAACCAGCGACAGTGCCTCGGCACCATCGGCCGCTGAGCGAACCTCCCAGCCTTCTTGTTTCTCGAGTAATCCCGTCACAAGGCGACGATCGACAGTGGAGTCATCGACGACGAGAATATAGGGCATGGACCACCTCAAAATAGTTGTGGTGGCTAGGTAGACTGGGAAAAATCGCGCCCCGAATAAAAAACTCCCATCGAGCCGGACGCTCGATGGGAGCATGTTCCGCGTGCCTCGGGTTGTCAATAATCCAGCCCGCGAAAATTGCCCAGCTTGGCACGCCGGATGATATTCGCGCCGGTTAGTGTGCGCCGCTGAGCCCAGAATGTCAAGATCTGAGTATCGATTTCTAGCCAGTACTCTTACGAAGACAATCGTTTGCGCTCATGGCTTTTCGGGTTTTGGTTCCTCGTATTCCCGTGAATTGAACCGCTCGAATTGGCTGAGACGAAGTCCTGTTGACGGAATTCCGTGAAGTCCCTATCGTTCCGCCCGCCATTCGGCACGGCGATGAAAGAATCGCCCACATTTCACTCGCTTTTCTTCACCTAGACGTTTCTTCACTCGAAATCCTTTCTTACTGCCGCCTTATTTCACCGCGAGAAATCGGACCCAAGATTTCTTGTGAGAGGCCAGGAGTTCCTCTGGGAGAGGCTCCTGGTGCTGGACTCGACGTCAGCCTGAATTCATTTCTCTAAAGATCGTTTACTGAATAACGACAGCAGCCTTTCGTGGCTTCAGTCGTCTGACTTCCCGCAATACGTTGTCGACCCAAAAGTTTATGTCGTCACCCCGCCGAGTGCACGAACTTCCGTTATTAGCTATAGGCCTTCCCCAGGTCTTGAGCGATTGGCTGCACCTTGCGGGAGTACCCGTGGTGCCAGTCAATTCACCGCAGTCACGAATGCTTTCCGGCGGAAATTCGGCCGCACAATTGGTGCTTTATGATTCTCGCAATTTACAAACCGCGCGCGATGTGCGGAGATTTCAGGAACGCGGAGTGCGTCTCGTCGACACCTCGGCAGTGTGGGAACGGGGACCGGTCGGCTCGAACAACGCTCGCAACGAACGGCAAGCTCGATCGCGAATGCTCGAACTGCTCAAAGTGAAGATCGAACGGGCAGGCGGCCTGTGGCTCCGTCTCGCCGACTACCCCTTCCCTTTCCAGTCTGCGGCATGCTTTGGAACAAAAGGTGCTTCGATAAGTTTATCTCGGTTGGCGAGTGCATTTGAATCGCTTCCAGCACATTTCGCGGAAACGATCCCGGTCGCATCCTGGGGGCTTGCAGAGTCAAACCATGTTCTCGATCGACCGTCGGAAAGTGCGACTGTAGCTGGAGATACAACATCAAACAGTGATATCGAGTCGTGGGTTCGCAGGCGATATGCACAGGGTCTACCGATGGTCATCAGCGGTGACGGACCGGCTTTTGAAGGCGATGAACCCTTTGATTCTCAACGGCTCCCACTGTTGTGGCGGACAACATTTGAACAATTTGCAACCTGGTGGCAGCAGCGCGCGGCCATCAGTTTTCGAGCCCATTGCCGAGGAAATACGATCCATCTCGACTGTGATGATCTCTTTGGGAATTTTCCCCCGATGCTCGAACTATGGCGGGGAAAGCATCTGGCATCTTTTCCTTTGCAGCAAGGACAAATGACCGTTCGTGCGGACGGACTGGTCTTCCAACAGGAACATAACCGACATCCGGCCGGCTTTGCCCCCATCTGGACGGAGCCCCTGCCTCACACAAGAAATCAAGCGAAGTCCCCGCTTCGCTCGGCCTGATCTGGAGGTGATCCAGGTCGGGAGTGAAGTTGTTTGTAGAGTTTGAATCCCGTAGACCCCATTCCCTTTCGTTCCCTAATGGAAAGGAAATCCCTCATGAAGAGTTTTGCAATGCTCCTGATCGGAGTTTCGCTGGCAATCAGCGCAACCGGATGTTGTTGTTTGAATCCCTGTGGCAGTGCTTGTGGATATGCCGGTTACGGCGGCGGCTGCTCGAGCGGTGCTTGCAGCCCAGGTTACCCGGCTGTCGTTCCTCAAACCGGCTTCTACAACGGAGTGAACCCGTCACAGTTTACAGCCGCCCCGGCACCGAGTTCGAACATGATTGCCGCAGCTCCGACGACCTTCGCCCAAACCGCGATGGCCGGTCCTCTCGATCCGCTGCCGACGTTCTGAGATCATCATCACCTCGAATCGACCGTGGTGAGGATGCTTGAGCGGGATACCTCTGTCACATGAGGGGTTCCAACAGGGATGTCGCGCGCTGGCCGGCGTATCCGCTCAAGGTTCGGTTCCCTGGGCCAGGGAGCCGGCCGAGTCGCCCAAAAAGTTGGATAGAAAACGAGCACATCGGGACTCGCCTGTATTGAACGGTATATCTGCCCTTGAACGCGCCCCGGTCCGATCCGGGGCGATTTCAACGCATCCGGTCATGCTCAAGCTACAACTTGGACCTGACCTCAGCCCCGTATGATGGGAACAAGCACGTCGCGCGCGTCACTCGACCAAGAGGGTCCACCGGCCTATAATCGCATTGACATGCCCGTCTTCATGTTTCAATCGCGATTTTAGGCTCTATGCAAGTCGTTCTTTACCCTCATCCGGCCCTCCGCTGGAAATCGAAACCTGTGACGCGAATTGACGCCGAACTGCGTACGACAGTTCGTCAGATGTTCGAACTGATGTATCGGCACAAGGGGATCGGACTGGCGGCGAATCAGGTGGCCCTTCCGTACCGGCTGTTCGTGGTAAACATCACTGGTGATCCGGCGGAGAAGGACGAAGAACATGTTTTTATCAATCCGGAAATCACTCAGCGCAAAGGGAGCGCGGAATCGGAAGAAGGCTGCTTGAGCCTCCCCGAGCTGTACGGTCCCGTGCGACGCGCCGAGGAAATTGTCGTCGACGCCTTCGATCTCGACGGTCGGGGTTTTGAAATGACGCTCGATGATCTTCCGGCCCGTGTCATTCAACACGAGACGGACCACCTCGACGGCGTGCTGTTCACCGATCGCATGAGCGACGCCGCCCGAAGGGAGCTGGAACCACGAATTACCGACTTTGAAAGTCTGTTTCGTCGCCAGCAGGGAAGTGGCGAGTTCCCTCCCGACGAAGAAATTCGGAAACAACTCCGCGATCTCGAACACGTTTGAGCACGTAACACGGCCGGCATCTACGATCGGCCTATCACCCATCCACAAGGCCTTCTCGCGTGCCACTCCGACTCGTGATGATGGGAACCGGCGAGTTCGCATTGCCGACTTTCCTCGCACTCCTCGAAAGCCGACACGAAGTCGTCGCGCTATTTACACAGCCGGATCGCACCGGGCGTGGGCATCATCACCACCCGCACCCGATGAAGGAAACCGCTCTCAAGCACGGCATTCCCGTCTTCCAGCCGCAGAAGGTGAATGTCCCTGAGTCAATCGCCGACCTCCGTTCTCTTCAGCCAGATCTGTGCGTTGTCGCGGCTTATGGGCAGATCCTGTCGGCGGAACTGTTAGAGATCCCCCGTCTCAGTGCGATCAATCTCCACGCATCCTTGCTGCCCAGACATCGCGGCGCCGCGCCGGTCCAATACTCGATTCTCTGCGGCGATGCGGAAACCGGCGTGACGATCTTTCGAATTGAGCCCAAGCTCGATGCCGGGCCGATATTGGGCGTCGAGAAGCTTCGCATCGGCCCGAAGGAAACCGCGGGAGAATTGGAAACGCGGCTGGCGGAACTCGCGGTTCCCCTCACTTTGCGGGTGATTGACGAGATCGAGTCCGGGACGACGAAACTGCTCGTACAAGATCCTTCCCTGGTCACGCGGGCACCACGAATTCAAAAGGACGAAGGAGCAATCGACTGGTCTCGCCCGGCGGAAGAGATCGAATGGCAGGTGCGCGGCCTCCAACCCTGGCCGATGGCTTATACGTTTCTTGAACGCACCGGCAGCACCCCACTCCGCCTGATCCTTTTGGAGGTTGCTCCGAATGTAGAGGTCAGTGCATCAGCGGACCTGTGCGACTCACCGCTGGGTGCTTCGGACGTGCCGCAACCGGGAACGGTCGTCGTCGCGGATGGGAGGCAGCTGGTGGTTCAGACCGGGCGTGGAACCCTGGAAATCATGCAAATCCGTCCTGAAGGCAAGCGGGGGATGACCGCCGCCGAGTTCCTGCACGGCCACTCAATGGAAGTGGGGGATCGGCTCTATTCCGGGCTGATTTCAGGCTGATCCCATCTTGCTCAGAAACAGGGTTTTTGAGATCATCCCGCCCCGTTTTCCCTTCCGTGAAATCGCGTCACAAGGATGTTCCCGATGCGCAGGTTTGCAGGTTTTTTTATTGGATTGATTCTTGGATCGGGTTCGGTTTTCTTCTTATACAACTATCACGTTGTCCGCGCCCAAGAGGGGTTTATTCTCATTCCCAAGCCTGCGAACTCCCTGACTGATCCCTACTGCGACATTCGTGAGTGGAAAGGGGCTGAATGGGAAAAGCATGCTCCTCTGGCCGCAGCTTTAGTCGCCCACGGTCGGAGTGACCTCGTCGTCGCTCCCGCCACTAGCGAGATTCTTCGTGACACACTCAAGAAATTCGGCAGTGCGAGCAAAGACAAGCTCGATTCCCATCTCGATTGAACGCCGCGATCCCACGCTGACACGCGACAATTCTCATGGAACTGCAATTCACCCGAACCGCGCGCGAACAGTCGGCGACCCGGTCCGGGATCGTCGGGCAGAATTGCATTGCATTGCACCGCGGTTGTACAACATGGGAAGGTCCGGAAGAACTCCTGACATCGCTGGTGGACGAGCAGGGTCTCCGGCTTGATGAATGGCAGCGCACAGGTCTTCTGGATGTCGTCAAGGACGGACCCCATCGTGCTGTCTATCGGGTCGAACTCCCGACTGGGGCGCTTTATCTCAAGCATTATAAAGCCGCGGCGTGGACTACTCTCGTGCGCAACAGCCTCGGGCATTGCGCTGCAATCGCTGAGTATCGGAACGCGATTCGTGTGGCAGAAGCCGGTGTCCCGACTGTTACTCCGGTCGCGATTGGATGGAACCGTGCGGGAATGACAACCGGTGAAAGCTTTCTAGCGGTACGTGCGATCGAAGACTCGCAATCACTGCATGAATTTGTTTCGAGCCCCGCAGGCCAAGCACAACTTCGGTTTCGTCCCGCATTGCGCCAGCAACTTGCTCGACAACTTGGCGAACTGACGGGGCAGCTGCATCGTGCTGGCCTACTGCACTGCGATTTTCATCCTGGCAATATTTTGATCCGAGTTCAGGGACCGAAAACCTTATCACTTTGGGTCGTGGATTTGCATGCCATAGCAAATCGGCGGAATATCGGACAGAGCTTCTCTGAACGGAACCTGTCGTTGTTGCACACGTTTTTCGATCGGTTCTCGACTCAAGCCGACCGCTTTCGATTCTTCAAGTCGTATTGGAAGGCTCTGGGCGATCGCACCCCGGTGGGTTCAGCCAAAGCAGCCGCAAAGCGCGTAGAATCCTGTTGCCAAATCGCGGTGCAGCAAGCCTATCGAAATGGGGACCGCAAATGGCTTCGATCGAGTCGAAGGCTGGTCATTGCGGAACATGGCCCGAGTTGTTGGCGTAGCCTCCGCGAATTCGGATCTCAGATCATCCATGATCTTGGTGACGATCCAGATCGACTCTTCAAAATCGGGAAAATTCATTTCTGGCGCCGGCGAACCTCGTGCGAACGACTTGCCGCCGTCGACCTGCAGTCAGAAACCGGAACAAGAGCCTGCTACATCCGTGCATCAATGAACCCACGTCGGACAAGTTGGCGGCGACTCTCGAAAAGATGGTCGAATCTGCGGCGTGCGTGGGAAATGGGGCATGCGTTTCTCCGGCGTGGGATATCAACTCCTCTGCCGTTATTGCACGTGGAAACTAAATCGATCGCAGCCATACAAGAGTTTCTCGTCACGGAGCGGATTCCCGGCGTGCTCCCACTAACCAATTTTCTCGAACATTCACTTCCGGCCGTTCGACCTACGGTTCGTGAAAACTGGTTGATAGCGTTTACGAAGCATCTGGCATCTCAAATCGCGCGCATGCATCGTTGCGACATCGATCACTCGATTTTGGCTGCCGAGAATATCCTGGTGGCATCCAACTTCACGGCTTCGAACCTCTGGTTTCTCGGTCTGGAGGCTGCCAGACTGAGATCTCGTGAATCTCGAACCCACGTGCCGAGCAATCTCGCCACGCTCAGCAATAGTCTCGCAGGTTTTCCACTTGTCCGCCGGACACATCGCTTGAGGTTCCTGAAGACCTATCTTGGCCGGCGGTTCTCCGTCGATTGGAAACCCCTGTGGCGACAGGTTGAGGAATTGGCGAGAAAAGCGAAGGAAGTTCCGCTCGAGGGCGAAAGCCTAGCGCGCCGGCGTGCGTTCCTGGCGGCTTCGATGGGCATAGCCGCGGCTGCCTTAACCGGGTGCAGAGTGTTTCGCGACGACCGATCGATCGTCGCGCTTCCGTCGCGCCATTCGCTGAAGTCCGAGCAACTTCTCGTGCTCAGCGATTTCAAGCTTCCGAAAGATCACCCGCTCATTCGTGATCTGACCGCGCTCCGGAATGATGTCGCCAACTCGCTCGATCTGGCTCTCGAAAAAGATCCAGTCGTCGTTTACCTCTTCTCCAACGAAACGATGTATCGGCAATACCTCGAAGCAGCTTATCCTGGGCTCCCACCGCGGCGAGCGTACTTCGTCGGGACACCGACCGAGCTTGCGGTCTACACCTTCTGGGGAGACAACATTCAGGAAGACTTGCGCCATGAATACACCCACGGGCTTTTGCATTCGGCGATTCGCAATGTCCCGATCTGGATCGACGAAGGGCTTGCCGAGTATTTTGAAGTGGCAGACGGTCTCCCCGGCCGCGTCAACACCGACTATGCCAACCGCCTGGCCACGGCGCTCGGCAATGGCTGGCGTCCCGATCTAAAGCGGCTGGAACGGATCGATGAGTTCTCAAAAATGCAGCAGGTGGATTATCAGGAATCGTGGTCGTGGGTGCATTTCATGCTCCACAGCACTCCTGAAGCGCGGGAAGCACTTGTCTCATATCTGCGAGACCTGAAAACGAGTTCCCGTCCGGTTGCCCTGAGCGTGCGCCTCGAACGGGATATCCCCGGAAGCAACACGCGGTTCTTAAGCCACCTCGCGTCGCTTCCTCAGGCTCGACAGATGGCCAAAACTTTTTGACGAAGGAACCCGGTCCTTGAGACGACCGGTAAAAAAAAACCGGCCAGAGCGTCAACGGGGGTTGGGTTGCCGACGCATCCGGCCGGTCGTTGCAGAGCCGATGTTTTGGTTAGGCTCCCCGGTCCACGATCCGAATTCCTAGTTCGCGGATTGGATGACTATGAACCGTGATCCGGCTCCGCTGCGGACGAGCAAGGAAATTCCCTCTTTGAGAGACTGCTCCTTCATCGCGTTTTTGAACTCTTCCGGTGTCGTGACAGTGGTCTTGCCGACGCGCTCAATCACAAGACCAGCCCTCAATCCCGCCCGTTCCGCGGGACTGTCATCCTTGACGCTGCCAATAACGACCCCCTTCGATCCTTCGGGCATGTCCAATTGCTTGGCAAGCTCCGGGGTCAATTCACGAACGTCCAGGCCAAGCTCGTCGAAGTTTTCCTTCCGGGATTCTTCGGGCGTTGATTCTCCTTCCTTCTCGTCAATCATGCTGCCGTAGTTTTCCGGCATGGCCCCCATGGTGACGCTGAGAGTGATTTTCTCGCCGTTACGCATCACAACCATCGGATACGATTTACCGACCTCGAGCTGCTCGACGATGCCTTGCAGATTTCGCGGGTTCGTGACCTTCTGGCCGTTCAATTCGAGAACAATGTCAGCCAGTTCCACCTTGGCATCCGCTGCGGGCGATTTCGGACCGACCATGTTGACGAGCGCTCCCTCTCCCACGGGAACCTGGAATTTCTTGGCGATGCTCGCATCAACCGGTTGAATCCCCACGCCGAGATAGGCACGGCTGACTTGTCCCTTCGAGACAAGCTGGTCTGCGACCCAGCGGGCCATGTCGATGGGGATCGTAAAGCCGATTCCCTCGTAACCTCCGCTCCGCGAGGAGATTGCGGTGTTAATCCCGATGACTTCTCCCTCCAGATTCACAAGTGGTCCACCGCTGTTACCGGGGTTAATGGCGGCATCGGTCTGGAGATAATCCTCCCGCTGATTGATGCCTGGACCACGCCCTTTGGCACTGATGATGCCTGCAGTGACCGACATGTCGAGCCCGAACGGGCTACCAACGGCGAGTACCCAGTCACCGATCTCAACGTTGTTGCTGTTGCCCATCCGAACAGGCTGTAACCCTGTCGCATTAATGTGTACCACGGCGACGTCCGAGCGGGGATCCGTCTTGATGTCGGTCCCGGTAAACTCCCGGCCGTCATACAGACGAACCTTGACTTCTGCCGCGTTTTGAACCACGTGGCTATTTGTCAGAATGACCCCCTTCGAGTCGATAATGAACCCAGAACCCATTCCGCGCGGAGCCGGCATCTGTCGCGGACGGTTGCGGAAAAATTCACGCAATTCCGGGTTGTTGCGGAATAAGTCGCCAAACGGGCTCTCCTCATCGTCGAATGGTGAGCGAAGCTCGCCATTGACCCGCACCGCCTTGCCTCGCGTCTCAATGACAACCATGCTGGGAAGCACCTCTTTCGCGGCGTTTCGGAATGCCGCTGAAAGTTCGCGGGCGGCGTGCGTCGACGGAAGCGGTGCCCCCGCCTCTTTTCCCGCCAATCCAACAGCCGCCCCGACCAGAAAAATGCCCAAGGCAACCGCTCCTAACCATGCTGCATGACTTCGAATCGTTTTCATCTCTTTCCTCCTGCCTTGCCAGTAAATCGTTTCTAGTCCGGACATCCTCGACGACATCCGAAATTATTTGCTTTGACCGTCATCTCGAAAAGTGCTCTGTATTTCCTATCTACGCTAAGAACGGTGGAAGCGTTTGCCTGCTGTGCGTCCAGGATGGAAACACCTCGGAGACGCCCGTTGACAAGCTTTCAGATCTCCCATAGTCTGAAGCAGTTACGACTCCGTCCGGCTCAATCGGGTCACTTATGGCAGGCAACACCGACTTCTCCTCCCTGAACGACAGGCTGAAGGCCTGCGAGGAAGAAGTCCTGCACTACCGATTCCAGAATCCCACGCTGCTTGAGACCGCGCTGACTCATGCTTCCGTCGCCCGAACGCGACTCGAATCGAACGAACGGCTTGAGTTTCTGGGAGATGCCATCCTCGGGGCGATCATCTGCGAAATGCTGTATCACCGATTTCCTGAGCAACCGGAAGGGGAACTCACTCGAATAAAATCTTCGTTGGTCAGCCGCACGACCTGTGCCGATCTGACGGAACGACTGGGGCTCACTCGTTTTCTGATGGTCGGGAAAGGTCTGGCAATGAACGACCGGATCCCGATCTCAATTCTCGCGGGGGTGTTCGAGTCGGTGGTTGCGGCAATCTATCTCGACGGGGGAAATGTCGTAACTCGCGAGTTTGTCGAAAGGGCTTATACAGACGAAATAGAGGCTGCGACCGACTTCGATCAGTCGAAGAATTACAAAAGTCTGTTGCAGCAAGTCGCGCAAAAAAGCCATGGTGAAACGCCGATGTACCACCTGCTCGACGAGAAAGGGCCGGACCATTCGAAATGTTTCAAGGTCTCGGCAGCGATCGGCTCACAGGTCTTTCCGGCTGCCTGGGGATCGAGCAAGAAAGAAGCGGAACAAAGAGCCGCACTGAATGCACTGCACGACATCACCGGTAAGGAAGTCCCCTTCGTGGCGGACTGACCATGGTGGATGAAGGGGCGGACAAAAGAAACCTGCATCGCAACAACCTGTTTTCCTAAAACAGTTACGAGGCACCATCAAGCGTCCGGTGCGGTAGGTGGCGGGGTGATGAACGGGCCCCCGTGCTGTTGCGGAATGAGGCTCCAGTCCGATGTTCCGTCTTCCACGAAGAGTTCCATTTTCAATGGGAACAGATTTGTAAGGGAAGGGTTCATAAAAAAGGAGAAGCGGCAGGAATCATCCGGCCGCTTCTCACTCGATTTAGCACGTTGAGGTAGTCCTCAACAGGAGCTGTTACTTCTTCTTGCGCGCTCCCTTTTTCTTCGCGGACTTCTTAGCACCCTTCTTCTTCGTCGCTTTCTTCTTGGCCACCGTAGTTCCTCCTTACAGAGCCAACCTGTGGTTGCCTTGCCGCTGGCACACCGGGCTCATATTCGGCAAAGCGTTACCACGTTCTGAACGCCTCGACTTGTCAACCATGACAAGCCAGGTGCATCAACCTGTGTTTCACTGATGTCTTTCATTCGAATGCTTGCGTGAAGTTCGCCATCAATCGTTGAAGGACATCGTTCGTGTCACAAGCGTCTGCAACTAATGCGAGTCATACTAAAGATTTCCGGAAATTCTGCAACCCAGATCTGACGTGTTTGGCCCGTCGCGCGATGCTCATAGGCGCAGGCAACCTAATGCGTTTCGACCACGATTTACCGTCGTTTCGGCGCGACCTGATGCATCACATCGCGTTTGTGTCTAAGCGCGACATGCGTTTGACACTGGAATTTCCGATATTTTTTCGCAATTGTGTCGATCGTGATTTTCAATGAATGATCGCGAAGCAAAGAATTCGCTAGCGAAGTTTATTTGCGCCGCGTGCTGAATCATGCCTAAAAAAAATTTTCGCAATTTTCGAAAATTTTTCCGTCGAACACTATCTTTCGCTACGAAATTCGCGCCAACACGGACTGCATGTACTCAAAACTTTCGCGCGCGATGCGTTCGCAACCAGGCGCGTAGTCGAACACTTCAACCGATACCCAACCCTCGTAGCGCACCTTTTGAAGCGCGCGAAAGATCGGCGCGAAGTCGGTCTCGCCCATTCCAGGTCCGAGCAAGTTCGAATCGTTGACATGAAAGTGACCAACGTGCGGCGCGAACTCCTCAATGAGTTCTGGAATCGGTTTCGTTTCCGCGCCGAGCATCGCTTTCACATCTTGATGCAAAACAAAGTTCGGCCGATCCACCATCCGAATCAACTCCATCGCCTCGGCGCAGGTATTGATGAAGTCGGTCTCCCGCGTCGTCAGGGGTTCCATGCAGATGCGGACCCCCCGCTCTCCCAGTGCCGGGAGGGCCATTCGAAAGACTTCAGCCGCATTCGCTAACGCTTGTTCACGCCCCATTCCCGCTTCCAGATTCCTCTGCTGGGGGGAACCAAAGACCATGAGATTGCCCCCCAGATCCGCACAGGCATTCCCCAACTCGACCAGATAACTGGCTGTTGCCTTGCGGACGGGTGCACTCGCGGTAGTCAGGTGTAAACCCTCGGTCTTTGCCAACAGCCAGTGCAATCCGATGATCTGTAACCCGTGATCCTCTGCCCGTTTACGCAGTCGCGTTCTTTCGCTGGCAGTGACCTGCTCGATTCGCGGAGCCAGGGTGAACGGAGCCAGTTCGATCCCGTTGTAGCCCACTTGGGCGATAAATCGGCACTGTCTTTCCCAATCCCAGTCGACAAACAATTCCTGGCAGATTGCAAACTTCATGCTGTGACAACTTTCCGGTTGGTATTCAAGTGGGACATTCTCGTCATCGAGTGTCGAACGTGTGGCTGCCACCCATCTTGAGTTGCTCAGGTTCTATGAATGGTTCGTTGCCAAACTGATTGATGTGGATCACCTTCCTCGGTGTGCCTGACCAATTTCAGCACGAGGCCAAGGCCGATCGCAGCCCCCCATAACCTGAGCACAATCATCAAAGACCTTACCGTCAATCATCCAAGGTGAAAATTCTCAACAACTCCCGATCCGAAAAGTTGACATCCTCAATTTGGGCGTTTTCCCCCGAGTGTGACGCGAAAACAGACCCGCTGGCGTTAGTTTGGGGTCAGCAAACTGCGGAAACGTCGCGAGATTCTGAATTCGTAAACCGTTGTGCTGACGCGAATTTCGCCGACATGGTAATTCTGGCGGAATGCGCGTGATGGCTCAAGTGTGCGAACCTTAATGACGAATCTATCTGCGACGGGCGAAATCTATCGCCCATTTTGGGATTCAGTTGAAGCCGATTGGGGGACCACACTCATGAAGAACACAACACGGATCGCCGCCCTGCTCGGCCTCGTACTGGCCTTGGGCGTCGTCCAAACCGCGAATGCGGGTTACTGCGGTGCGGCGCGCTATCGTTGCTGCCCCACCCACGCCTGCCAACCAAGCTGTGATTATTGTGCCGCCAAGCAGTGCGGAAGCACTTGCTATAAGACGGTGATGGAAACGGTCTGGGAGCAGCAGGAATACACGTGCTGCAAGACCGTCTACGACCGCGTCTGCGAGCAGGTGCCGGTGACCTGCACGAAAAAAGTTCGCGAAACCTGCTATCGCGATGAATGCTACACGGTCTGCAAGCCCTGCTATCAGACCTGCTACCGTGACGTCTGTTACACCGTCTGCAAGCCCTGCTACCAGACCTGTTACAAAGACGTCTGCTGCAAAGTCCGGAAGCCATGCTATCAGACGTGCTACAAAGATGTCTGCTACACGGTCTGCAAGCCCTGCTACCAGACCTGCTACCGCGATGTCTGCTACACGACCTGCAAGCCGGTTTACGAGACCTGCTATCGTGATGTCTGCTGCACGACTTATAAGACCGAAACCCAAACCTGCTATCGCGACGTCTGCTACACCATCTGCAAGCCGATCGTCGAGAAGAAGCTGGTTGACGTTTGCTGCGGTGAGTGGAAGACCGTGACCGAACAGATTCCCGGCCCCTGCTACGAACGCTGTGTCTGCGACCCGGGGACGTGGGAATGGAACTGCTCCGGTTGCTGCGTCTACAAACCAGGTTGCTGCCGCAAAGAAATGGTGCAGTGCCCGCCGACGACCTGCTGCAAGAAGATCTGGTGCCCGAAAGTCGTTCAGCAGGAAGTCTGCTGCACGCGGTATGAACAGGAAGTGAAGCATTGCCAGATTCCTTACACTGTCTGCCGGCAAATTCCTTGCTGCACGACGAAGCGGGTGCCCTACACCGTTTGCCGCATGGAACGTCAATGCTGCACGAAACGGGTGCCGTACACCGTCTGCACCATGACACGGGAATGCTGCACGAAGCGGGTGCCGTATACCACCTGCACCTGGACGGAAGAGTGCATCACCAAGCGGGTGCCGTACACCGTCTGCACCATGAAGCAGGAATGCTGCACGAAGCGGGTGCCTTACACTACCTGCACCTACACGCATGAAACCTGCACGCGGAAGGTGCCCTACACTGTCTGCCGAAAGGTCTGCTGCACCGAATACAAGACCGTGACCCGCTGCGTTCCGCGGCAGGTTCAATGCAAGATGACCCGCTGTGTCCCGCGAACCGTCTGCAAGCAGGTTCCTGTAGAGTGCTGCTGCCCTGCCCCGACCTGTGCGGCGCCCAGTTGCGCCGCACCGACCTGTGCTGCTCCGACGGCGGATGCCAAAGGTTGATCCTTGAGAACCCAGGTGGCCGGCCAAGACGGTCGGTCACCTGGTTCGTCGATGACCGCGATCTCTCGAATTCCTGCCCGGAACGGGGGTGACTCAAGACGAGCCACCCCCGTTCGTTTTTTGGTTGAACTGCGAATTCTGTTCAACCGGAGAATTTATAACACCGGCGCGAATAGCCGACAGATGTTCTCCGCCAGCACATACCGCTCTGGCCGGTTCGACCACGCCCGCGGGTCGATTCGCTTGGCCTTAGCCAGATCACTCTCGAATTGTTCTTCCAATTGCGTCGCTGTCTTCGAGTCGTAGGCAGCCACCGCGACCTCGAAGTTCAACATCAAGCTCCGATTGTCAAAGTTCGGACTCCCCACGAGTGACCAGGTACCGTCGATCGTCAGTGTCTTCGAATGCAGCAATCCACCACCATATTCAAAGATCTCAACGCCGGCGATCAGCAGCGTCTCGTAATAGGAACGCGCAGCCAAAACAGTCCAAGGATGGTCCGATTTGCCCGGCAGCAGCAGGCGCACCTTCACGCCTCGCTGCGCAGCTGTCTCGAGCGCCGTCACCAGCGATTCCGGCGGGACGAAATAAGAGGTTGCCAACAACACCTGCTCCCGCGCTTCGTTGATCGCTGCAAACATCAGCGAATGAAACGCCCGCGCTTCGCCGGCCGGTTCACCAACAATCACCTGCGCCGTGACGTTTCCCGGTTCCACAGGCGTTGGGAACAGTTCCGGCTGCGTCACTTCCTCGTTCGTAGCGTAATACCAGTCCTCCACGAACACCTGTTGCAATTGCAAGACGGTTGGGCCATGCAAGCGCAGGTGAGTGTCGCGCCAGAATCCCAACTGTACATTCTTGCCGAGGTATTCGTCGCCGATGTTCATCCCGCCGGTGAACCCGGTCTGCCCATCAACAATGACGATCTTGCGGTGATTGCGCAAATTGAGCGACCAGCGTTCCCGGAACGTCCTCCCGGGAATAAAAGCCGCAACGTGAATCCCCGCGTCGCGCATCGGCTGCAGGAATCGATTGCTCAGTCGCGACGAACCGATGCCATCATATAAGAACCGAACTTTCACTCCTGTGCGCGCTTTCTGTATCAGCATGTCGCGCACGCGCGTTCCGGTGCGGTCCGGTTGCCAGATGTAATACTCCAGGTGGATTGTCTTCTCGGCAGACTGAATTGCCTGCTCGATGAGAGCCTGAGTCCGGTTGGTATCAGCCAGCAACTCAACCACGTTACCGGTCGTGGGGTGCGTCTCAGTAACATGCGTTGCCAACCGCATCAGTCGTTCCTGCTGCGGGCTGAGTGCTTCTCCGGCGATGAGTTGATACTGCGACAATTCGGGGATCGTGCGAGAGATGGCGCGAGTCGCACGCAACTTGCGTGCCGCCCGCCTCTCGACGGTGTTGATCCCAAAGATCAGAAACAGCAACCCGCCGAGCAACGGAATCGTCACGATCGCCATGATCCAGGCCACCGACGAGACCGGCTGCTTCTCCTTCGTCAGGAGCACCCAGCGGATGAGGACTAGGGTCAACAGGTACCCCAACGCGGTGAAAATCCACAACAGGTCGAAGTTGCTCATGGGATCGACAATTCCATGAAAATCAACATAATCACCGGCTCGGCAAGGGGCTGGAACGATTCCCGAGAGTATTCGGGAACTTCGCCGGTTGCAATGGCGTCCTATCGCACGGACCTGCGAGCCCCGCCGCCTGGAAAATTCGAAATCCCGGGCTGCCTCGGAGGCACTGACATCCATTCTGACCGTGGCGTTCCTCAGCCGGCGGATTTTTCCAGCACACAGCGCGGGCATCACGCGTAGTCATAAGGCGATCTTCATATGGCAAAGCATCTCGGATTGGCGATTACACTTGCATTCACGATTTGGGCCACATCCTGGGGAGCCCCCGCAGGTTCCATTGCGGATCGCCGAGCGGCGGCGGATAAGCAATTCACGGCCGGCAACTATCGCGACGCATGGGAATTGTTCCGCGATCTCGCGCTCGACCGGACGAACGGAAAGACGGAAGTGGGCTACGACCTCGACCGCGCGGTTCAATGTCTGCGGAACCTGGCACGCGAAGATGAAGCGGACGAGTTCCGCGAGCAGGTCATCGCCCTGCACGCAAACAACTGGCAATTGCTCAGTGCCGCCGCAAATTCGTATCTCGGCGCAACACATTACGGCTACACCGTCGCCGGCAAGTTTTATCGCGGGGAAAAACGGGGTGGGGGCGAAATGGTCAGCTCCCTCGAACGAGATCGGGTTCGCGCATTGCAACTGATGCAGCAAGCACTCCCAATCGTCAAGGCAGAGTCCGACCACGCCGCCGCGTCGGGATTCTACCTCGACTTCGCCCGACAACTCCTGCAAGGACGAGGCTATCTCAACGCCTGGGAGTTGCAGGCACTTACCGATCTTTCAACGCTCCCGGATTATGAGAAGACGCAATACTTCGGCTGGTGGCCCAGCCGGGGCCAAAACCCGCGCGGTGCGCCGGTCGATGCGGAGGGCAATCCCGTCTTCCATCACAAGCCCGAGAGCTACGAGACGGCAAAGACGGACGGCGAACGCTGGAGATGGTGTCTTGACCAGGCGGCGAAGGTCGATCCAAACCGCAG
Organism: uncultured Planctomycetaceae bacterium; assembly: GCA_964626885.1. Taxonomy (GTDB): domain Bacteria; phylum Planctomycetota; class Planctomycetia; order Planctomycetales; family Planctomycetaceae; genus CAZVJA01. The sequence goes on along the minus strand of CAZVJA010000020.1, from coordinate 17,577 downwards.
CACCGAAGTTCATATGACCTTCGCAAACTTTCTGCACGAGCAATTTGGCGTACAGACAATGCGCTACTACGGCCGCTTCTTCGGTCCGCATGAAAGCGATGATCCGGATAAAGACGAAAGCGGTCCGTATGCCCTCCACACGCTCGGAGAGAAGGAAACAATCGCCAAGCTTGCGACAGGCGTAAAAAGATTCCAGCTTCCCGACGAGTTCAACTTCATTCGCATTTATCAGCAGGTTGCCGGCGGTGAACAGAACGGCTATGCCCAAAGTGCCCTCGAAACTCTCGCGCAAATCTTCGAGAATCGACGGCAGTACCCCCGCGCGGCCGAATACTGGCGGAAGAACATTTCGCAGTTTGGGCCTGGAAGCAACAATTACAAACGCACCCGGCTGAATCAGATCGTCGGCAACTGGGGGCGATTTGAAAGATCCGATACACAGCCAGCTGGCAAAGGTAGCGTACTCGACTTCCGCTTCCGCAATGGTAAGAAGGTTCACCTCGAGGCCAAGGAAGTCAAAGTCGAGAAGCTGCTCGATGACGTCAAAATCTTTCTAAAATCTAATCCACAGCGTCTCGACTGGGACAACATGAACATCGGCGACCTTGGGCATCGACTGGTCGTGAAGAACCAGAATCAGTATGTCGGCGAGAAGGTCGCAGATTGGGATGTCGACCTCGAAGCGCGCAACGCACATTTCGACCGCCGCATCAGCATCACAACACCGCTGCAAAAACCGGGAGCGTACCTCGTCACCGCGCGAATGGAGGACGGAAACACCAGCCGCATCGTCGTCTGGATCGCTGACACGGTCATCGTCAAAAAGCCGATCAACGACGCGGCGTATTACTTCGTCGCCGACGCGGTAACAGGCAAGCCGGTACCGAAGGCGCATCTCGATTTCTTCGGTTTCTGGAACGAACACATCCAGCGGAATGAGTATCGCGTGCGAACACGGCAGTTTGCGGAGTTCGCTGACGCCGATGGACAGGTGATTCCGGACCAGAAGGATCTCGAGCACGAATATCAGTGGCTGGTTATCGCTCGCAACGATCAGGGTCGCTTTGCCTATCTTGGATTTGACGGTGTCTGGTATGGACGCGCAGACGATACCGAATACAACGCTACAAAAGTTTTCGTCGCAACCGATCGGCCGGTCTATCGTCCCGACCAATCGGCCAAGTACAAGTTCTGGGTGCGGCACGCGAAATACGATATGGAGGATGTCTCGGACTTCGAAAACAAGAAGTTTAAAATCCGGATTACCAACCCGCTTGGCGAAAATGTCTTCGAAAGAGAGTACCTGTCGGATGCGTATGCCGGGTTCGAGGGGGAGTATGCGATTCCCAAGGGAGCCGCGCTCGGCCAGTATTCAATCGCCATTGTCGAAGGAGGGGTTGACGGCGGCGGGAGCTTTCGGGTCGAAGAATACAAGAAGCCCGAATTCGAAGTCACTGTCGAAGCTCCGACCGAACCGGTCGCGCTCGGCGACAAAGTCACAGCCACCATCCGCGCGAAATACTATTTCGGCGCTCCGGTGACGAAGGCCACCGTGCATTACAAAGTACAGCGGACGAACCACGCGGCGCACTGGTATCCAGTCGGTCTGTGGGACTGGTTCTACGGTCCCGGCTATTGGTGGTTCGCCTATGATTACGACTGGTATCCTGGCTGGAAAATCTGGGGATGCATGCGGCCGTATCCCTTTTGGTGGCCCGCGCGGCACGATCCGCCGGAAGTTGTGGCTGATGCGGAAGTGCCGATCGGCGAGGATGGCACCTTCAAGGTAGAGATCGATACATCCTTTACAAAAGCGATTCATGGAGATCTCGATCACCAATACGAAGTCACCGCGGAAGTTGTCGATGCTTCGCGCCGCACGATCGTCGGCAAGGGGAATGTTCTCGTCGCCCGCAGTCCCTTCAAGGTCTTCAGCTGGGTCGATCGGGGTTATTACCGCGCCGGCGATGCCGTCAAAGCAAGCTTCAAAGCGCAAACGCTCGACCAGAAACCGGTCGCGGGAAAAGGGATCCTGTCACTTTACAAAATCACATACGATGCAAACGCGAAGCCTGTCGAAACGCTGCTGGAAAACTGGAATCTCGACACCAACGAACGCGGTGAAGCAGAGTTGCAGATCAAAGCAGCCGATCCTGGTCAGTATCGGTTGTCGTACAAAGTGACCGATTCTAAGGAACACACCGTCGAAGGGGGGTATCTCGTCACCGTTATCGGGCAAGGGAACAACGGCTCTGATTTCCGATTCAACGACATCGAGCTTGTCACCGAGAAACGCGAGTACTCCCCCGGCGAAACCGTCCGGCTGATGATCAACACCAACCGCGTCAGCGGTACGGTCGTCCTGTTTGTGCGACCGACAAATGGCATCTATCCCCGCCCGCAGATCATCCGCCTCACGGGCAAGAGCACGATTCAAGAGATCGGCGTCGTCAAAAAAGACATGCCGAACTTCTTCATCGAGGCCTTTACCATCTCCGGCGGTAAGGTCTTCACCGAGACGCGGGAAGTAATCGTTCCCCCCGAGAAACGAGTCGTCAACGTCGATCTGGCTGCTTCCGCTACCGAGTACAAGCCTGGCACTCCCGCCACGGTGAAGGTCAAGCTCACCGACATCGACGGCAAGCCGATCGTTGGACAAACGGCGCTTTCCATCTACGACAAGAGCGTTGATTATATCTCCGGCGGCTCGAACGTCCCGGAGATTCGCGAGTTCTTCTGGAAATGGCGGCGCAGTCATCATCCCTACACGCTCACCAGCCTGCAGCGCATTTCGTACAACCTGCTACGCGAGAAAGAAACGCCGATGGGTAACATCGGGGTGTTCGGCGATCTGATGATGGATGAAGGACGCGATGCACTGAAAGAAGGCGTTGCGTTGGGTGGTGCTGTCAGGAAGAGCATGTCGGCCAGAGATGGCGAAGGGGCAATGCCACCAGCGTCCGCGGCACCAATGGACGCTCTCGAAGCCAAGGCGGAAAGCAGCGCGCCAGGGGCAGAGCCACTCATCGAACCGACGGTCCGCACGCAATTCGCCGATACTGCCTACTGGGCCGGCTCCGTCATTGCCGACGAGAATGGCATGGCGGAAATCGCGCTCACCATGCCGGAAAACCTCACCACCTGGAAGATCCGCGCCTGGACGATGAGCCACGGCACAAAGGTCGGCCAGGGAGAATCGGAAGTCATCACGACCAAGAAACTGCTCGTTCGTCTGCAGGCACCGCGATTCTTCGTCGAAAAGGATGAAGTGGTCCTCACCGCTAACGTGCATAACTATCTCCCGAGCATGAAGTCGGCCCGAGTAGTTCTGGAACTGGAAGGGAACACTCTGCAACCGGTGGATGCCGCGGAGCGGACCGTTGAAATTCCCGCCGGCGGCGAGCAGCGAGTCGATTGGCGCGTGAAGGTGACGGGCGCCGGCGAAGCGATCGTGCGGATGAAGGCCCTCACCGATGAAGAGTCGGACGCGATGCAGATGAAGTTTCCGGTCCGCATTCACGGAATGCTCAAGACCGAATCGTATGCCGGCGCAATTCGTCCGGATAAGAATGAATCGAAGTTCGAGATCCGCGTGCCCGGCGAACGGCGGATCAATGAAAGCCGGCTCGAAATCCGCTATTCCCCCACGCTGGCCGGGGCCATGGTCGATGCCCTCCCCTACCTCGTCAGCTATCCGCACGAGACGACCGACTGCACCCTCAACCGGTTCTTGCCGACGGTCATCACGCAAAACATTCTGAAGCGGATGCAGATCGACCTTGAAGCGGTGAAGAAGAAACGGATAAATCTCAACGCGCAGGAGATAGGTGATGACCCCGCCCGCGCGGAAGGCTGGAAGCGTTACGACCACAACCCCGTCTTCGACAATGCCGAGGTCGAACGAATGGTCAAGCAAGGGGTGAAGGCACTCACTGAAATGCAGCTCAGTGATGGCGGGTGGGGCTGGTTCTGGGGGTGGGGCGAATACTCGTCGCCACACCAGACGGCGCTCATCGTGCACGGTCTGCAATTGGCGGCTCAGAACGATGTCGCACTTGCGCCCGGCGTGCTCGACAAAGGGATCGCGTGGCTCAAGAACTATCAAGTAGAACAGGTCACCTGGCTCAAAAATTACGAAAAGAAGGACGAGCGAGGTGAGCGCGTCACTCCGTATAAGCAGTACGCCGACAACATCGATGCGTTGGTCTACATGGTGCTTGCCGATGCCGGCGTGTCGGATGCTAACATGCGAGATTTCCTCTATCGCGACCGGTCGCATCTTTCGGTCTATGCAAAAGCGATGTACGGGCTGGCGCTGCACAAGGAGAACCAAGCCGACAAGTTGGCGATGATTCTGCAGAACATCGATCAATATCTGGTCCAGGACGACGAGAACCAGACCGCGTATCTCAAGATGCCGGAAGGAAGTTATTGGTGGTTCTGGTACGACAGCGAGGTCGAGGCGAACGCGTACTATCTTAAACTGCTGGCCAAAACCAAGCCGAAAGGGGACAGAGCGTCCCGGTTAGTGAAGTACCTCATCAACAACCGCAAGCACGCCACGTACTGGAACAGCACGCGCGACACGGCGATCGCCATCGAGGCGCTGGCTGAGTATCTCACGGCCAGCGGTGAAGACAAGCCGGACATGACGCTCGAAGTCTGGCTCGACGGCAAGAAACGCAAAGAGGTGAAAATCGATGCCGAGAACCTGTTCAGTTTCGACAACAAGTTTGTGCTGGAAGGGGACGCCGTCGAAACCGGCGTGCACACCGTCGAGCTGAAGCGGCAGGGAACCGGCCCGGTTTATTTCTGTGCGTATCTCACCAATTTCACGCTGGAAGATCCCATCACAGCCGCCGGGCTGGAAATCAAAGTGAACCGCAAATACTACAAGCTCGTTCGGAAAGACAAGCAAGAGCACGTGGCCGGTTCGCGCGGACAGGTGATCGATCAACGTGTCGAGAAGTACGACCGAGTCGAGATTCCGAACCTCGGTTCGGTCACGAGCGGCGATCTGGTGGAGATCGAGCTCGAAATCGACAGCAAGAACGACTACGAGCACCTGCTGTTTGAGGATAAGAAGGCCGCCGGTTTTGAACCGTTCGACGTGCAGAGCGGCTATAACTCGACCAGCCTCGGGGCCTATGTGCAGTTGCGCGACGAGCAGGTGACGTTCTTCGTGAGGCGGCTGGCGCGCGGCAAACATAGCGTGAGTTACCGCATGCGGGCGGAAACGCCGGGCAAGTTCAGTGCGCTGCCGACGATCGCCCTCGGCATGTATGCACCGGAACTGCGCGGGAACTCGGATGAGATCAAAGTTCTCATTGAGGATCGCCCAACTCCGGGCGCGCCCCAAGCGACGGGAGAATAAATACAGCGTCTTGATCGACTGCTGATTGAAGAACGCGAGAAGCCCACCGACGGCCGTCGGTGGGCCTTTTCATGGGATCGTAACCTCATCGCATGCCGGCGCGCTGCAGTGCGGCGTGCCAACGATTGACGTCATCTTGCGTGAGGTGATAGACGTCAATTGAGTAACCGATTCGAGCGGCTGGCTCGAAGAACTGGAAGTACGCGAACTCGTTAATATCCGCGGCGCGAAACTTTCCCGTTTCATCGCGCAACACGTGCGGTCGTCCCATGACAAAGTTCACGCTCACCGCGTACCAGCCGGGTTGCGGGACGCGCGACGGTGGAACGCGATAGCGGATTCCGAGCGAGGCTGGCGGGACGGTGCCGAAATACGCCAGCCCGATTTCCTGCTGATTGTTTGTATCCATCCAGGATTTCAAACCGTCGAGATCCTGCCCCCAGTCGAGATTCGAATCGAGCAGGTGTGCCCGCCCACCGACCGGTCCCCCAGCCAATTCGTTGAAATACGCGAGATGATGCGGGTGGTACCGGAGTGACACACAGGATACTAGGGCGAGAATCGCGACGACCACGGTACGAAGTCGTGCTCGTTTCCAGTCCCACCAGCGCGCCCCCTGTCCCGCGAACAGCATTAGGAACGGGAGTACCGGCAGCACATAACGAATACCGAGCTGCATCCCCCCTGCGCCCGCAGCGGTGAGCATCGCGAATGCAGGCAACAGAACCACACTCTGAGTTCGGATCGACCGATTCACGGAAGCTGGGCTGACGAGAAATAGCACAACACATACGAACAAGAGCTGTAACGGGTGCGGCAACTTGTAGAACATCGCCATCAGATAGTAGTTCGAGAATCCTTCGATGTTCCACTCACCGTCGAGATAGACCGGGTGCGGGCTCTCCATGATCTGTTTCTGGCGATCGAGACCCTGCAGGTAATCGCGCGGCAAGGGAACAGGCAGCCGCCCGAGCAACCCGAGTTTCGTGTGCCAATCCGAAAGCGCGGCGCTTTGAAACTTGTAACTCGACAGCGGTGTGAAACTGCCGTGGAACAGGTACCCCGCGTTTAACACCACCAGACTCACGGCACAGACCGTCACCCCCTGCAACGCGGACCGCTTCCAGTTCGCGGCCGCCGCTTCACGGTTGCGGACTCGGCAGACGATCCAGATCACGAGGCTGACGGGGTACAACAATACGCAAGTGTATTTCGCAAGCTGGGCCAGGCCGAGGATCGTACCCCACAGAACAGCCTTACTCCATGTCGGCCGATGGGCATGCTTCCAGGCTGCATAGGACACAAACACGAAGAAGGCAGCGGCCCCCAGATCAGTCGTGACAAGAGACCCATGTGCAAGAATGTTGGGACAGGTCACCCAAAGCAGCGTCGTCAGCACCGCGGCTCCGCAGCCGAACATTTGGCGCGACCAGATTGCGAGCACGAGCCCCGTCGCGACCGTCAACAGCAGAACCATCACACGGCCATGCTGAAACCAACCCTTGTAATCAGCCGCTTGCGGGATGCTGCTTACCTTCTGTCCGGCATGCTGCACGAACGCGTCACCATAACCGGTGGCCTCGGGATGATAATCAGATTCAATATCGCCGGCGGATGTGGAAAAGAGTGGCAAGGCAGCCCACATCCGCATCAATGGGGGATTGAGGTTGTCGAGATCGAATCGGCCGGTCTTGAGGTTCAAGAGTCCGACCGGCAGATGCCAGTATTCATCGTGCGTGGGAGTCAAGCGACCGGCCGCGTCGCATCCCAATATGAATTGCAACGCCAGAAGCAGCGCAACCGCGATCCACATCAACCGCTCGCGCCGCTTCACTTCTCGCGTCGATTCGTTGGCCGGTTCCTTGTTCATTTCCCCGCCGGTTCGAAAAGATCGTTCAGCAATTTCTGCTCCATCGCCTCCGCCGCGATGGCGTGTGCCCGCTCGTTCGGATGTGCGTCGAACGGATTGACCGTTAGGTGCTCCTCAGCATGCGCGCGAAAAACCGGCTCCAGATCGAGCACGCGGATTTCGTGTGCCTGACAGAACGCGACGAGTTTTCGATGGGTCTCAAGAAACGGATAATCTGGCCCCAGACTGTGCAGAAACGGAAAAATCGCCATGCGGAACTCGACGTTCTTCTCCCGGCATTCGTCTCGCATTTGCAGTATCTTGCGGCTCATCAGATCCCACTGTGTCGTCCGATACGACTCCGCAAGTGCGTCGAAGTAGGAATTTGAAGCCGGACTCCTCAATTGCAGGTAGCGGTAGTACAGCCAGTTGAAGAAGTAAGTATCGCGGAACAGAAAGAATCGAGGTGCTGCGACATAGACTCCCGCGAGTGCTTTCTTCGTCGGTGTATCCCAATTGTCCTTGCCATCGACTACCTGCGGAAACCCTTCGATGTCATTCAGGCAGAGCACGTAGACGACCATGCTCATCTCATTTCCATCCAGCAGCAGGGAATGGACGATCGCCTCGATCATTGAAGTTTCCAATCCCGGGTCGCCGAGGTTCGCTACGACATATCTGCCGGGTTGCTTTTCCTCAAGTCGGGCACGGATGCGATCGGCGAAGCGATCCCTCATGTGCTTCACACCGTGGCCAGCCGTGAAGCTGTCTCCCACAAAGCAAATGCGTTTTTTTCCCGGCGGGGGAAACTTCGTGAAGGACTCAATGTCGCGGTTCCCCAACGGGGGCTGCTTTTCGTTGTCGTGATGCAGCCGCAACCAGCGTTTCGAGACATTGGTCGTGTTGAACGTGTCGCTTTGATCGACGAATAACGCAAACGACGTTTCACACGCTGTCCCCACCGCTAACACCATCCAGAAGGCTAAGCCAACGTGAATGAACAGCATCTTGCGGCGATTCGCGCGACTTTGCCGCCTTTGCTTGAGCAACACAACGAGCGCAGTTGCCAACCCAATCGTCCAGACGAGCAGAACGATCGTATACGTGAGATCTTCGGCCAGCAGATCGATCAGCAGCACGGGTCACTTTCGTTTAAGGACGATGAAATACCCTTCGGTATCATCCGGAAGCAACTCCCACTTATCGGATTGCTCCGGCCACTCACGTAACTGCTCCGGTTTCTTAATCGTGCTGTAAGAATGTTGCGTGTCGATCACAATGTAATCGGTGTCGTCCGGAACCTTCGCTTCGTAATTGCTGACAGCGCGCGGATAATCGCTGTAATCGTAAGAGCGTTCGTAATGCGTGAAGCGGGGATGCACAAAGTCGGTGGACGCCACCCGCGCCGACCGGGGGATCTTCTCCAGCACTCGCGCAAACAGCTCCGCTCTTTTTCCGGGAACATACAACGTCCGCCAATAGGACTCCGAGCCGGAGTCCCAGAACTTTACCCCAAGTGGCGAACGTCCGAGAAACAATCCCGTCGCCAGTGAGCAAGTCCAGGCAGCATGGCAGGCCAGACGAAAACTTGGCGTTGACGCAAAGTTGAGTCCGGTCTCATCTCCACCGGGGTGCAACCACTGCGAGACTCGCCGCCAGACTCGTGAAAGATTTCCCAACCCAGCCGCTGCGGACCAGAAGACAATGGGCACTACCGGAGCGTGAAAATGGTGCCACGGAAATCGCGATCCTGCCAACTCGTTCAAACACAATGTCACAAAAACCGGAAGACCGACGGCCAACCGCCCGGGCGATAATAGTGGCAAAAACGCCAACGGCAGCAACAAGACAAGCAAGTAGACTTCGGTCTCGGTCGTTACCAGTTCCTGATACAACATGAGGGGATGGGTCAGCATATTCCACACAATCTCTGTCAAACCATGTCCCCACTTGCTGAAGTACCCCGCGTAGTGAATCTCCTTCCCGTCACGAAACCACAGGATGACTATGCGCGTCGCGACGATGAGGTAGACGGCATGAAATAAAGCGATGCCGCCGCCGAGCAGCCAGGAGGCGGATCGCGAACGCCGAGTGTCCCCATCGGATTGCGGATTAGGGATTGCGGATTGTGGATTCGAGGACCCGTTACTCGGTGCATGCCGCAACGCAATCCACACTCCGAGACAGGCGAGCAGAATCGCCCAGTCTTCCTGGCAGGAGAGTGTTAACAACATCCAGAACCCCATTGCGCGGTAATTGCGGCGTTCAAGCTGATCAAGCGCGAAGAGGACCATTGGCACGCCGAGCGCATTCGGCCGGAAGGTCTTCAAGTCGATGGCGATATCGAGATACTGCAACGGAAAATACAACAGATACGCGGCTGCCAGGCAGATCCCCGCGAGTCGCGTTCCCGTGTGCCGTCGTGCCAGCCAGAACACAGGGATCGCACCCACAGCCAGAATCGTCGATTGACAGAGTTCCAATAGCAACTGCGATGGCCAAAGCAAATACAGCGGCAGCAACAGCAGGTGGACGACCTGGATGTGTTCACCAAGGAACAACCCTTGGTCGAGATAGCTGCGGAAGCCTTTGCCATGCGTCAGATTCCAGAGGTGTTCCTCATACATCGCGGAGTCACCGTGCGGCAGCAGTAGTCCGCGATAAAGCTGCCAGTTCATCGCCGTGAAGATCGCGATGTACAGGGCGACGAACAGCCACACGACAGATGGAACGCGATAATTCTCGCTGAGGTCGGAAACGTGATCGAACAGTCCTGGTAGAGCTGTGGACTTGTCACTTTGTGCGGCCGCATCTCGAGTCGGTTTCTTATTCTCTCCTTTCCTCGTGGGAGAAGAGCTGCTGGTGATGGGGCTTCGGATAGCGAGCGCGAAAAATGTTGCCAGCCAGCCTCCGAGCGCGAGTGCGAACCAAAGATCGGCTGTAGCGAGCAACAGAGTTTCCAGAGAAGTCAGACCGAGCGCGAATGTGGTCAGTCGCGCCAGTTCCCACGCTCCTCCAAACATCCACCAAAGCCAGCCAAACAAGCCCCACTTCCCAAGAGTTTGCCTAAAATCTTGTCCAGAGTAATGCGCGATCCACCATGCTCCGGAAGACCAGCTGATGGCCGCGACTATCGCCAGAGGAACAACTATTCGCGACATTGAGATTTCCGCTGTCACATCTCCATTCGGCAGAGTGAAAAAATCTCCGCGGAGTAAAGTAATCAACGATCGCCAAGCGGCACCACTCATGAATGCTGTCGCCGTTGTTGAAGTTTGCAACACGGTCTGGACAGCCAGCGCCCCCAGACAGCACCCGACGAGAACACAGATCGCTCCCAAAGGCAATCGATCGGAGGGAGATGCGGACTCGTGCTGTGTCGACGGCATGAACAGCTCGATAACGACTGGGCGGTTGAGTAGCCCGGCGAGCGCTGAGACGACGAATTCGCCGGAACTTTCAGTTTATCAGCCGCTGACAGCCCGCAGTAGGGAGGCCTGCCCACGGCGACATGAGCGGCAACGTCTCAGCAATCAGATTGCCAGCAGACAGTCTCGCGCGTACGATGAAAACGGGGCGTTGCTTGGGGAGAAAACCGATGGACCTGCAAAACCCAAAATTGATCTGGACCAAAGGTGCATTGTTTCTGCTCCTTGGCCTGATCGCGGCAGTCTTGGTGCTGCTGGAAGCGCCGAGTTGGCGGGTCGCGGTTCTGCTAAACTTGACGGTCTGGGCGTTCTGTCGCGCGTACTACTTCGCCTTTTATGTTATTGAACACTACGTCGACGCGCGGTTCCGGTTCGCGGGGCTTATTTCGTTCGCCCAGTACATGCTTCGCGGCGGAAGCATTCGCCGATGAAGCCACTTCAACCGATGAATTCCAGGTTGACCGGTTTGGGAATCACGCGGGCCTGATAAGCACGGTCGAGCAATGTGCGGACGGCTTCTCTGCCGCGCTCTCCGAAGTCGAGTGTCCAGTCGTTGACATACATCCCGACAAACTGGTCCGCTTTCTTGTGGTCTAGATCCCGGCCATACTGCAGAGCGTGCTCGAGAGCCTCCTGACGATGCTCAAGCCCATATTCAATGCTCTGCTTCAACAGCGCTGTTACCTCTTCCATTGCCGTTCGGCCGAGATCGCGTCGAATGGCATTGGCGCCAAGAGGAAGCGGCAAGCCGGTTTCGTCGTGCCACCAGCGGCCCAGATCGACGATGAGCTGCAACCCCTGGTCACCGAAAGTGAGCTGCCCTTCGTGAATAATCAACCCGGCATCAACCCTTCCGGCAGCGACGATGTTTAAGATCTCGTCGAAAGGGTGAACCTCATAAGTGAAGTCCTCCCCCAACAGCAGCTTGAGGGTGAGGAAGGCGGTCGTCAGTGTTCCGGGAACGGCGATCCGTTTGCCGCGCAGGCTTGCAATATCGCCACCCCCTCGTGATACGACCATGGGACCATAATTCTCTCCCATGCTCGCCCCGCAGGCACAAAGGGCGTACGTCTCTGTGAGGTAGGCATAACCATGCAGGCTGACGGCCGTGAGCTCCAAGTCCCCATTGAGAGCGCGGCGATTGAGTGTTTCGATGTCCTGCAGCGTGTGCTGAAAGAGGTATGGACCGGTCTCGATCTTATCATTCGCCAGCGCATGAAACATGAACGCATCGTCGGGATCAGGGCTATGCCCCACCTGGATCAAGGTCTTCGTCTGTGTCATGGCAGATGGATTCATTCGGCATTTATCCGGATAGGAAACTGTTGAGGGAACCGGCGAAATTTGCTCCTTTTTCGCGATAAGAATTTCGTCAGCCTAACGGGGGCTTCCGCCTGTGACAACTAACCCGTTCCGTTCTGTTCGATTGGTTTCCGGTGGGACTAACCGCAGACGTACCTGAGCGGGTAACCGCGACTTCTGGAAGACAGGGAAGATTGCAAATCTTAGGGCGGCGTATGCGGATAGGTTGTTCCGGAATATTGCGGAGAGTTCGCAGGCGCCGTCCACCAGATTCACTCTGGAAGCTGGGGTAGAACTGGATGTTTGCGATACAGTATCTGCAAATCTAATAATGACAATAAGTTAAATCGCGATTCTCGCCTTAAAGTACATTTGGTCGTTATGACCTCGACAAACCAATCTCTGCAATTCAGAAATCACACTTACGTCAATCGTGCCTGTCCAAAAACTGCCAGAAACCTGTCTCGACGTTTCTACTCTATTCGCTTCTCTCATAATCACTTATGGCATCTTCTGTAGGATCGGCATCAGTCTCGCTCTCCCTTTTTCATATGAACTTACCGGAGCACGGACAAATCGCCTCAACTTCAGCAGCCGGAATTTCCGAAACTTTCAGAATAACTGCTACCACCGGTGCAACCGGTATATTTTCACACGGACGCACGATCGGGAAAATCGATGAAAGCGATACTGCGACCAGTCATCCTCAGCCTGATTGTCTGCTCGACAACCTGGGTTCCGATGGCAATGGCCGAAGAGCCAGGCGTGACAAGCCTCTCCTCCGTAGATGCGAGCGGTTCGGGCCACGCTGTCATGACCGAAACCTCCGGTTACGCAGTTGCGCCTCCCTTCGGGCCGACGTACAACCTTCAAGGGGTATTCGGTGACGGACTCGGCTGGGACGACTACTACCAGGGCAGCATCTTCATGCCGTGGCACATCAATCCCGGAACCAGCCTGATGTATGGCGTTGTGAAGGGTGCCGGAACGCAGAATTCGCAAGGGGTCGTGAACGTCGGTTGGGGATATCGAAACTACGTCCGCAACTGGGATCGGATCTTCGGGGTTTCTGGCTGGTACGACTTTGATGGGGGCTACCGCGACGATTACCACCGGGCTGGAGTGAGCTTCGAGTCGCTGGGGAAATACCTCGACTTCCGCGCAAACGGATATTTCCTGCTCAACTCTGACCCGAAAGAGGTTTCCAATCACTTCATTGGCGATCCATTCTTCCGCGACAATTACATCATCGCCTTGCGGCAAATCATCACCGAGTTTCCCTATGACGGGGCTGACTTTGAGGTCGGCGGTCCGCTCCCCTTTCTCGGGAAATACGGCATCTATGGGCACACCGGCGCTTACTATCTCCATTCCAATGACGACATTGATGCCGTGGGCTGGAAAACCCGCCTCGATGTCGCTGTGACCGACGACATCTCTGTCGGCGTGAACTTCACGAATGACCAGGTGTTTGGCTCGAACACCAATGTCAATGTTGCCTGGCAGTTCCCCGACGGACGGGCCCGTCGTTGGTTCAAGCCGCGACCGGTCCGCGAACGGCTGAATATGCCGGTGGTGCGTAACGACCGTATCTCAGTCCGGACGGAGCGGGACGTCAACGGCGAACCGCTGCTCAACCCGCTCGATGGCGAGCCGATCTTCGTGGTTCACGTCGATCCGAACTCAGCGGGAATCGGCAATGGTACCTTTGAGAATCCTTACCGCCTGATGGAATCGGCTCGTGCTGCAAACGCGGCGTCGATAGACATCTTCCGTATTCTGCCGCGAACGGATAATTCCGGCACCAACCTAGTCATGAGTGGCCCGTTCAATCTGTTCGACAATCAGCGAGTACTCGGAGCGACGGTTCCGCATACCGTCACTGCTATCCAAGGGGTGTTTGCATTTCCGGGTCAAGTCTCCGGATCATTGCCGATCGTTTCCAACGGAGTCATCGCACCGGGGACGAGCGTCTTCAACCTGGCTGACAACAACGAGATTTCCGGCATCAATATCTTTGCACGCAATGCGGCCGACACTGCCAGCGGCAATGGCATCGGAAATCTCGCCCCAATTATCGATTTCAACCTGAACCGCAACGAATTCTCGGATTACGTCAATGCCGTCGCGTTGGTCAATGCAACCGGGGATGGGTTCTTCGCAGAGAACGTCATGACCGGCACGCCGGGCTTATCCAACGACGGATTGCAGATTGCCAATACGCTCGGAACATTGGATCTGCTCGTTGACGGAAATCAGTCGTCCGGCAACGACAACGCGGGATACAACGTTAACGCGGGGGGCGCATCGACGATCAATTCGACCGTCACCGACAACGAGGCCACGGGCAACGGAACCGGGTTCCTGCTCGCATCCAGCAACGGCACTCATAACATCGAATTCGACAACAACCAGGCGAGCCTGAATACGGGCGTCGATACGCAAGGTGCCGGCGGCGTGACCACTGCCGACGCGGGTGTCGTCATCCTGTCCGACGGTGGCACGACGAACGTGACGTCGTTCACGGGGAACGAATTGACGAACAACTCGGGGCATAACGCCGCCTTCATCGCGTCCGGAGCATTGGGCGCCAGCTCGGTGAACGTCGATAATTTCACCGGTAACACCATCACCGGCAGCGGAACCAGCAACACGACGGCGAATCCCGCCAGCGGCGTTTTTGCATATTCCGAAGGAGCCACGTCAACCGTCACCATCAACATCGGCGAGGATGGGGGTACCCCGAACACCATTACTGGCAACGGCGTAGGTACCGGCGGCGGGCATGGTATCCAGATCGCCACTCTCGACCAAGGGACGGTCCGAGGTTCGATTGTCAACAACAACATCAGCAATAACAGCGGCTTCGGCATCAGCGTCCACGCCCGATCCGGTCTCGTCGACTTCGGCACGCTGCCGAACCGGTTGATTTCCAACAACCTGATCGACGGGAACGTCGATGCCGGCATCGGTATCCGCTTGAGTGATGACGGGGTGAATGCATCCACGGGCCGGTTTATTATTGACGGTAATCAGATCACCAACACCACCGACGGCGCGAACGCCCTGTTCGACGGGGACGGCATTCATGTCCGCACCGAGGATACCTCCGTCCTTGCACTGCTGACGATCGAGAACAACCTCATCGGCATCGATACGGACGGAAACGCAGCCGGCAATGACGACGACGGTGTCGAGATCGAGATGTATCAGAACAGCCAGGCGCCGGCCATCACAATTCAGTCGAACTTCGCACAGTTCAACGGCGAATCTGGCGTGCACTTCTTCCGCAACGGCGACGCCTTCCTCGACAATGTCGTCATCGACGATAACGTCCTGAGCGACAACACGCTGAACGGCCTCTTCCTCGACATGCAAGGGGGTGACATTGATATCGTCACGCCCGGTCCGCTCGTCATCAACTACCAGATCACCAAGAACACCATTCAGCGCAATGCCACCGGCGTCACAATCAACTCGACCGCTGATGCCGATGTGAGCATACAGCTTGGAAGCTTGCTGAATGGAAACACGATCACCGACAACTCGGGTGACGGCATCCTCGCACAAACCGACTTCTTCGCACAAATCCGTGGAGCTATCGAGTATAACATGATCTCCGACAACGGTACGATTATCGGCGATCATGGCATCCAATTGGTCGACCTGAACAACGGTGATACGAGCTTCGACATCGACATCAATCGCAACGACATCGAACGGAACTTTGATGACGGCATCAACTACACCGCCGCCGGAGCCGGAAACGCGACGATCGACATCGACCAGAACAACATTCTCGACAACGGAGGCGACGGCGTCGACGCCTCGCTCACACTGCTCTCCACTGCTGACATCGATCTCGATAACAACACGATCGCAGGCAACGGCCAATCCGGCGTCGAGATGCTCGTCGACGACTTTGCGATCCTCGGAACCATCTCCGTACAAAACACTATTCAGAACAACGGCGACGATGGTTGGAGCTTGACGACGGACACCGGCAACGCGGCTGTTATCACCGCCACTCTCACGGATAACAAGGTCCGGTTCAACGCCGCACGCGGTTACGACATCTATAACCAATGGAATGGCTATATTAACGTCGATATCATTGGCACTAACGATCCCACCGTGACTACCCCCACAAGCTTGATCGACTCGAACGGGCTGCAAGGTGTCATGGTGCAGAACGAAGCTGACCCCTCGAGGTCGCTGACCGCGGGGCTCTTCACGACAAACTCCATCGATTTCCGTTTGAATCAGACGGAAGTCCGTGGAAACGGCGTGAATGCAGTCTCCGACGACGACGGCAACGGTGTTTATATTCGGGTTGGTACCGCAACGGCTG
This sequence comes from uncultured Planctomycetaceae bacterium, assembly GCA_964626885.1. Taxonomy (GTDB): domain Bacteria; phylum Planctomycetota; class Planctomycetia; order Planctomycetales; family Planctomycetaceae; genus CAZVJA01. The sequence continues at coordinate 1,273 of CAZVJA010000020.1, read as the reverse complement.
CTCCGTTTGGTTATGTCGGACCTGTCGGCAGGGTGCAGGCCGCGCTTGAAAGCAACCACTTCTCGGGGAACCTTAACATTGACGTCGTGACGGAATCGTTCACGGCGACGGTGGATCCGCCGGTCGTCAACCCGTTCACCGATCCGTATAACGGGACAACGTCCGGTTTTGTGCCCGATCCGCTGGCACGGCTGAACTTCCGGCTCGTCGGAAACGTCGGACAGCAGATCGACGTCACCCGCATCGGAGCGTTCTATAACAATTCCGATCCTTACAAGACGATTCCCGGAATCGGACCGTTCGGCGCCGGCGATCTCACTCGGCGTCGGAACGCGCAGGCCAATGAGTCCGATATCACTGCTGCCGGCTCCCCGACCACCGTGGCCGGGGCTCCGGCTCCAGCGCCGACTACCACGGTCTTCAGTTCCACGAATGCCGTTATCGGAGCGGACGGAGATCTCGTGAACGCACTCGTGCAATTCACGGGTGGTGCCAACAGCGGTCAAACCCAGCAGATCTCTTCCACCACACTGCTGAACCAGGCGATTACCGTGGGGGCGGCGTTCGGAGCGGCTCCGGGGGTCGGCGATCCGTTTACGATCACCGCCACCAATCAGGCAGGGACCGGGGCCTCGACCTTTGTCACCGAATTCGGAAACGTGACCGCAGGCGGCAATACGTGGGATACAATTGTCGGCGATTTCGGGGACACAGCCACCTTCGCCAATGCCTCCGGGGCCGAAGCGGCATTCCCCTACACTTGGACGACAGGTGCCGTCTTCCCCGCCTCCCCTTGGCCATGATCGGTTAACAGTTGCTGAGGTTGGCCATCGTCGAACAACCGAGGCCGGCGGAATTGTCTGAAACCGAACTGCCGCATCGAGCAACCTGTTTGATGCGGCAGATCTTTTGTCCGGATCTTGGGCCCGGTAGTACCGTGCATCGGCATCACTCGATCAGCGATCCCTGGCAGCCTGAACCGGCACCGGCGGTGCAGCCGTAGCAGTGCCGGCCGGTGACGATGGGGCGTGCGTGCAGTTGATCCTCATCAAAGTCGCGGATGTGACGTGGTACATCACGGACGACCGGCAAGTCGAGCATTTGGTTAAAGTCGCAATCATAAAGGTAGCCGCGCCAATCGACCGAGAGCATAGTGCGGCACATCACCTTGTCGGCGGCAATCGGATTGAATGCACCGATCAGCTTCTGCATATAGATCTCGAAATGGCCGGTTTTCAGGAGATCATCCAAAAACCGGCTGATCGGCATGTTG
>CAZVJA010000019.1:0-42109 GCA_964626885.1 uncultured Planctomycetaceae bacterium | reverse complement strand
GCTAGGTTTTTCAGGAGGCGGCTTCTCACCCGGGAAGTTACGCCGGAATTGTATGGTTCGCATCGATGACCCAGGGCACCAAGGGGTCGCGGAAGTCTTCAAAGGATGTAAGGAGCGGCACCACCGATGGCTATCTCGAAACCTCCCCTCCCTCGGCAAGGACGAGGAGTTGAAACCAGTCAGTCCGATTTCGAGGATTTGAAGCGGCTGATTCACGGGAAATTGGTTGATAAGCTCGACCTGACTCGCCTCGGGGAACTCGAAGGGGACACGCTTCGCAGGGAAATTCGCCTTGTTGTCGAACATCTGTGCGACACCGAAAACCCCCTGCTCAACCGCTCGGAACGCGAACGATTGATCGAGGAGGTTCTCGACGAAACGTTCGGGTTCGGTCCGCTGGAAATCCTTCTCAAGGAAGAAGGGGTTGCGGACATCATGATCAACGGCCCCAAAAACGTCTTCATCGAAAAAGGGGGCCGCATTCAGCGATCGAAAGTCGTGTTCCGCGACAACGAACACCTGATGCAGATCCTTGACCGAATCGTCTCGAAGGTCGGTCGCCGCATCGATGAAACCAGCCCGATGTGCGACGCCCGTCTTCCGGACGGCTCGCGTGTCAACGCCGTCATTCCTCCACTGGCACTCGACGGACCGTCGCTGACGATTCGGCGTTTCGGTTCGAACCCGCTGACATTGGAAGATTTGCTCCGCTTCGGTGCCTTCACCCCCGAGATGGTCATGCTTCTGGAAGGGGCGATCAAAGCCCGGTTGAACATGATCATCAGCGGCGGTACCGGCTCCGGTAAGACCACATTGCTCAACACGCTGTCGAGCTTTATCCCGGGCGATCAGCGAATGATCACCATCGAGGACGCGGCCGAACTTCAATTGCAGCAGGAACACGTGCTGCGCCTCGAAACCCGGCCGCCGAATATTGAAGGCAAGGGACGCGTGACCGCCACGGACCTGGTCAAGAACGCACTGCGTATGCGGCCGGACCGGATCATCATCGGCGAATGCCGCGGACCGGAAGCCCTCGACATGCTTCAAGCCATGAACACCGGACACGAAGGCTCGCTGACCACGATTCACGCCAACACGCCGCGCGACGCCGTGAGCCGTCTCGAAACGATGATCAGCATGGGTGGCATCGAACTCCCCATGAAGGCTTTGCGTCACCAGTTTGCGTCGGCGGTCGACTTGATCATTCAGGCAAACCGCCTGCAGGGTGGTCCCCGTAAGGTGACGCACATCACGGAGGTGCTGAACCTGGAACAAGACACCGTGATTATGCAGGACATTTTCCTGTTCGTGCAGGATGGTATCGACGAAAACGGACGGGCCTTTGGTCATTTCGAGTCAACCGGCGTACGGCCGGCATGCATGCCTCGACTGGAAGCAGCCGGCGTTCGGTTGCCAGCCAACCTGTTTGCGGCCCGTCGCCTGGGATACTGAACCCGCTTAGACACCGCCCAAGAGAAGATAACGAGAGCTACCTATGACTCCCTTGATTCTTTCAATCGCCGCCTTTGTCGGTGTGGCCGCCCTGGTCGGGGCCGTCGCCTTCATGTTGCGCGATTTTGGAACCAGCGCCGCCGAAGACCGGCTGGAAGTGATGACCGGCAAGAAAACGCGTGAGGCTCAGTCGGAAGGCATCGTCAAGGAAGAATTCTTCCGCGAAGGGCTCGCCGGAGTGGCCGGCATGTTCAGCGGGCTTACGAGCCGATTCTCCAATTTGGGGCGTCTGTTCGAGCAAGCGGATTCGCCGATCAAAGGAGAATCCTTTTTTGCCATAAGCGCCGCGTGCGCCGGTGTTGGAGTATTTCTCGCATATATCGGCCATTCCCCGATTCCGTTGTACCCGGTAGCCGGATTGTTGACCGGATCGGGACCGATGATCTGGCTGCTGATGCGTCGCCGATCGCGGTTCAAGAAGTTCGCGAAGCAATTGCCGGACGCTCTGGAGTTGGTGGGTCGCGCTCTCCGTTCGGGGCACAGCTTGGCGTCCGGACTGCACGTCGTCGTCGAGGAAATGCCCGCGCCGATCTCAACCGAGTTTTCAATCGCATATGAAGAGCAGAACCTCGGTATCGCGCTCGAACAGGCATTGAAAAACATGCTGAACCGCATGCCGAACATGGACCTGAAGTTCTTCGTCACGGCCGTCGCCATCCAGCGTCAAGCGGGGGGCGACATGGCGGAAATCCTCGATAAGATCAGCTACATCATCCGCGAACGATTCAAGATCATGGGCCAGGTTCAAGCGTTGACCGGTGAAGGCCGTATCAGCGGTGTCGTGCTGATGGCGTTGCCCATCGCACTGTTCTTCGCAGTCTATTACCTCAATCCGGATTACGTGATGTTGTTGTTCACGGAGGAATTGGGGCGAAAAATGATTGCACTCGCCGCCGTGCTGCAAGTGCTGGGCGCGATTGCGATCAAGAAAATTGTGGCTATTAAGATCTGACCGCGGGGCAACCCGGGAGAGAGTGACATGGATCCTGTTCAATTTTTGCCTTGGGCGATTTTCGGCGGCATTACCTTCGGGGCGTGGGCGCTGATTAACTATTTCTCGTCACGTTCGTCACGTGCGACAGAACGTCTGGACGAATTGCGCGATCCGACGCTGCGCAACAAGGATCAGGCATCGGACGGAAAAACCGGCATGGGGGCGATGGTCGAAAAGGCCGCACCGGCCCTCTCCAAAGCCTTGCAGCCGAAGACTGAACTTGAACAGAGTGAACTGAAAATCCGTCTGGCGAATGCGGGATACAGCAACCCGAACGCGCCTCAGATCTTCCTGGCGCTGAAATTCGCGATGCTCCTCGGCGGCGTCATGATCGGTGCCGGGTTCGGCATTACGTCTTGGGGCATGACGCAAAAAGGTTATACATCCATCATCATCGGCGGCGGTCTCGGATTTTACCTGCCCGAAATTTGGGTTTGGTTGGTGAGAAGGGGACGACAAGAGAAGATTTTTCTCTCGCTCCCCGACGCGCTCGACCTGCTGGTTGTCTGCGTTGAGGCCGGTCTCGGTCTTGATGCCGGCATGCGGAAGGTGACGGAGGAACTCGCCGACAGTGCACCGGAAATGTGCACGGAATTCGCAATGGCAAACATGCAGTTGCAAATGGGGCGCCCCCGCCGCGAAGTGTTGCATGATCTGGGAGTCCGCACCGGTGTCGACGATATGAAGGCACTCGCGGCCATCCTCATTCAGGCCGACAAGTTCGGTTCGTCCATCGCACAAGCTCTCCGCGTGCAATCGGACAGCATGCGCGTCAAGCGCCGCCAGATGGCCGAGGAGAAAGCGCAGCAAACCGCGGTAAAGATGATCTTCCCGCTGGTGCTGTTCATCTTTCCCGGAATTTTCGTGGTGCTTGTCGGCCCCGCCGCGATCATGATGATCAACGGTCTGCTGAATAAGTAATTTGCGAGGACGTCGCAAACGTCGACAGCTGATCGCCGCGTTACTACAGTTGGCCGAGACTCTGATTGTTTTTTCAGAATCTCGGGTCAATCGAACGCGACAATCGACTCCGCACACACGAACTCGCGAAAATCATCGCGGACCAGCCGGGCTGCGGCATGATCTGGGTCATGGTCGGAGAGTGCCCACCAGCCCTTGTCGGCTATTTCGCCAAGGAGCCTTGGCTTGATCCGCCGTGCCTGGAGCAGATCCTCGTCGTAGGCCATGCACCAAAGTGACCGCAGATGCCGCCAGGTCGGACAGGCATCGGCGAGATACACGGCCCCCTGCCCCGCACTTTCAATGACAATTGCCTGATGCCCGCGGGTATGACCTCCCGTGACACGGGCACTGATCCCGGGCACGATCTCGACATCTCCCTCAATCAGATCCCATTGCACGCTCAGGTCAAGGGGCTTGATATTGTCTTGCGGGTACGCATTCTTCAATTCGGGTTGACCCGACGTCGCCATCTCCCATTCGACCTTTTGCACCACGTGCCTGGCATTCGGGAAGACGGGAACAATCGTGCCGTCACTCTGGCGTCGCGTTGCCCCTCCTACATGATCAAAATGCAAGTGTGACAAAACGACCGTGCAAATCTGATCGGGCGAAACCCCCTTGCTCCGCAGGCTCTCGATCAACGGCTCCCCGGGTTCAGCGGAGAGATGTTCCCGCTGTTTTTGCGAAAGTTTTGGGCCGTATCCCGTATCGATGAGGACAGTATGGCTGCCGGTCCGTACGAGGACGCAATTCGTCGCCTGCGGAATGCGATTGTGTTCATCCGTCGGGAAACTCTGCACCCACAATGGCCGCGGGACGATGCCAAACATCGATCCCCCGTCGGTCCAGTAGCGGCCGCCGGAAATTGTGGTGACCTCAAAATCTCCCAGCTTCATTGTTGCCTCTGAGTACCGGCCAGCAGGCATTTTGGCCGTGGTCGATTGTATTGTGATTGAAGGTTTCAAGCCGTCTCGGCCTGCTTGAGCCCCAACTCTTCGATCATGATCTCACGGATGCGGAACTTCTGAATCTTGCCGGTCACTGTTTGTGGAAACTCATTGACCAGTCGAATATATCGCGGAACTTTGTAGTGCGCGAGACTCTTCTTGCAGAAATCGCGAATCTCATCTTCCGTCGCGATCGCGCCGGTTTTCAGCTTGATCCACACCGCGACCTCCTCAACGTACTTCGGGTCGGGAACGCCGACCACGGCGACATTCTCAACCGCCGGATGCCGGTACAGAAATTCCTCGATTTCTCGCGGATAGATGTTCTCTCCTCCGCGGCAGATCATATCTTTGATACGCCCGGTAATGCGGTAATACCCGTCGGATTGGCGCATCGCCAGATCGCCAGAGTGCAGCCAACCTTCCGGGTCGATGGCCGCGGCGGTCGCCTCGGGCATCTTGTAGTAACCGAGCATCACGACATGCCCGCGCGTGCAAAGCTCCCCTTGTTCGTTATCGCCGAGAATCGCTTTGGTCGCGGGATCGATGAGCTTGACTTCGATGTCAGGAATCGGCCGGCCGACCGTCTTGACACGCAACTCCAATGGGTCTTCGGTACGCGTCTGCGTAATCACCGGCGAGGCCTCCGTCAGGCCGTATGCAATGGTGATTTCTCGTGCTCCCATGTCGTGAGCAACCCTATTCATGACCTCGATGGGACAGGGGCTGCCCGCCATGATACCGGTTCGCAACGACTTGAGATCCCTGTTCGCGAAGCTCGGATGCTCGAGTTGAGCGATAAACATCGTCGGCACGCCGTAGAGCGACGTGGCTCGTTCCGTTTCGACGGCCGTAAGCGTTGCATCCGGCTGAAAGTATTCCGCCGGCACGATCATGGCCGCACCGTAAATCCCACAGCATAACACGCCCAACACGCAACCAAAGCAATGGTAAAACGGCACGGGCACGCAAATCCGATCCTCCGGGGTGATGTGCTGACAGTCCCCCACATAATACGCGTTCAATAGCAAATTGCGGTGCGTCAGCATCGCCCCTTTCGGGAAACCCGTTGTGCCAGACGTGTATTGAATGTTGATCGGATCGTGCGGCTCGAGTTCATCTTCACGCTTCCGAAGTTGTTCAGAGGAAACTCCTGCGCCGCAGTCCAAGAATGCTTCCCAGGACCACATGCCTCCGCGCGAATCACCCTTCATCGAAACGACATGACTGAGCTTCGGAAACTCGGCGGAGCGAATTGTGCCAGGCTTCGAGGATGAAAGTTCCGGTACCGCCTCCTCGAGCATGGAGAAATAATCCGAGGTTCGAAAGGTATCGACGAGAAACAAGGCGACGGAGTCGGATTGCTTCAATACGTACGCCAGTTCGGACGTCCGATAGGCGGGATTGATCATCACCATGATTGCGCCGATGCGCGCCGTGGCGTATTGCAGCATAACCCACCGAGGCCAGTTCGTTGCCCAGCAGGCGACATGGTCCCCTTTTTGAATTCCGATGCCCAACAACGCGCGTGCGACCTGGTCCACGGACTCATCAAACTGTGTATAAGAAAGGCGAAAGCAGTTGCGGCGATTCGCAACAGGCGTTTCAGCTGGAAAGGGGTGCTGATTCTGGTCTAAGCCGGGGAATACAATCGCATCGCGGTCGGCATGTTTCCGGGCTGTTTGCCTCAACACTTCACCGATTGTCTGCCCGTCCACCCAGGGAGCGCTCGGAGTCGACATAAGAAACCTCCGATGATGATCTTACGATGATATTACTCGTCGTTGGTGAAGAACCGACGACCACCCTATACTACGAAAATGCACTATTGGACGCGACGAATCAACTGCCGAGTTCGCAGGGGACGCGCACACCAGAACACGTTCGGCTACAATCTTCCCATCGATCCGCAAGTTTCACAGCCACGCCAAGCAACCGTCGGACTCCCGAACGCCATGGCCCGTTATTTCAAATACAAAAGTCCGAATGACGTTGCCTCTGATGCAGCACGACTCGGCCAGAAATTGGCGCTTTCATCCGACTTTTCGCCCTTGTTCCAGCCAATCACCATCGGTTCACATCGCGTTGGCAACCGCCTGGCGATCCAGCCGATGGAAGGGTGTGACGGCACTCGAGAAGGACTGCCGGATGACCTGACTTATCGCCGATACGTCCGATTCGGAGGTGGAGGGGCAAAGCTGATCTGGGGAGAGGCAACCGCCATCTCGGATGAAGGGAGAATGAATCCCCGGCAACTCTGGATTCATGCGGGTTCAGTCAGCGCCCTGGAACAGATGCTTGACGGCTGTCGGCAGGCACATCGAGAAGCCGTTGGTACCGACGATGATCTGCTGATCGGGCTTCAACTGACGCATTCCGGTCGATTTGGATATCAGCGTCCGATGATTGCAACGCGTGACCCCATTCTCGACCCGCTCACGATCGACAAATCAACGGGAAAGAAGCTGGACAGCTCCTATCCGCTGTTGGAGGACGACGATCTTAAGCGCATTGAGGATCAATACATTGCGGCTGCCCGCTGGGCAGTAAAGGCCGGTGTCGATTTCATCGACCTCAAACAATGCCATCGATATCTGCTTTCGGAACTTCTAGGCGCGATCAACAGGCCGGGTGATTATGGCGGCTCGTTCGAGAATCGGACGCGGCTGATTGTCAACATTGTCCGGCGAATTCGCGCGGAGCATCCGACCCTGATCATCGCCTCACGGATGAACGCCTATGACGGGATCCCGTACCGAGGTGAAGGAGAAGAGTTTGTCGGGCAGCCAGTACCTCACGATCTTCCGCTGACGGTCGCCTTCGGCACAAATCCGGAAGATCATTTACGAGAAAACCTCCAGGAACCGATCCGGCTTGCCCAACTGCTCCGCGATGAAGGAGTGAAGCTCCTGAACGTCTCCGCGGGAAATCCCTACGCGAATCCACATGTGGTACGTCCGGCCGAGTTTCCACCCATTGACGGCTACAATGCTCCGGAGCATCCTCTGATCGGCGTGCTGCGGCACTTCCGATTGACGAGCACCATCCAGGCCGCGGTTCCGGAAGTTCCCGTGGTTGGCAGTGGCTACAGCTGGCTGCAAGAATTCGCCGTCCATGCAGCTGCGGCGAATGTCGCAGCGGGGAATGCAGCCATCGCCGGCTTTGGCCGCGCCACTCTGGCGCATCCGGACTTTGCACTTTATGTTCATGAACATGGTCATCTCAACCGCAAGCAGATTTGCCGAACGTTCTCGTATTGCACGAATCTGATGCGCACAAAGGACCATCCTCTGGGCCAATACCCCACGGGGTGCCCTCCATTTGACAAGGAAACATACGATCCGATCTGGAAGGAAGTGGAAGCGAAACGAAAGAAGCCTCCTCAATAGTCCCTCGGATTCTCGCTCAGCGGTCTGTTGGTCTGCCTTACAAGATCGCACCCTTCCAACTGGCCCGACAATATGCCAAACGACGCTGCGTGCGGGGGAGGAATTTTGGGGTTGGCCGGTCTGGCGAAGGCTCGATATACTTCCGCCGCACTCGCCCCGTCAGGATGAGCGGGGTTCGAGGATAGAGGCGGTAAATATCAAAATAACACGCACCAGCAGGGAGGCCTACGCGTGGATCGAGTCCTTGTCGCCGGAATTGAATCGGTCGTCGGAGCAAATTTCGCAGCCTGTTTTGCCGACCGTCTTGAGATGTTCGGGATTAGCTTCTCGGAGACGATGACATCTCCCGCGTGTTCGATTTCCAAATGTCGCCCGACCGACGTCGATGCGATCCGACGATGTCTCGCGAGCTTCCGCCCTGCACGGATATTATTTTGCGGTGTTGGTAGTTCCCCGACATGGCAGCGACCGATCTCTCGGGTTGAGGCCCAAACAGCCCCGGACATTGCTCGCATCTGGGCAAATGCCGCCTCTGATTTCGGCTGCCAGTTGACTTGGATTTCCAGCGATTCAATCTTTACAGGCCCCTGGATGTTTCATTCAGAAGACAGCCAGGGATTGTGTCGTTCTTCGGAGGCCGTTGCACTGCAAGCTGCCGAAGAAATCGTGATGAACCGTTGCCCGTCCAACCTCATTATCCGCACGCATGCTTTCGGCTGGGCTGGAAACTCGACCACTAACCCAGGATGGATCGAACAACTTATTGCGAAGCTTGAAAGGGAATCCGCCGGACCCTTTAACGGCAGTTCCCACGGCTCTCCCATTCTTGCAAGCGACCTCGCTGACATATTAGAACGCGCATTTCGGATCAATCTGTCCGGCGTGTATCACATTGCAGGAAGCGAGCGGACGAATCTGCCGCAGTTCGTACATCGACTGGCGGATGTCTTCGAATTACCGGCGCCACGGGTGGCGGTCCCTTCGATCCTTCACGAACGTCCAACAGGATTCGGTCAAGGCGAATGCTCGCTTCGTACAACCAAGATTCGGCAGGCTCTCGGTATCCCAATGCCATTGCTGAACGATGGATTGATGCGGCTACGCGCACAACGGGCCACGAGTTACTGCGAATTGATGCCTTCCAGAAAGAACCTGTCGCGCGACAAAGTCGCCTAGCTCGCGGCGCGAACTCTGTGAATCCATGCGCGTCGGGCAAACTGAATGTCAGGTATGGGAATCCGCAAGTCGGGTACAATCGTCACGGTCGTTGCATCGATTGATCTTCGCGCGGTGAATTCCCCAATCGCAACTCCTTTTGCGTTCGCTAAGTGTCGATCCCATTTAGCGAAAACCTGCTAAGAAGTGATCGCTACACGCCGAATTCTCACGTAGCCGGCGACCTCAAAGAAGGTCTAACCTGCGGAAGTCCGCCGCAGACCGTGGTAGATAATGGATTTCGCGTCGACCAAGAGGGTCGGCCCTGGAGAGAAGGAGTCTTACGATGCTTGTTTTGTCGAGACAACGGGACGAAAGCATCATCATTGGCGACAATATCGTCATTACCGTTGTAGATATCCGCGGAGACAAAGTCCGTCTCGGTATCGAAGCTCCGACCGAGATCCCGGTTCATCGCCAAGAGGTGTACGAAGCAATTCAGCGCGAAAACGCACGGGCCGCATCTGAACAGCCCTCGAAACCGTCAAATACGGCAAACCCGAGTGAGTCTGGCAAGAAATAAATCTCGGGTTTGACACGCGTTTGTCCCATTCAGACCTTGGTAGAATCAAGCCCTTCGCTCACCCGCGCCTCAGTGGTCCTCAATTCTAATGTTTGAGACCATAAAAGGTTGCGTCGAGAACTCCCCGCAGCCACACTGCCCCCATTCTTCTCAGTCTACCCATAAATCTTATTTTCAAGATTTATTTTAAACACCCTAAAGCCCCATTGGTCTGCTGCCGATAGTAAGACGAGCCGTAAAAGCGCGCGGGATACCGCCCATCGTCCGGTCGCCGTAGCGATCCGGAAAATCGGCGGAGGAAAGCGAGTCTCTGGGTGACCCCTTCGGACTCAATCCTGCGGGACACATTGCGGCGCGTAGGAATAGTTGCAGACACATCGGCACGGTCGCAGACAGACGCTGCCGAAGCAAGAGTGCTCGAGGGATCAAACAGTTGGGACAAGGAAGAGACATCCACCATCGATTTCAACGTGTTCTAGCCCACTCGTAGTCCCTTCGGGACGGTTAGTGGAAGAGAGAAAGGCAGCTTTCAATGACGAGAATCAATACGAACGTCGCATCGTTGCGAGGTTTGCGAAGCTTGGGCAAGGCCAATGCCGTGCTCGACACCTCGCTGACGCGGCTCTCGACCGGTTTGAAGATCAACAGCGGTAAAGACAACCCGGCCGGTTTGATCGCGAGCGAAATTCTGCGTTCGCAGGTTTCGACGATCGAACAATCCATCAAGAACAGCAATCGCGCCAATAACGTGATTTCGACCGCCGAGTCGGCTCTCGGTGAAGTCAGCACTCTGCTCAACCAGGTTCGTGGTCTGGTGCAGGAAGGATTGAACGACGGTGCGTTGTCCCGGTCGGAAATCGAAGCTAACCAGGCTCAGATTGACCAAGCGTTGTCAGCTATTAACCGTATCTCGGCCAACACCGTGTTCGCTGGTGACAAGCTGATCGACGGTAGCAAGGCGTACCGGACTCAGTTGACCTCGACCGACGACGCGAAACTCGACGACTTCCAGATCAACAGCACGGTGTTCGCCGGCAGTGCGACCGTGACGGTAGACGCCACCGTTCAAACGGCTGCCACCAAAGGTCAGCTCTTCTACGATTTCGTCAGCGGCGGTTTGGCTAGCAAGACCGTCATCGAAGTCGCGGGTTCAAAGGGTACTGACGTGGTCTTCCTTGGTGCGTCGAGCACGCTCGACAACATCAAGACCGCCATCGACGCCCTCACCGATACCACCGGTGTCGAAGTCAGCAAGACGGCCGCCGTCTATGGTTCCAAGACATTCACAAGTGCTGGCGCGAACAATGACCTGACTTTTACCGATATTCGAACCACCAACACCGATAATGCCGAGAACATCACCCAGGTTCTGAAGGTCGAAATCGTCCAGAAGGCACCGACGAACGCTCTGGCCGTCACCAGCTCTTCGACTGCCACGGAACTCAAGCTTTCGATCACCCTCGGTACCGACGGTGCCAACAACGTGACTTCGACGGCAAGTGACGTGAAGGCTCTGCTCGAATCCAGTGCGAACAGCAGTGACTTCGTTTCCGTAACTTACGAAGGTACCGGGGCAGGTTTAGTCACTGCCAACCAAGCCGTTGCGAATATCACTTCGGGTGCCGTCGACGCCTTCCTGACGTTTCGCAGCGAGAACTTCGGCTCGGACGAGTTCGTCGGTGTCAACGTGTTGCAGGGAACGTTCGTCACGACCAAGACTTCGGTTTCCGGCGCGGCCTCGCGGCGCGAGCAGGGTTCCGACATTGTCGCCCGAATTAACGGCCAGGTGGCTCAAGGAAAAGGTCTGCGAGCCAGTCTCTCGACCTCGGCTCTTGATGCCAATCTGACGTTCAAGTCCACCAGCAACACCGCCAACGCCAACGCGAAAGTGACGGTTACGGGTGGTGGATCGCTGTTCCAGATCGGCCAGGAAGTATCGGTCGCCGGCCAGGTCGGTCTCGGTATTGAGGCCATTAACACGGCTCGTCTCGGTGGCGTCACCGGTAAGCTCTTCGAGCTCGGTTCAGGTGCCGGCAAGAGCTTGCTCGACGTTGGCCCGACGACTCCCGGTGCGGACCTCGTCGCGATCATCGAGGAATCGATTGACCGCGTCTCCAACCTGCGTGGTCGTCTGGGTGCGTTGCAGAAAAACGTTATCGAAACGAACGTTTCGACTCTGGGCGTCGCGCTGGAAAACATCGCGGAAGCCCGCAGCCAGATCATCGACACCGACTTCGCCGAAGAAACCGCGAACCTTACGCGGGCACAAGTCCTCAGCCAGTCGGGTATTTCGGTGCTCAGTATTGCGAACCAAAACCCGTCGAACGTGTTACGACTCCTCGGTTAATCGAGGCGTAGGTTCAACCCTTTCGCCGCGCGTCCTCTTCTGATGTTCACCAGAGGACGTCCGGCGAAGACAAGCTACTGAATCGGCGTCATCCGCGGGAAACCTCGGGTGACGCCGATTCTGCTTATTTGTCATCCCTCTGCAAGCCGATACAACCGATACCGGTCCCGGAACAGGAACTACGGGAGCGAGGAAATTACGGTCGGCGGACCGGACGCTTCCCGGCAATTGCAGGCAAGCGGAAATGGCGCCGGCCGCAGAATTGCTCCAGAAAGCCGTCGAGCATCATCGTGCAGGCAAGCTCGGCGAAGCGACGGCGCTTTACCACCAAATACTCCGCCTCGACCCCGCGCACGCTGACGCACTCCATTTGTTGGGAGTTGCGGCACATCAGAATGGCGATTTCGGTCGCGCTGTTGAGTTTATCCACCGGGCCGTGACGGCCAACCGCTCCTTCGCACCCTACTACAGCAATCTTGGTGCGGCGTACCGCGCGATGGGACGCCTGGACAAAGCCATCGCAGCGTATCGCGATGCTCTAACCTGCGATCCCCATTCTATAGATTCGCATTTCAATCTTGGGAACGCACTTCAGGACCAGGGTCACCACGAAGAGGCCGCGGCAAGCTATCAACGAGTTCTGGGCCTGGATAGTAAACGGGCCGAAGCCTGGAACAGTCTCGGAGTCTCTCTTCAACAACTGCAGCGGTATAACGAAGCAGAAATCTCATACCGCCGCGCGATTGCTCTTCGGCCCGGATTTGCGGAAGCACATTTTTCCCTGGGGAATGTGCTTCGATCACAGGGGCGTGCCAAGGAAGCCGCAGGGGAGTATTTGAGAGCGGCTTCACTCAAGTTGGATTACATCGATGCCCAGATCAACCTCGGAAATGCCTACGAGGAGTTGGGAAGCATCCCACAGGCGATCATCGCCTACGAACGCGCTCTTCGAATTGCCCCGGATTCCCCTATTGCGCATTTCAACCGCGCGCTGGCTTGGCTGCGGGGGGGGAATTTCGCACGAGGTTGGGAAGAATACGAGTGGCGGTGGCGGCACAACGGCAGGGCACGTACTTTCGATCAGCCAGTATGGGACGGGGATTCTCTTGCAAATCGCACAATTCTAATCTACGGCGAACAAGGAATTGGCGATGAACTGCTGTTTTCCTCCTGCTTCGAAGAAGTCATCGATCAGGCGGGACGTTGCCTTATCGAATGCGACCCGCGCCTTGTGCGAGTTTTCACCAGAACTTTTCCCAATGCGCATGTTTTTGCACGCGTCTCTGCCGGAAATGTAACTCGGATTTCAACTCCTGAACCGTACGACTTGCAAATCGCTGCCGGCAGCTTGCCGCGCATCTTGCGGCCGACACGAGAGTCGTTCCCCCGAAATCGACCGTTCTTACGAGCAGACGACCGCCAGGTCGACCAATGGCGTGAGCGCTTCCGGAAACTGGGAGGCACAATTGTTGTCGGGATCTCCTGGCGAGGGGGGAAAGACCCGGCCACACGTCGGCTGCGATCGACAACTCTCGACCAGTGGAAATCCGTACTGAATATCCCCGGTGTTCGATTTGTAAATCTGCAATACGGAGATTGCCGGGATGATCTCGATACTCTCAACCAGCAATCCGGTATTACCCTCCATGATTGGGATGAGGGCAATCCGTTAACAGATCTCGACGGATTTACCGCTCGCGTTGCGGCGCTCGATCTAGTCATTTCAGTCGACAACTCCACGGTGCATCTGGCAGGTTCCTTGGGTATTCCCGTTTGGACCCTGTTGCCCTTTGCCGCGGACTGGCGATGGCTCCTGAATACTGACGTCACCCCATGGTACCCGACCATGAAGTTGTGGCGGCAACGCGCGGCCGACTGTTGGCCGGAACTGTTTTCGAATGTGGCAGCTGCATTGAAGGAAGTCGTCCAAGCGCGCCAACTTTGCGACAGCTCGCGAACAGAGGCGCCCTCGTTTCCTCGAACAGTCGCGAATACGAATGCTGAAAAATTGTTTCAGCTCGGAAATTATCACCAATCTCAGGGGCAGCACGACAAGGCCATCGAAGCCTATCGCCATGCGATTCGCCTCCGCCCAAATGCGGCAAAATTCCATTTCAACCTGGCGAATGCGTTTCTGGCGTTGCACCGGATCGACGAGGCGCGCAGCTCCTTTGCTCGTGCCCTTGAGATTGATCCGTCAAACACTGCGCAAGCTTACACGAATCTGGGTGTTGTACTCAGGCGGTTAGGGAGAGTTGATGACGCGGAGGCCGAATGCCACCGCGCTCTACTCGCCGATCCGGACTACTCGGCCGCGCAGAATCTGCACGGTCAAATACTCCAGGATCGCGGAGACCTGCTTGAGGCTGCGGACCGCTTCCGTAAGGCGATCTCGCTCGACGCCAGAAACCACGAAGCTTTCAACAACCTCGGCACGGCTTTACAGGGCTTGGGCAAACTCGATTCCGCCCGTGACGCGTATGAACAGGCGATCGCGATCAATCCGGGTTACGCCGAAGCGCAGAACAATCTGGGCACCGTGCTGTATGACCTGGGGGATATCGATGCCGCTCTCGCGGCCTATCGGCAATCACTGATTGACCGTCCTGATTTTCCCGAGGCGCTCACGAATCTCGGAATGGCTCTCGATCAGCAGGGGCAAGGAACAGCCGCTCTCAAATTGCTGGATCGAGCATTAATACTCGCTCCCGATTCACGGGAGGCAAAATTCTATCGCTCGATCGCGCTGCTGCGCCAGGGAAGATTTGAACCAGGCTGGCGGGAGTACGAATCGCGCTGGGACAGAGCCGGTTTGCCCAGGCGACATTTCCTCCAATCAACTTGGGACGGAACGCCGCTACACGAACGAACCCTTCTCATTTACGGAGAACAAGGGGTCGGGGACGAGGTGTTCTTCGCATCCTGCCTGCCGGACGTGCTGCAGCTGGGGGTGAAGTGCCTCGTCGAGTGCGACGCGCGCCTTGTCCCACTGTTTATTCGCTCGTTTCCGGCTGCCCATGTGTTTGCAAAAAACATTTCTTCGAAATCCGGGACGGATGACGTAATCCAGAGTTTTGACTTGCAGATCGCCGCTGGTAGCTTGCCTCGTTTTTTTCGCAACTCCCACAGTGATTTTCCAATGCATCGACGCCGTTTTCTCATGCCGGATCATGCGGGCGCCGATTGCTGGAAAACGCGGCTGAATCTCCTGGGGAGCGGCCTGAAGATCGGCATCTCTTGGCGTGGGGGGAGCGCACTGGAAGATCGCCGACGCCGTTCGACAACTCTTCAACAATGGTCGAACCTGTTGACGCTCCATGAGACATGTTTCATCAATCTTCAGTATGGAAGTTGCCAGGACGAACTCTCGCAACTGCATTTGCTGGGAGTCCATCATCTGCAAGATCTCGACCCCTTGCGTGATCTGGACAATCTTGCGTCTCTTCTCACGGCGCTCGACCTCGTGATCTCGGTTGATAACGCAACCGTCCATTTCGCCGGCGCGCTGGGTGTTCCGGTCTGGATTCTCCTTCCGTGGGAATCCGATTGGCGGTGGATGCGCGACAGGGCCGACAGTCCCTGGTATCCCACCGCGAGGCTCTTTCGTCAGCAACGGCCCGGAGATTGGGCAGCCGTTTTTGCACAGGTTGCTCACGAACTTCGGAAATTGTCGGCCACGGGCACAACGGATGTCGCCGGACGTTCGCTGAATCCATAGGAGTCTGCTGCCCGATGTCCATTCTTGTCGAAACCCTGCGCGAAGCGGTCGCACAACATCAACGAGGGGAGCTTGATTCGGCCGAGTTGCTGTATCGCAAGATTGTCAGGCTTGATCCCGCACACGCGAACGCTTTGCACCTGTTGGGTGTTTTGTGCTGCCAACGCGGCGATCCGCGGATTGGTTCCGATTACATTCGGCGGGCCATCGCGTTCGATGATTCCGCAGCATTATTTCACATGCATTTGGGTATGGCGTATCGGGCACAAGAACAAACCGACGATGCTCTGGAATGTTTTCGACGTGCTGTGGAAATCGACACCAGTTACGCAGAGGCTTATTTCCAACTCGGTATCTGTCTCGAAAAACGTGGGGAATCGCATCTCGCCATTACGGCATTCAGAAATGCGGTGCAGCACCAACCGCAGAACGGTAACTTCCACTTTCGGCTCGGTTCCGCGCTGGAAGCAAGCGCCCAACTGACCGAAGCCATCGCATCTCTGAAGAAGGCCGTGCAACTCCGTCCGACCGAAGCCAATTACCACAACAGTCTTGGTTGCGCCCTCCAAAAGCTCGGCGCACTCTCGGACGCAATTCAGGAATATGATGAGGCGGCGCGGATTCGGCCAGACTTTGGACCGTACCATTTCAACCTTGGAAACTCGCATCGGGAACAGGATCGGCTGGAACAAGCGCTCGATCACTTTCGCATGGCATTGCAACTTGCACCGGATGACCAGGAAGCCCAGATCAATCTCGGCGTCACCCTCAAGGAACTTGGACGTCTTGATGAAGCGCTGAAATGGTACGACCAACTACTCATTGGTAATCCCGGTATTTCAGCAGCCCATTTCAACCGTTCCCTCGTCTTGCTCCAGCAAGGCAACTTCGCACGTGGCTGGGATGAGTACGAATGGAGATGGGACCACGGCCGGTGCACCAAGAAATCGTGCCAACGTATGTGGGATGGTTCAAACCTTGCGGGTTGTTCCATCTTCGTGTTGGCCGAGCAGGGAATCGGCGACGAAATCATGTTCGCATCATGCCTGCCTGACCTGCTTGAACGAACTCCCAAGTGCATTGTCGAATGCGACCACCGACTTGTGCCCCTGTTCGCAAGGTCATTTCCCACAGCGACTGTTGTCGCGAAAGGGGACGAGCGAAAGACACCGTCCCCTGCTCTTCAAACCGACGTACAGATTCCCATTGGAAGCCTGCCGCGATATTCGAGACGCTGCCTGAATGATTTCCCGAATCGAAAGAGCTTTCTGCTGGCGGATAGCGATCAACTTGCGATCTGGCACAACCGACTATCCGAACTCGGGGAAGGCTTGAAAATCGGCATTTCCTGGCGGGGTGGAAAAGAACCAGATGTCCGTCGAAAACGCTCCACAACACTGGAGCAATGGTCACCGATCCTGACGCTTCCGGGCGTGCATTTCGTGAACTTGCAATACGGAGACTGTTCCGAGGAATTGAAGTGGTCCGGTCGGCAACTGAACGTCAATATCCATCATTGGGCCGATGCTGATCCGCTGAAGAATCTCGACGGGCTTGCAGCGCAGATTGCAGCGCTCGATCTGGTAATTTCCGTCGATAATGCCACGGTTCACCTGGCTGGCGCATTAGGTCGGCCGGTCTTGGTGTTGCTGCCGTTCGCTGGGGACTGGCGCTGGATGCAAGAGCGAAATGATACGCCCTGGTATCCGACCGTACGCCTGATGCGTCAACCACGTCCCGGCGATTGGACCACGTTGTTTGAACATCTCAAGGAATTCCTGATTCGGGATTACGGTAAATCGCTGCGGAATTCCCTTGCCGATCCAGCCTGGCATTGATCCCCACCTACTGATTCAACCGACGCAGTAGAGGCGAAGGCCGAGAATTCCGTTGCAAACACATTTGGGCACCTGGCTGTACGCGCTGGAAGGAACAGCGCCCCGACCGGCCAAACAGTTCCGTTTCCAGCCGAATTCCGACTGTGCACTCCTCTCTTCCAAAACAAGCTGGCATGGTGTGGAGCCGACACTCCCTACCGACGGTCCAAGCGATTCTTTGATGATCGTTTACCACCGCTCTTGAGTCGCCAGCCCTGCAGGCAGCCATATCTTCTTTTTTAACAACCTCTTACGGCCACATCGCGCGTACCTCATAAGCAGAGAATTACCCCTCGCTACGACTACGGCATCTGCCAGATGCCTGCCTTTCGATGGTTCGATTCTTTTGAAATCGCAGGTAGCCATCCCGGCGCCGCAAAATCCGCTCATGCGGCTCATCTTGCCCAGCCGATACAACCGTTAACGGTCGTTCTGAGATTCTCTGCGCATAGTCGTTGAGCTACTAGTTCTGAAGTCCACACCTTTGGGCGTCGGATGAAATTGCTGGACTCAAGGATGCGTCTTGCATTCCCATTCCGATCGAATCCTTGGATTCCATCCGCCTTCCACTCGCCAACTCTTGGCAGCAGTCCAATTGGGGAAGTGAATCATGATTGCGGTATCAGACACGCTCCAAAAGGCGGTGCAGCACCATCAGGCGGGTGAGCTTGACCGGGCGGAGTCGCTTTATCGAGAAATCCTCCGCGTTGATCCACGGCATGCGGATGCGCTGCATCTCCTGGGTGTCTCCGCGCATCAACAGTCCAATGACCGAACGGCAATTGATTACATCCGACGCGCCATCGAAATCAACGGGACGACCGCTCTTTACCACAGCAATCTGGGAACTTGTTTTCGGGCTTTGGGAAGATTCGAAGACGCGGTCCTGAGTTTTCGGGAGGCGACTCGGATTGCGCCTCGATTTGCTGGAGCGCATTACAACCTCGGGATGGCTCAGGAATCGCTGGGGAACTTTGTGGAAGCCATCGCATCGTATCGAGAAGCGATACGACTTGAGCCCGAGTTTCTCGACGCATGGAATAACCTCGGCAGAGTGTACGCCACGATTCAGCAATTCGATGACGCGATCGATTGCTATCGTACTATTCTGGAACTCGCTCCCGACGCCGCTCATATTCACTACAACCTCGGCAATGTCCTGCATGCCAAATCCGATTTGCCCGCGGCAGAGACCGCCTTCCGTGATGCTCTCCGTTTCAACCCGCGTATGGCACCGGCCTATAACAATCTCGGATCGGTGTTGACTGACCTTCATCGTCTGGACGAAGCGATTGCCTGCTTCGATAAGGCACTCTCACTTCAGCCCGATTATGCCGACGCGGTGTCGAATCGTGACGCCGTACTGCGAGCCAAGTCGAATGCCGTGGAATCCCTGACGGATTTCTCGTCCGCCGCACAGGGCAATAATTCGGAGCCGCAACGATGCTGCCACCGTGCCGCGGAATGTGAACGTTCCGGCCGATTTGAAGAGGCGTCAGAACTATACCAGCAGGCACTCATGCTCGATCCGCAATTCGCTCCGGCGCATTTCGGGGTCGGCTACGTCCATCTTTCCGAAGGAAGACATGACGCAGCCCGCGAGGCCTACGAGACGGGGCTCAAGATCGATTACCGAAACGCCCGTGCCTGGATGAACCTGGGCTCGATTCACTACTCATTACAGGAATTATCGGAAGCTGCAAACTGCTACCGCAAAGCGATCGACATCGAACAGGGCAACGCCAAAGCGCACTACAACCTCGGCAATGTCCACAAAGATCTCTGGCAACTCGATGACGCCGTCGCCTGCTACCGACGAGCTGCCGAAATCGACCCTCAACTTGCGGAAGCCCATATTAATCTGGGTGTCGTTCTGCAACATCTCGGAAATTTGGATGCCGCGGTCGAGAGCCACGACCGGGCCTTGTCCCTGCGACCCATGGATGCCGAGGCGCATTTTCACCGCGCTCAATCGCGACTCATGCGTGGGGATTTTGCGGACGCCTGGGACGAATATGAATGGCGCTGGGAATACGAGGCGGCGACGCGCAACTTTCCCCAACCTGTTTGGGATGGATCCGATCCGGGGAACAAATCGCTGCTCGTATATGCAGAACAGGGAGTCGGCGATGAAATCCTGTTCGCATCCTGTTTGCCGGACGTCATTGGCCTGGCGAAGGAATGCTGCATTGAATGCGATCGTCGTCTGGTTCCCCTTTTCACTCGATCGTTCCCACTTGCAAAGGTTGTCGCTCGTCCCACTTCAACCGATGCACCTCCAGTACCGGCAACGCTCGACTGCGACGTGCAAATTGCGATGGGGAGTTTGCCAAAGTTTTTCCGCATGAGTCTCGCGGCATTCCCACGGCAACGACGTTTTCTTACTGCCGATCCGCAACGGATCGAGGCGTATCGCACGCGCCTTGCGGAACTGGGGAACGGACTGAAGGTCGGAATTTCCTGGCGCGGCGGCTATAAACCGTCGATCCGCCAGCGCCGGTCGATCGGGCTGGAACAGTGGCGACCGATTCTTTCTCTTCCGGGGGTACAGTTCGTAAACCTGCAATACGGAGATTCCGCCGCGGAGCGTCACCAAATCCAGCAGATCTGTGGCGTGACCATCCACCATTGGGACGACGTCAACCCGCTGGACGATCTGGAAGGTTTCGCGGCGCAAATCGCGGCTTTGGATCTCGTTATTTCCGTCGATAATTCGACAGTCCACATGGCCGGCGCGCTCGGTGTTCCGGTCTGGACCCTGCTGCACTGCTCACCGAACTGGCGATGGCTGCACGGACGCGAAGATTCGTGCTGGTATTCCTCGGTGCGGCTGTTTCGACAACCCGCGATCGGTGACTGGGGATCCGTCATTTGTCGCGTCCGAGATGAACTCGATGCATGCACGCGCTCCCATCAAGTGCGCATTGTTGAGCAGGTCCGCGACGACAGTACCGCGAAACCGCGAGGGATACAGCCGATGGCTGAGCCCACCGCCGAACACCCCACGGTGTCCGGCATCATGAGCAAAGCACCGGCTCCGTCGAATTTGCAGGCTGCGACCGAACTCGACGCGGAAGCTCTTCGGGAAAAAGAAAAATACGAGAAGGCGTGGGAACGAAATGAATACCGAAAGTTCTCTCCCGGGCTCTCGGCTCTCGATCGACTTCCAATTGTCGATATGTTGCGCAAGCATGGTGTGCGATCGATTCTCGATGCCGGTTGCGGGTCGGGAAAGATGATGCAACGCCTGATGACCCAGTACGCTGACGAATTCGTGGTTCACGGTTTCGATATTTCCGAGAACTGCCTCGATCCGTTCTTCGACGGAATTCGCAGCCAGGTTCTCACTATTGGCTGCCTTTGGAATCCGGACGACTTCCAGAAACAATACGACGCCGTGCTGTGTGCAGACGTGATGGAACACATTCCCACGCAGCATGTTCCCGCGGTTCTGTCAAATCTGCGGAAATCGACTCGCAAAGCCGCTTATTTCTCCATCAGTGTGCAGGCGGACTACTTCGGACCGAGATTTTTTGGCGAGCCGTTGCATCTCACAATTCGCAGACCGAACTGGTGGTTCGCTCAGTTGACCTTGGCGGGATATCGAATTAGCGGTTATGTGACTGCCACGGACAATGACGGCAATGAAGCCCAACTCCACGTATTTCTGACTGTCTGAAGATCCCATCCGCAACAACCACTCGTTTCATTCGAAACAAAGCCCGATCTGAAGGATGCTTGATATGGAACAGATGACTTCGGGGGCCGTTCGACGGATGGCTTCGAATGCGTCTCGCATCGACAACGGCACGAAACAAGTGTTGCATGTCGGCTGCGGTCCGTATAACCCCCATAGCTTGCACGAGCGTTTTCGTACTGGCGGCTGGACGGAAATTCGATTAGACATCGACCCAAAGGTGCAGCCCGATATTGTCGCTTCGCTCACGGACATGCGAGTTGTTGAAGACGCATCCGTAGACGCCGTCTGGTCATCCCACAACCTGGAACATCTATATGCCCACGATGTGCCGATCGCGCTGGGTGAATTCTACCGTGTGCTCAAACCGGGTGGGATCGCGCTGGTCACGATGCCAGATCTCGAACAAGTTGCCCACTTCATCGTCGCGGACAAGCTCGAGGATGTTGTCTACGTCTCACCGGCCGGCCCTATCACCGCGCTCGATTGCCTCTACGGACATAGTGGGATGATCTCCAATGGAAATCATTTCATGGCCCACAAGACAGGTTTCACGTCCACCTCATTGACACGCCATCTGCAAGAGGCAGGATTTGGTGCGGTTCGAACCTGGTTCAGCCCCTTCGGTCTGTGGGCTGAAGCCCAAAAACGCTGACGTTACTGCTCAGTTCCGCGACTGGACCGGAGAGGTCGGCCGATGAACTTGCAAGTTTCCGAACTCCAGCAGGCCGTACAGAATCATCAGGCAGGCCGATTTGCCGCTGCGGAAACGCTCTACAAGCGGTTTCTGAGCATTCATCCGCGACATCCCGATGCCCTGCACTTGTTGGGTGTTGTAGCTCATCAGCAGAAGCGGCATCGCGAAGCGGTCGATCACATTAGCCAAGCGATCGCGGTCGATGCATCGCATGCGTTGTATCATTGCAATCTCGGCGCGGCCTATCGGGCGCTCGGCGAACATGCCCTATCGGAACGCTCGTTCCGCGAGTCGCTTCGCATCGATCCCGAATTCGCGGGAGCATTCTATAACCTCGGTTTGCTGATGGTGGACCTCGGAGAATGGACCACTGCTGCCGAGCAATTTGAAAGTACAGTCCGCCTTCAGCCGAATTCCGCGGAAGCCTATAACAATCTGGGGATGGCTTATTCTGCACTGAATCGACTTGATCCCGCGGTCGCTGCATTTCGGCAAGCGATTGCGATTCGCCCTGAATTCGGACAGGCGCACTACAATTTGGGGAATACTCTCTCAGTACAAGGTCGTTCGGCTGATGCCATCCTTGCCTATCAGGAGGCTGCGCGACACTCACCCAACATCCCGGAGATCCATAACAACCTTGGAGTTGCGCTCAAGGATTCTGGGCGGCACGAGGAAGCCGTTCTCAGTTTTCATACGGCGCTCGGACTGCGGCCCGATTACACCGAGGCACATAACAATCTTGGTTCCGTGCTTCATCTGCAAGGGAAGCTCGACGAGGCGGAACACTCCTTTCGAACAGCGCTCGCGACTCAGTTCGATTTCGTCGGTGCCCTGACAAATCTTGGCAACGTCTACAACGATCGTGGCGACCTCGCGGGCGCAGTGGAACTCTATTCAGAAGCGCTAAAACACGACCCGTTGTCTGCGGAGGCACATTTTAATCGGGCGCTGGCCTGGCTTCGCGCTGGAGATTTTTCTCGCGGTTGGCCGGAGTACGAATGGCGCTGGAAACGAAAGGTCACGCCCCGAGGATTCCTCGAGCCGACTTGGGACGGTTCACCACTCGACGGCCGTTCACTGCTGCTCTGCGCGGAACAGGGAATCGGGGATGAGATCCAATTCGCGTCCTGCATCCCGGATATCCTCGATCGCACGTGTGGTAACCGAGTGTTCCTCGAATGCGATCCGCGGTTGGTTCCCTTGTTTGCCCGTTCCTTCCAGGAAATTACAGTTATCCCCCGACCGGTGGCGCAAGATCCAAAGAGCGGGACCATCGAGCCCCAAATCGATTTGCAAATCGCTCTTGGAAGTTTGCCACGGCTCGTACGGCCAATAGGCTCTTCCTTTCCTGCGAGGACCAGCTATCTCCTCGCGGACCCGAGACAACGGGATTCCTGGCGCCAGCGGTTCGCTGATCTTGGTTCCTCACTAAACGTCGGCATCACTTGGCGCGGTGGTCAGGAAGTCGAGTTACGTAAGCGGCGATCGACGTCACTTTCCGAATGGTTGAATTTATTCGCGATCACCGGAGTGCGATTCGTTTCGTTGCAATACGGTGACTGTCACGATGAGGTCACCGAGATTCGATCGATCCACCGCGTGACTCTTGTGGATTGGCCGGATGTCGATCGGCGGAATGACATTGACGGCCTGGCCGCACAGATTGCCGCGCTGGATCTTGTAATCTCAGTGGATAATTCGACGGCACATCTCGCAGGAGCGCTTGGTATTCCCGTCTGGACGATGTTGCCGTTCGTATCGGACTGGAGATGGTTGCTCAACCGGGATACAAGCCCATGGTATCCACGGATGAAACTCTTCCGTCAGAGTTGCCCGGGCGAGTGGCATGACGTATTCGAGCGGGTAGCCATGGCACTTGTTGAGTTCCGCGATTCTCATATTCGCCACCAGTAACAGCCACGGAATTCGAGCCAGTGAATCGATTCATGACTGACCTGTCGAACACATTCCAGCAGGCTGTCAACCTGCATCAAGCCGGAAAGATCAGGGATGCGGAGCTGCTCTATCATCGAGTATTGCGACTTGATTCGCGGCATGCCGATACCCTGCACCTTCTCGGTGTGGCAGCGCTGCAAACGCAACGTCCCGAAGAAGCCGTTGGGTTGATTCGCAGGGCGATTACTTTGAACGACCGCCATGCGGCCTATCACAGTAATCTGGGTGCTGCCTACCGGACTTTAGGGCAGAGCGACGAAGCTGCACGGTCGTTTCGGAAGGCAACTGAACTCGCACCACACCGGCCGGAGTTCCATTTCAATCTCGGGAACGCCTGCCGCCAACTCGGCGACCTCGACGCCGCCGCCCACGCCTTTCAAAAAGCGTTAGCGCAAAAACCCGACTATGCGGACGCTCACAACAATCTGGCAAACTTGCTCAAAGAATGTGGCGACCTGCGGGGCGCTTCCGAACATTATGCCCGCGTGATCCAGATCGACCAGAAGCATGCGGAAGCTCATCTCAACCTCGGCCTACTGAAGCTGTCGCAGCACAAGCTGGGAGAAGCAGCCGAACTGTGCCGCCGGTCTGTCGAACTTCGTCCCGAACTCGCCGAGGGACACAATGGTCTAGGAATGATTTATCAGCGGCAAGGGGAGCTTGAGGAAGCGGTCGCCTGTTATGAACGGGCACTGCGGCTGCGACCGGATTTCCGAGACGCCCAAAACAATCTGGGCGCCGTGCTGCTGGAGCAAGGAAAAGTCGCCGAAGCATTGGCGTTGCTTCAGTACCTGGTCGAGATGGACCCACTTTCCCGCGAAGCGCGCATTAACTTGGCAAACGCCTTGAAAGCGTCGGGACAGCTGTCGAATGCCATCGACTGCCTCGAAGGGATTCTTAATGAACGTCCGGACTTTGCACTCGCACACAACAATCTGGGAAATTGTTGGAAGGAATCCGGCGATGTTGAACGGTCGATCGCATGTTACTCGCGGGGAGTGGAACTAAAACCAGAGTTTGTCGAAGCACGAGTCAACCTCGCGCTTGCCCTGCAGAATGAAGGAGAAACGGAAAAGGCCTTGGCTCAATATGAGCTGGCGATGCAACATGACCGCTCGCCGCGCCTGCAAATCCAAGCGGCTACAATTCTGCCTCCGATCTACAAATCGAGTGAAGACTTGCTTTCTTGGCGAACTCGGCTGACTCAGCAAGTCGCTGAATTGCTCTCGGAGAATGTCGCCGTCGATCCGTCGACCGGACCGTGCGAAACAACGTTTTATCTCCCATACCAGGGCTTTAATGACAAAGACATTCAGATTCAGATCGGCCGATTACATCGACCAATGGATCGTCTATCCGACATTTCGACGCGAGCAGGCTCGGTAAGGCGGGATAAGAAGATTCGCATCGGTTTCATCTCTCGTTATTTGCACAATCACACAATCGGCCGGCTGATGTGCGGCGGCATCACTGGGCTTTCCCGCGACGAGTTCGACGTCACAATCCTTTTCGTCGATCGACACGAGGACGACATCACGCGGCACTTGCGGGCTTCATCGAATCGAAGCGTGAATGTCTCCCAATGTATTCCGACGGCGATACGCGCCATTCGCGAACTGGAACTCGATATCCTGTTCTACACCGACGTCGGAATGGACCCCATCACGTATTCGTTAGCTCATTTTCGACTTGCCGACATCCAATGTGCCACATGGGGCCATCCGATCACCACGGGTCTCCCGACGATCGACTATTTCCTGTCGAGCCGCCTGTTCGAGACGGAAGCTGCTGAAGATCATTATTCGGAAGAACTCGTGCTGCTCGAATCGCCCGGCATTTATTACTACCGGCCGGAAGCGCAAGGCGATCCGGCAACACGGCGCGATTTTGGCCTGCCGGAGAACAAGCATCTTTACGGCTGTCCACAAAGCCTGTTCAAACTGCATCCAGAGTTCGACCCGATCGTGGCAGAGATTCTGCGGCGTGATCCCTTGGGGGAACTGGTGCTATTGAGCGGTGCGCGACCGAACTGGAATCGCCTGCTGCTCGAACGACTCCAACGATCGATTCCCGATGTTGTCGATCGCGTTCGATTTGTCCCCCGCCAAAGCTACGAACGGTTTTTGCAACTCAACACCGTTTTTGATGTGCTTCTCGACCCATTACATTACAGCGGCGGAAACACAACATATGAAGCATTGGCCTTCGGCATACCGATCGTCACGCTGCCCTCCCCGTATTTGCGCGGTCGGATCACGTATGGATTGTATCGCCGAATGAACATGACGGATTGCGTCGCTACAAGCTCGGAGGAGTACGTAGGCAAAGCAGTCGCCTTGGCAACCGATGCTTCGTACCGCCGTGAAATTGAACGCCGAATCCGTAGCTCCGTGGGAAGTCTCTACGAGGATCGCGAAGCCATAAAGGAATTGGAGCAGTTCTTTCACAAAGTTATGGGCCGCTCGTGAATCCAGAGCCCGCAATGACCTCAGGTCGGAGCATTAGCTCGTTCTCTTTTCAATGAAACGTGCCCGACATCAGGGAAGCGTTAATCCGGTTTCACAAATTGCTGACGCGACTCGGGTTAACGCATTCACACGACTCCCGCCGTGATGCCGATAGACATTCCGGAGAGATCGGTTTCTTCACGTCGAAGAGAACGACTTCAGGGGAACCTGTCTCCGTTCCGCATCGGCGGATTGCGTCGTAAGACCTTTTAGAATTTGGCGTTACACACGACAACTCTCGCGAGCACCTCACATCGACCCATGACGGCTGCCCTGTCCGAGTCACTTGAGAAAGCGATCCAGATCCACCAATCAGGCGATTTGGGGAGCGCGGAGAAAATATACCGCAAAATTCTGCGGGTTGATCCCGCAAATGGCGAGGTGCTCCATCTGCTGGGAATAGTCCAGCATCAACAAGGCCGGAATGTCGCGGCTCTCGACTATATCGGGCAAGCGATCGACATCAGCGAGACTACTGCAACGTACTGGAACAGTCTGGGAACAGTCCATCGCTCCCTGGGACAACCGCAGAAAGCGTTGGCAGCTTTTCAACGTGCCATTCAAATTGCGCCCCGTTTCGCGGATGCCTATAACAACCTGGGATTGATTCTCGCCGAGCTTAGCGAACACAAAGGGGCCGAGGCGTGCTATCGCCAGGCACTCGAAATCAATCCAGACGAAGTGAACGCGCATTACAACCTCGCTGCCACGCTGCTCAATATGGATGACGCTGCGGAAGCGCTCGAGCACATCCACTACGTCATTTGTTTTTCGGCAGAATCCGCGCCCCGCTGTTGCAACCTGGCGCATCAACTCGAGTTGCTTGGAAGATTCGACGAAGCTCTGGCGATCTATCAACTCGTGGCTGACCGTCTGCCGGAATCATCAGCCGCATCTTTTGGAGTAGCTCATGTGCTGCTCTCTCAGCGGAATCATGAGGAATCAAAACGCTGGTACCAGAAAGGGCTGATACTTGATCCCAAGAACGCGCCGGCATGGACGAACCTGGGATGTATCCAAAGCGAGCTCGGAGACCTTTCCGCTGCGATTGAAAGTTTTCAAAACGCCATCGAAGTTGACGGGAGATTTGCGGCCGCACACTACAATTTGGCGAACACTCTGGCCGCGCAACGGGAGTTTGGCCGATCGATCGAGTCGTTCCGGAGAACTTTGGAGCTCGAACCTTTTCATGCAGCGGCGCTCAAGAATCTTGGAAATTCACTCGTTGCAGCCGGTGACTATTCGGAAGCGGAATCATGTTATCGTGAATTGCTCAGCCGCCAGCCGGACGATGTCGGCGCGCATCTGAATCTGGCACAAGTTCTCAAACAACAACGAAAATTCTCTGAAGCCGAGGCGGAATATCGCCTCGTTCTCCGAAATCAGCCCGACAACAGTGCGGTCCATTTTGTTCTCGGCCGAACCCTGGAACTTTCGGGGCGGATCGCGGAGGCATTACCGTCGTATCGTCGTGCGGCGGAGCTTGAACCCGGTGACGCTAAACATCACTTTCATCTCGGCAACGCATTGAAGGCACAAGGAAGTTTTCACGAGGCGATTGCGTCTTACACGCGTTCCCGTGAACTTAACCCGGATCATCTTCCCACTTTGTACCAATTAGGGAACACGTATCGAAATCTCAAACGCTTCGACGAAGCGCGCGAATGTTACGAGGAAGTCCTTCGGCATAACCCTGACGACTTCGAGACAATGATCTCTCTGGGGAATGTCCTCAAGTCTCAAGATGATCTTGCGGGAGCCGCCGCACAATATCGTACGGTCTTGAAACAGCTTCCCGATCAGCCGTTATGGCAACTCTGGACGGCGACATTATGCCCTGTCGTCTTCCACAGCACGGTAGGAATTGACGATTATCGCGCACGGCTGGCAGCCGATTTGAAGCGTCTGGCGAGAAAGAATCTTCAGATTACCCCCGAAGACATTACGCAGTGCGGCTGTCCCCCACCGTATGTCCTCCAGTTTCACGGGCGGAATGATCGGCCGCTCAAAGAGGCGTACGCTCGGGTATTTCGGAACTGCCTCCAGCCGGAACCGATCACGAAACGGGATGGAAAACCGCGGATCGGATTTGTCGTTACGGAAGGACACGAAGGGGTCTTCCTTCGTTATCTCGGCAAAATCGTTGAGCAGTTGAGTCCGGCTCAATTTGACGTGTCGATCATCTGTTCTGCCGGTGGTCAAGAACGGATCAAACGGGACTTTCACTCCGAAACCGTGGAGTTGCTCGTCGTCCCCAGCCGATTCGACCGCATCGTTGAGGTGGTTCGCGAAGCTCGATTTGATCTGCTGTATCACTGGGAGGTCGGCTCGGACGTCACCAACTATTTTCTTCCTCTCTTCCGCTTGGCGCCCGTGCAATGCACCGGTGCCGGAGTGCCGGTAACAAGCGGCTTTTCACAAATCGATTATTTCCTCTCGGACGGACTGGCGGAACCAGAAGGCGCCCATCGGCATTACACCGAAACTCTGGTTCGCGGCAATTCTCTGATGACCTGCCAGCGCCGACTCGAACTTCCGAATCAACCCAAGAGTCGTGACGATTTCGGAGTGACACGAAACCAGCACCTGTACGTCTGCCCGAATAAGATCGAGAAATTTCATCCGGACATGGACCAATTGTTCCGTGACATTCTTCGACGAGATCCGCATGGAGTCATCGTCATCCCGAAAGATCGGGAAGGTTATGTTGCGAGAAAGCTGCAAAACCGTTTTGCACTAACCGCACCGGATGTCTTTGAACGGATCGTGTTCATTCCGTATCAAACCCTGGACGGTTATTTGAGCCTCATTGCGGCGGCCGACGTGCTGCTTGATCCGTTGCACTACGGAGGCGGGCTGACGACGCTTGACGGACTGTCCTTGAATCAACCGATCGTGACTCTTCCGGGAGAGTTTCTCCGCGGCCGCTTTACATACGGGTTCTATCGTCGGATGAATATCCTGGAATGCGTCGCGGGCTCGGTGGAAAGCTATGTCGAGACTGCGGTCCGTATAGCAACCGATGTGGAATATCGAGAGTACCTGCGAGGACAGCTTTTGGAACACACACCTGTTCTGTTCGATGACTCGCGCTCCATCGACGAATACCAGCAGCTCTTCCAATCTTGGATCGATGATGCTCGGGGCCACGAGGAAGGCCGGCGGGCAGCTGGATAAACCGCGTTAAACGAAAATGACAAATCGACTGTCGAGCGAAATTCGGACAAAACGGAGCTAAAAAAATCCTGCCCGCGAATGCGATTTACACCTTCGACTCACCGTGAGCTATGGTCACCATTTCCCAAACAATCAAACTGGCGGTGCAGCATCATCAAGCAGGTGATCTCGAGTCCGCTGATAAGCTGTATCGCGAAATACTGCGAGTTGATCCAAGGCATGCGGGAGTTCACTACAACCTGGGGAATGTTCTGCAAAAGCAGAACCGCGTGGACGAAGCGATTGACTGCTTTCTCCGGGCCCTTTCACTCGATCCTCAAGATGCCATGTGCCATCGCGCCCTCGGCACGGCGCTGAAGGCGCGGGGAGAGTTGTCGCGTGCGGTGGAATGTTTTCGCACAGCGCTGTCCTTTCGACCTTCCTATGCCGAAGCGTATAACAACCTGGGAAACGTTTTGCTGGACCAGGAGGACTTCGCTGGGGCCATTGAATGCTACCGTTCGGCAGTTCAAACAAAGCCGGTAGTTGCCGACTTTCAGTTCAATCTTGGAAACGCCCTGCTTCGTGCAGGGAGGCTTGAGGAAGCCGAGGAGTCTTTCAGACACGTCGTCGCTTTGAAACCGGACGATCCCGATGCATGGAACAGCCTCGGCATCTCGGTCTTCGATCAAGGACGAATCGCCGACTCCATTTTGTGTTATGAGAGGGCGCTAAGAGCCGAACCACGGCACGCGAGAAGCCATTACAACCTTTCACTCGCTTGGCTTTCCTTGGGCGATTGGGAACATGGCTGGCGTGAATACGAATGGCGCTGGCATGTCCGGAGAGAACATTCCGCACCATGTGATCGTCCAAGATGGAACGGAAACGATCTCCCGGAAATAACCGTGATGCTGGAGGCGGAGCAAGGTCTCGGAGATACGATCCAATTTGTTCGATTTGCTTCCGCTGCTAAAGGGAAGGTCGGACGAATTGTGATGCGGTGCCAGCGCCCGCTTCTGCAGTTGTTGGAAGCTGTGGAAGGAGTCGATGAAATCTATGCATCCGATGATCCTCCTACAAGTTGTGACGCCTGGTTGCCGCTGATGAGCCTGCCGGCCCTACTCCAAACACACACAACCACAATTCCGCCTGCTCCCTACCTGACAGCACGACCCGCCTTAGTGGAACGTTGGCGGCGCGACCTTGCCGCGATTCAAGGATTTCGCATCGGAATTCAATGGCAGGGTAACCAGGCGAATCCTAAAGATCGATTCCGGTCGTTCCCATTACAAAATTTTTCAGCATTGGCGAGCCTCGAAAACGTCCAATTGATCAGCCTTCAAAAAGGTTTTGGGGGAGAGCAACTGAAGGAGGCCCAGTTCCCTGTGCTCGATCTTGGATCGCGGCTGGATGAGAACTCCGGAGCGTTTATCGAAACCGCCGCCGTGATGACGTGCCTCGATCTCGTCATTACCACCGATACATCGATTGCACACTTAGCCGGAGCCCTCGGAGTGCCGACCTGGATTCCACTTTCGTCCGTACCAGAATGGCGGTGGTTGACCGGTCGCGAAGACACTCCGTGGTATCCTTCGGTGCGGCTATTTCGTCAGACTCGACGTGACGATTGGGATGAGGTCTTCAGTCGAATGCGCACCCAATTGCAGCTCGTTCTACAAATGAACCCGATTAACAACCAGGGGTAGTAAAGATGAATCTTTGCACATTGATTCACATCCCCGTCGCACCCGGGGAGTTAATCGACAAATTAACCATTCTTGAAATCAAGTCACAAAGAATCGCAGACTCTTGCAAGCGCTCCAACGTCTGCCGTGAGCTCGAAATGCTCCGGGACTGTGTGTCGCGGTCGGTCGATACATCTGCCGAATTGACGGACCTCACATCGAAACTTCGATCGGTGAATGAGCACCTGTGGGAGATCGAGGACGAATTGCGAATCTGCGAGAAGAACCGTGATTTTGGCCCTCGTTTCGTGGAGTTGGCCCGCTGCGTCTACCGGACAAATGATGAGCGTGCGTCCCTGAAACGCCGGATCAATGAACTGCTCGGATCGAGTTTGGTCGAGGAGAAGTCCTACGCCCGTTATGACTGATTCATCCGGCTGTGCTTTGTAGGTGATCCGCAGGTGAAATCGATGGAATCAGTCGCTCAACGGATGCGGAATCTTTAGCCAATCACACCCGCCGCCCCCATTTTATCCAAACTAACATCAGCTGGTCTCAAGCGCCATGTTTTCGATGGCCGATACCTCCAGAATGGTTAAGAACTTGCGCGGATCGTCTTTCCGCGATACAGCTTCCTAAGAGGCGTTGATGTCAGCAATTCGTACCGGCACCGGCCTCATTAGCGGTATCAATACGCAGCAATTGATCGACTCCCTGATCACTTTGCAAAGTGCGCAGGTCAAGCGATTAAAGGACCGTGTGACCGGCTTCCAGTCAACGCAAACCGGTATCAAGACGCTGGATGCAAATGTCTTTTCAATTCTGACGTCGGTCCAAAAGCTCAACAGCCCAACGACGTTTTCATCGTTCAAAGTCACGAATTCCGACGAAACACAAGTCAAAGTCACGGCCTCTGAGCAGGCCAAGCCGGGCACCTACCAAGTACAGTCAATACGGACGTCCTCCACGTTTGCCGCAGTGTCGAAGGGCTATGTGAATGCCGATCAGCAACCAGTCGGCACGGGAACGCTGACCATTTCAACCGGCGGTAACCTGAATCGCCCCACCCTGCTCGATGCTTTGCATTCCGGAGACGGGGTCCGACGTGGTGTGATCCGCATTACCGACCGATCCGGTGCTTCTGCTGATGTCGATCTTTCCAATGCGTATACCGTCGACGATGTGTTGAACGCTATCAACGAGAACAATGCGATTTCGGTGACAGCACGTGCTCAAGGGGACCATTTGGTTCTCACTGACACGTCGGGCAGCAGTTCACAAAATCTGAGCGTCACGGATCTCAACGGGGGACACGCGGCAAACGATCTGGGTATCGCGGGAACGGTCGGTTCCAATACCTTGACCGGCACGGCGATCTTCACGGTCAACGGTGATTTTCTGCTGAACCAGCTCGACGATGGCAACCAAATCCGTGAACTTCAGGGTGCGGAGGATATCCGGATCACGCTGAGCGACGATACCGTTCTAGAAGTCAACCTCGACGGTGCTGTCACCATCAACGATGTCCTGAAAAAGATCAACGAACATCAAGATAACAACGGCAAGCTTCTCGCAGAGTTGGTCGATGGACGGATCAAGTTGACTGATCTCAGTGGTGGCGGTGGTTCAAGTGCGTTCGCCGTCGAGGATATCAACAACGCCTCAGTCATTCGCCATCTAGGGTTGGACGCGACCGCTTCCGGCAATGAAATCACCGGGAATCGACTGACGGCGGGCATCAACTCCGTCTTGTTGCGCAATCTGCGTGGTGGACGCGGAATCGACAACGTCGGCCAAATTTCACTGACCGACCGTACGGGCACCACGGCGATCGTCGATTTGACCGGCGCGGAATCGCTGGACGAAGTGCTGGCCGCGATCAATTCCGCCACCGGCGCCGGAAACGTGAAGTTGAAGCTGACAGCGCAACTCAACGCGGTTGGCAACGGCATCAAAATCCTTGACACGTCGGGCGCGACATCCAGCAATCTGGTCATCGCGGATGTCGGACCGGGAACACTCGCCTCGCAACTCGGCATTGCCATCGATGCCGCACAGAACAATGTGAATACCGGACGCCTCAATCATCGTTATGTCAATGAATCGACGAGCGTCGGCAACTACGCCCCTGATGGCGGAGGCATCGCAACAGGTTCCATTCGTATCACTGACTCGGCGGGGAACGAAGCGATAATTGATATCTCGAGCGCCGTGAAGTCTGTCGGAGACGTCTTGCAGCGAATCAATGCAGCTTCGGGAATCGATGTCACAGCCGAACTGAACGACACCGGCGACGGGTTCGTCCTCGTCGATGATGCAGGAGGGGCCGGCACGTTGAAGGTCGAGGAAGTCGGCGGGACAACGGCCGCCGATCTACGAATTCTTGGGGATGGCGTTGTGGGAGGTGATGGGAAACAACGAATCGATAGCCGATTTGCGGTCGTCGTGACTCTCGACGCCGACGATACGCTGGATGACCTGGCGGAAAAAATCAACGTTCAAGCAAAATTCGTTGATGCCGTGATCGTTAACGACGGCTCGGCCTTCAAGCCTTCGCACCTTTCACTGACGTCCGCCAAGTCCGGCTCATCCGGGCGGCTGATCATTGACGACGGATTGAATCTCGGACTCGCCGTCACATCTCAAGGGGAAGATGCGCTGCTGCGAGTCGGTGGCTCCGCGGCGAACGGGTTTCTCAGTGCGTCGGATACCAATCATTTCGAAAACGCCCTGGAGGGGGCCAGCATCGACGTGCTGAAAGCCGGCAGCCAGCCGGCTACAGTCAAGATCTCCCGAGATGACGAAAAGCTCCAAACAGCTCTCGAGGGATTTATTGACAGCTACAACAGCTTCATCAAGAGCGCGAAGGAGCTGACAAAGTTCGACTCCGAAACAAATCAACGGGGCATTCTCAACGGCCGAGGAGTTGTGCTGCGAATCGAATCGCGGCTTTCATCGCTCATTTCTCGCCAAGTTTTCGGACCCAACGAATCAGTTCGATCGTTACTCGATGTCGGCGTTCGCATCAACGACGACGGTACGATTCGCCTTGACGAAAGCAAGTTATCGGCAGCGATCGCGAACGACTCTTCCGCCGTCTCCAAATTCTTTCAAGAAGACAAAACTGGCTTTGGTGCAATTGCTGAAGAGTTAATCAATTCCTTCAGCGACCCATTCTCAGGCGCACTGACTCTGGAAACGAACTCTTTACAAGAATCGGTCGATGCGCTGAATTCTCGCATCAACACATTGAATACCATTCTCGACACAAGACGGGAACGCCTAGTCCAGCAATTCGCTGCCCTGGAAACCACACTGGGCACATTGCAGTCCCAAAACCAGGCGATCGGTGCCATCTCACGCGTTACATACCCCGGCGGTTAATCCGGCGTAACCGAAGACAAGTAACCTGAAGGCTCAACTCTCAATCCAACGCAATGCTCAAATCGAGACGGAGGAGAAACGTCATGATTGCGGATAATCAGTACCTCGAAACCAAGGTGATGACAGCCACTCCCTGGCAATTACACCTGATGGTGGTCGAGGCAGCCATCCGCAAGGCGACCAAGGCTCAACACGCCTTAGAGCAACGCGATTTCGAAACGTCTCACTTCACGCTCAACGACTGTCGTGATTGTGTTACGGAACTAGTGTGCGGATTAAATGGCGAGCAACAACCGGATCTCGTTGAGAAACTGCGAGCACTATTTGCATTCGTCTATCGCAACCTGGCGGAAGCGGATCTGCATCATGATCCGAACCGCGTGGCCGATGCGCTTCGCGTGCTCAAATTGCATCGTGAGACCTGGATTGCGCTGGGGGAACAGCTACGCCAAGAGAACGGAAATCTCGGTTCCCCGCCATCGCAAATCCAACAGTCGTGGGAAACATGACAACGGCCATGCTCAGGCGCTTGGGACCAACAAATCCGCGCTGGCAGCTCTGTTGCAGGTGAACCTGTTATTTCATTTCAAGTTCATCGGCCTGCGGTAATTCGTCGAGCTGGCTGAGGCCGAAGAGCTTCAAGAATCGCGGTGAAGTGACGTATCGCACTTCCTTTCCATCCCCTTCCGCGCGGTGCACTGAGATCAGTTCCCTGCGTACCAGATGGCGCAATACACTTCCCGGGTTCTCGCGTATAGCCGCCTCGACCTCATCCCTGGACATGGGCTGACGATAAGCAATTAGCGCGAGGACTTCGAGCGCATCCTGCGAGAGCCGGACTTCCTTCGGACCAAAACCGAACA
The DNA here is from genome assembly GCA_964626885.1 of uncultured Planctomycetaceae bacterium. Classification (GTDB taxonomy): domain Bacteria; phylum Planctomycetota; class Planctomycetia; order Planctomycetales; family Planctomycetaceae; genus CAZVJA01. Next base: position 6,670 of record CAZVJA010000019.1, on the reverse strand, counting down.
CGCGATTCCGTACGGATTCGTACTCCGGAGCGAGAGTCAATCGATAACCCCCTTCACCCAGTTGAATCAGGTATGGCCGGTTCTCATCCGCATATCGCCGATTGAGAGAGTCGATCACTTGATCGACGGCGTCAGCCGTGAAATCTCCTCGCAGAATGCCGCAGAGTTTCTTCGTGGTCAACGGGGTACCGCCGACGAACAAAACGGCTTCGATGATCTCGGTCGCGGTCAATCTGGAAGAGGACTCTTCATCATCGATTGAATCTGACTGCCGCGCCTTCTCGATTCCCGATGCAATTGGCTCGACGGTTGTCGATCCAGAATCGAATGTTTGTTCGGGAATTGAATGATTGCCGGAATCGTCGTTCTCGGCATCGGTCCGCGACAAAGCTGTACAGGCATCGGTCAATTCACACGCCGCAGCCTCCATGACCTCCAACGCTTCCCGATACAGACGGTCCAGATCTTCTCCGCTGAACAGGTCGGGCTCGGATGAAGATGGAACAGCATCCGAAAAATCGGTCTGCGAGGACGAGAGGCCGGTATCCGGCTCTCCCTTCGGCGAATCGACGTCACCTTGCATAAAACTGAGTCCATTCCGCAAGGCAAATTGTCGGCATCCAAGCCCACTAATGCGACAGGGTTCAACCCCGAGACAATCAGAGCGATTCCGGCTCTTTACTTATTTTTCAGTTCCGGAATCGAACCGAATGATTCGCTGGTGACTCCAGCGCGCTCAACATGCCGACCCGATTTTGTGTTGTGATCAATCTTGTCGGTTGGGGCTCGATATTGATTATCTCTCAGGTATTCGTCGCGCCGCTGTCGACATGCGCTGCAGTGATCCAAGTGCCTCTGAAACTTTATTTCCGTTTCTCGGCTGAGTGCGTTGGTGAGAAATAAATGGAACCCATGCATGACCTGGTCGCAGGTCAGATCCCCGGAATGGAGATCAATATCCGCCATAACCACCACATGGAAATAACTTGTGTAGAGTCCAAGGAAAAGTACAAGCGCCACGGCAATTCCGCGCTGCATGGCGGCACTTCGACGGCGGTGTCGTAAGTGGCGCACCAAATACCCGACCTCGCCTTCACACGCGTTCCAGCAACCAGATGGAATTGAATCGGTTTTCATTGGACTTCACCCTAGGGTGGAGGACGAAACCTCCCTGCGATCGAAGTATCTCCCGATAGCTGAATTGTCGTCAAGAGGGCTTATTGTTTCTGTGAAAAATCATACTTTCGGAGCAGATGAGGGAATTCCCCTATAGGTCAAATTGGGGCAAAGGAGCGGGTTTCTTCTCCAACCCTTTATCTTGCTTTACCTTTGGAACTGGCATCTCAACACTGGCCGCAAGCTGATCCAAGCGTTTTAAGAGGATCTGTCGCCGGTGAACCGCGAGGCCCCCTTCGGTTTGTAAGTCCCCCAAAACAACCGTTACCGTCTCCCGGGTACTCCCAATGATGTTCGCCAGATCTTGATGCGAAAGCTTGATTTCGAGAACGACCCCTTGGGGAGTCTGCCGACCGTATTTCTCCGCCAGCTCGACCAGCAGGTGCACGACTCGCTCTCGATTAGACCGAAACAACAGTGCCTTGAGGCGCTGCTCGACCCGCTTGCGTCTCAGCCCCATTAATTTCGTCACGCCGAGCGACACTTCCGTATGCGCCTCCATCAAGCGTTGGATCGTCTCTCCGGGAATCAGCACTACCGTCGACTTCTCCATCGCTTCGGCGTATTCCTCACGTATTCCCCCTTCGAATACTGCCAATTCCCCGAACAGCTCGCCAGGTTCAATGAGCGCCAAGAGCGCCTGCTTGCCATCACCAGTCACGTGGTAGATTTTGATCCGACCGGCGGCGAGTAGGAGAACGGATTCCCCTTGATCAGAAGGAACGTAGACCAGTTCCCCTTTTTTGAATTGCCGCGCTTTGGATTTGGACTCGAGCTGCTGGATCTGCTGAGGTGTCAGCCGCTCAAACAAGCTGCAGTTTTTCAGGTACCAGAACTTGTCGTCCATTAAAAACACCCCGACAGGATCGGCACCTACACGGCAATTGGCGTCCACTATCGAGGATAGCCAAGCCGACTGGCTGCGACAAGAGGGCTAATTGGCCGGCGGCCCAAAGGTGAAGTCGATGGAACAAGTCGTGTCCGAAGTTGGCCCAAAATTCGCTTTGCAGGGCGGCCTGTTCTTTAGCCTGCGATGCCTTGCGGAACATTTGTCGAGGCGAGCGGCTATCTGTTGTATTCTCGCCGAGCTTCCGCCCGACTTAGCTTATCAGCCAGAAACAACGGTTCTGGCAATCGATGCCCTGCAAACGCCGACCGTACCATTCGCGCTGCATCCACAACATCGATGCGATGACCCGGCGACACATGAACTTGTCGAGAACGCCCTGTCGCTCGCAAGGCCATGCCTGCAACGATCTCTCGGTGCATAATCGGGTGATCATCTATCGAATTATCGTAATTCTCAATGAGAGTTCCGCATAACAGCCGCTTGCTGACCCCGATCGTCCGCAACCCGGTCAACACTCCCAGGCAAGTGGCAATTCCCGCTCTGCGCGGATGAAGGATTCCACTTCCGTCCACAAATAAGACGTCCGGCTCACGGTTCTGCTCGCGGACCATTCGCAAGACTTCTATCAGCACGGGCAGTTCGCGAAACGCCAGGAATCCGGGAATGTAAGGGAAACTTACAGTCTGACTGTGCAACTTGGTCCAGATACACTTGCCTGTGCAGACATCGAAAAGACAAAACGCCGCCACGGCATCTCCTGACTGCCGGTAAGAGACATCGACTCCTCCATATGTCTTTGGCGTACCTCGAAACACTTGCAAAGTCGCGCGAGGCGCCATTTGGCACTGCCACTCTATCAGCTTGGCAAGAGGCTGATCGCTGATGAATCCCGAGAAGCAAACGGCTTTGAGGTCGACCTTCCCTTGCCTGACAATTACGGACTCCCGCTCCAAAGCTGCTCGTTTTTCCGCAGTGCTTCTCGAGATGAATAATCCCAGTTCTCCGTTGGCTCGTACGACGCGATGACAGTGACAATTTGCATCATGCGGGTGATCGACCAAGTATTCGCCGATCCAACGGGCTGCCGAACGGCTCCCCAGCGCATGCGCCAGATCGCCATAAGTTGAAACCATCCCGCGCGGGATTTGCGCAACGTACGATCGAATTGCCGCGGGAAGATCAGGGAGCATTGCCGGCAGGGAAATGCCCCCGACGCCTCGATCCTGCACGCCCGAGCATACTTTGGCTTTTGAACACCGCTCGTCGACTTCGCGAGTTGATCTTTCTGCAGCGGGTTTCATGCTTACACTTTGTCAACATCACTCGCGTGGATTTCGGCTTTACTTTCCGCTGTGAAAGAACAGATCGGACAACAGGCGCCGAGGAACGCCGATATCGATGACGCGAATATCTCCCGTCCAACGATGAGCGCCTGGAGCATCAAACCCCTGCTTACGAGCGATAAACGTGGCGGTGTGTTCCGCATGTATGCAACTTCCCATCGGAACACCGGAATCGCAATCGAGACCGGAAGGAACGTCCACCGACAACCTATTCCCTTTCGCACAATTTATTCGCTCAATGATCGTCCGCATCGGCTCGCGCACCTCCCCCTTGGCTCCGGTCCCCAATAGCGCATCGACAATCCAATCGGCATCGGCCAGGCACCGATCCCATGCAGCATCATCTGAGTGCTCTCCTAGAACTTCCAAGGGCGTTCCCGCAGTATTCAACACCTGGTAATTGACAGCCGCATCTCCCTTCAGTTCCTCAGGTGAACAACACAGAAGTACTCGGACGGTGATGCCGGAATTCTCCAAATGTCGGGCGATCACCAACCCATCTCCTCCGTTGTTTCCCTTCCCCACGCAAATGACGACCGGACCATGGATGCCAAGTTGGAGCAAGTATTCGGCGACTCCGCGCCCTGCATTTTCCATCAATACGATCGACGGAAGCCCATAAACCTCGACAGCAATCCGATCGATTTCACGCGACTGCTCACGGCTGATGACGTATTCGGACATACCAATTAATTCTCCGGTCGAACGAACAAGACAACACGGCAGGAATGAGAACCAGACTACTCCCTGTCGATTGATCTTTTCCGTCGTTTCCAAAGGCCCTTTCGGAATAGGTTTTCCCACACTGAGAATCAATAGGGTCTTGTCCGACAACGCTCTTTCATGACGCCCGTTCCTCTCATTTCGGGTATCTGTTACGATTTCATCGCGACTGTGACTTGCGGGAGGTAGTTTTCATGTTGGATTCTTATGCGGAACGCTGGGCGCTGATTACCGGTGCTTCATCCGGAATCGGTGCGGAGTTTGCCCGCAAACTTGCCGCACGTGGAATGCATCTTATTTTAACCGCGCGCCGCGAACAGGCGTTAAGCGATTTGGCCTCGGAACTCCACCAGCGGCACGGCTCGCGTTGTGAAATTATAGCTGGGGATCTCTCGGACCCGGAGTTTCCCCAGAAACTCGCCGCCGAAATTCGTCAGCGAGAGCTGCCTGTCGAATTGCTCGTGAATAACGCCGGAATTGGGTTGGTTGCCGAGGTAGAGAACACCGACGTTACCCGAGTTCTTAAGATGCTCCAGGTAAATATCAATGCGCTCACGGAATTGACGTACCTGTTTCTACCCGAAATGCTCGAACGAAGGCATGGCGCCATCATCAACGTCGCCTCCGTGGCAGGATTTCAACCAGTGGCTTACATGGGAGCTTACGCGGCCGGAAAAGCCTATGTGCTCCACTTCAGCGAGGCGCTATGGGCGGAAACCCGCCATCGTGGAGTCACTGTCACTGCGTTCTGCCCTGGTACCACACGCACGGAGTTCTTTGAAGCCGCGGGGGTCGGGGGCTGGCTGCGAAAACATCGTTCGCAGTCCGTCGAGCAGGTGGTCAAATTTGCCCTGAAAGGTCTGGAAAAGCGACGACAATTTACTGTTCCTGGTTGGAGAAACTATCTCATTTCCCTGCTCGTCAGAATCGCTCCTCGAAAGACCGTCGTTCTGGAGTCGATGAAGTATTTTCGACCGAGCCCCCGCAAGAAAAAGTCGAACCGTCGCGGAGAACAACAGTGAACGTGCCGCCAGTAGAGCTGTGCCTCTTGGATTTTCTCGAGCTCAACTGAGGCTTCTCGTCGCGCCGAAGCCTTCTACAGTCTCTAAACGTGCCATGCCCGGAATTGTCATTGGCCGTTCTGGTGGGGATAATACGGGGTGAAATGCCCCTGAAAGTTGCCAACCTCCGATTACCGGTTGAAGAGCCTGAATCGTCTCTCGAAAAGGCTCTCGCGCGGCGATTGCGCCTCAAGCCCGGGGATTTGCAAGGATGGCGAATCCTCCGTAAGAGCCTCGATGCGCGCACGTCGACGGAACTGCAGTTCGTCTATTCCGCGATCGTGCAGCTCCCGGATGAGCAAGCCGCCCTGAAGCGAATTCACAACGAGCGTGACATTTTTGCTTTCGCGCCCGAAAGCTTTTACGACCCACCCCCGGGCCCAGCTCCCCTCGCCGAGCAACCGGTGATTATCGGTTCCGGACCGGCGGGGTTGCTTGCAGCGTATTACCTCGCCTGGAAGGGCTTTCGCCCGTTGATCCTCGAACGCGGACAGCCTGTACGCGAACGCGTCGCGGCGATCCGCACCTTCGACCAAGGAGGCTCCTTCGACAGGGAGAACAATTATCTCTTCGGGGAGGGAGGGGCAGGGTGCTTCAGCGACGGCAAATTGACCTGTCGCGTCAGCGGCCCGGATGTGGATTGGGTTTTGGAGCGTTTCGTGGAATGCGGCGGGAGATCGTCACTCGTTTATGAGCATCGCCCTCACCTGGGCAGCAACAAGCTGCCCATGATCTGCCGGAACTTTCGACGCAGAATCGAGGCGCTGGGAGGAGAATATCGATTCGGCTGCTGCGCGGAGTCACTCGATATCCGCGAGGGGCGGGTATGCGGCGTGCAGACTTCGAGTGGTTACATCCCGGCGTCGCGGGTGATTCTCGCTATCGGGCACAGTGCGCGAGACACCTACGAAATGCTGCACCGCCTGGGAGTGGCCATGACCGCGAAAGCTTTTCAGCTTGGACTGCGGATTGAACATCCGCAGGATCAGGTCAATCGAAAGAAGTACGGACGGAAGGAATATCTCGATGTGCTGGGGGCCGCGGATTACTCGCTGGTCGCGCGAGGACAACGGGATCTCTATACATTTTGCATGTGTGCCGGAGGAATTGTCATTCCGAGTGTTTCCGATCCGGAGATGTTCTGCACCAATGGCATGAGCAATTCGCGACATGACACACCGTATGCGAACAGCGGGCTGGTTGTGACTCTCGAACCCGAGGAATTTGGCGGTCCGTCGCATCCGTTATCCGGAGTCGAACTTCAACGGCAATATGAGGCGGCCGCATTCCAGCTTGCCGGGGGGGACTACCTCTGCCCGATACAATCTGCTTCCGATTTTCTGGCGGATCGAACTCCGGACCGCAAGGACCGCCTCCCCACTTCCTATCGCCGCGGAGTTTTCCCACTGAATTTGTCGCGTGTCTTGCCTCCCGCTGTCGCAGATGCGATTCGAGCCGGCCTGCCGATCATGGACCGCAAGTGGCGCGGGGGATTCGTCCGAGATGCGGTTCTCGTG
>CAZVJA010000018.1:0-45331 GCA_964626885.1 uncultured Planctomycetaceae bacterium | reverse complement strand
GCTCCGACGGAGCGTCGCCCTCCCAAATACAAGGTTTTGAAACCACTTCTAGCAAATGCGAGGAAGAGGAGCTCCGGCCGGTTCATCGAGTGGAATCTCCTGCCCGAGGCTCGTCGAAATCGTCACCGGCGCAGCCCCTCGTGAGGTGACAGAACCAATCCGCATGGCATGTTCACATTCCGGCATCCGTCGCAGGGCTTCCACGGCTCGCTCCCCCCAACCGGCAGGCAGCGCTGCCACGAGTGTTCCTTCGCAGGCAACGTGCAGCGGGTCCAACCCCAGCAGCTCACACACTCCGCGAACGTCACTGGTCACCGGGATCGAGTCCGCGTCGATTCGCAAAGTCAATTTCGAAGCGTCGGACCATTCATGCAAAACAGCGGCCACCCCTCCGCGCGTGGCGTCGCGAATCGTTTTCACGGGGATCTCGGCGCGGTGCAGCGAGTCAACCATTTCCGTCAGCGGTGCACAATCGCTCTGGACGGCGGACTCGAACGCGAGCTGTTCCCTTTCCAGCAGCACCGCGACTCCGTGCCGGCCGATTGGCCCGCTGACGATCAGCTCATCTCCTGGATCGAGCGCCTTGGGGCCCGGCATGGGGAATAGCATCTCGCCGATTCCCGCCGTGTTGATGAACATGCCGTCGGCGGCACCGCGCGGCACGACTTTCGTATCTCCCGTGACCACTTGCACCCGAGCACGCCGCGCTGCTTGCGAGGCACTCTCGAGAATACGTTCCAGCTGCGCGATCGGCAGTCCTTCTTCCAGGATCAACGAGAGACTGATCCAACGCGGCAGCGCACCCGACACAGCCAGATCGTTGACCGTTCCGTAGACCGCCAGAGTCCCGATATCTCCTCCGGGAAACTCCAGCGGCGAAACGACGAAACTGTCGGTTGTAAATACAAGAGAACCCTTGATGGGGGGAAGTACGGCACCGTCTCCGAGGTTCACCAGATGTGAATTCTCGAAACGGGGAAGCACGCGCCGAGCAATCAGCTCGCGCATGAGCCGCCCCCCTTCGCCATGGGCCAGGGAGATGACATCGTGCGGTCCGCGGTCAGGCAATGGACAGACTGGTCCGAGAGACTTGCTCATCGCTGGCTCGCCGAAGCTGTTTCAACCGGGAACGACTCGCCTCTGGAGTATCGATAATATGCGGCGCAAGCGCCTTCCGACGAAACCATGGGAGCACCCATCGGCGAGTCGGGAGTGCATTCCCTGCCGAAGAATTCGCATTCCGTTGGCTTGATCCTCCCCGTGAGCACCTCACCGCTGCGGCAGGAACAGGCTGGTCGAGATTCTGCATTCGACCTGGTAAATCGTTCCGATGCATCAAACCGCCGCCATGCGGCTCGCAGCCTCAACCCACCATCGGGAATTCGTCCCATTCCGCGCCAATCGCGTTCACAGATCTCATAAACGTCACTCACCATGCCGCGCGCGTGGAGATTGCCGTCGAGACGAACGCTCCGGGCATAACAGTTGTGAACCTCGGCGACTCCCGCTTCCAGCTGCCGGACGCAGTTCAGAATCCCTGTAAGCAAATCAACCGGTTCGAAACCGGTCACGACCACCGGACATCGATACTTCTGCGAGAACGCCGTGTAGTCCTCATACCCCTCGACCGTGCAGACGTGTCCCGCGGCAAGAAACGCTTCGACGGCAGTTTGTTCGCTTTCCATGATCGCCCGCATGGCGGGAAGGACACGCACATGCGCGACTAACAGTGAGAAGTTGGTTAAACCGAGCGCCTGCGCCTGTTGGACTGCCAATGCTGTCGCTGGGGCCGTCGTCTCGAACCCGACGGCGAAGAACACAACGTGCCAATCGGGATTGTTCCGCGCCAGCGTCACGGCATCGAGAGGAGAATAGACGATGCGCACATTTCCGCCGCCCGCACGGGCTGTGAGCAGACTCTCACTCGTTCCTGGCACACGGAGCATATCTCCGAAGCTCGCGACGATCACCCCGGGAGTTCGCGACAGTTGTATCGCATAGTCGATGTCGCCGGCGGATGTCACACACACCGGACACCCAGGCCCGTGCAGCAAGCGCACTTTGCCGGCCAGCAAGCGATCAATTCCATGACGGAGCAACCCGTGCGTTTGCCCTCCACAAACTTCCATGAGCGTATGCTCGCGGGTCACCGATCGGTTGATCTCGTCGGCGAGCTTCCGGCAGCGCTGCCCGTCCCGATATTCGTCGACATGCTTCATGGTGGTTGCTCAGTTTTCCAGCGACGCCTCGATTTCATCAATTTCATCCAGAGCGGCGAGCAGCCGTTCGGCCTCTTCCGCATCGATTCGACTGATGGCGATTCCCGCGTGGACCAGGACGTGATCGCCTTCGTCTGCCTCCGGCACGCAGGCCATACTGACTTTTCGCCGCACGCCCGCGAACTCCACGAGCGCCGCATCGAATGGATGCTCCCGTTCGAGCCACTGAATAACTTTTCCAGGGACGGCCAGACACATCAAACTATTTCCCGTTGCATTGTTTCGCTCGCCCTCGACATCCTGCAGGGCCGGATTGCACTGCTATCGCCAACTGCCCCGCCGCCAGCCCGCCGTCGTTGACCGGTATCGCACCTGGAAGTCCGAGGTTTCCACAGTCATTCAACAGCTCGACGACCAGTTCCGTCAACAGTCGATTCTGAAAGACACCGCCGGCCAGCACAGCCGGCATTTCAGCGTACCGGCGAATAACGTCGACAATGCCGGAAGCCAGTGCGCGATGAAACCGCATCGAAATCACACCCGGCGATATTCCACATCGATTGTCGTTCCATAGCTCGGCGAACATCGGCCGCCAATCCAGCTGCATCGGGCGACTTGTTATCAGCGGAAGCGAGTATCTCCCATCGGAGGAACGGTCGGCAATCGCTTCCAACATCATCGCGGGCTGGCCGTCAAAGCTGATCGATTCCATTGGGAAAATGATCGCCGCGGCTGCGTCGAACAACCGGCCCGCGCTGGTGCATTGCACTGAAAGTCGCGGTTTTTGCAACATCGCCAAAATTCGTGTGGTGCGGGAAACATCCATTCCCAGAATGCGTCCGCGTAAAAGCTCGTCCTCGCCGACAGCTTCCCTGAGCAGCGCGACAGACACCCGTCCCGGTTCGCGGATCGCGGCCTCACCTCCCACGAGGGAGAACGGACGCAAATGCGCCACGCGTTCAAATTCGCATGCACGATTGACCAGCAGAAACTCTCCCCCCCAGACTGTCCCGCCGGTTCCAAACCCGGTACCATCCCACGCAATTCCCAGGACTTTCCGATCAAGCAAGCGATGTTCGAGCATCGCGGCGGTGACGTGTGCAACATGATGCTGCACCGCCAGTGTTGGAAGATTCGTTTCGGCAGCCCTGTGCGTTGTGAAGTAGTCAGGATGCAGGTCGTGCACGACTCGCGACGGCGCGAACCCGTACAATCGCTCCCAGTTTTCGATCGCCTCAACGTAACGTTCACGTGCAGGCAGGGTCTCCATGTCACCGATGTGAGGCCCGAGCACCGTCTGGCGTCCGTTGCTCCAGGCCACGGCAACCTTCTGGTGTCCCCCCAGTGCCAACAGCGGTTCGTATTCGGGCAACTCCAGTGGAAACGGTGCCATACCACGGGCCAGACGCAGTGTTGCCGTGCGATCGGCCATCACGCGCACGACGCTATCATCAATCGGACGCTCGATCGGGCGGTCATGGTGCAGCCACAGGTCGGCAATTCCCGCAAGAACTTGCTGGGATACCTGAACTTCATACTCCAGCGGCTCTCCTTCTTTGTTGGCACTGGTGCAGACCAACGGCGAGCCGAATGCGCTGGCGATGAGGGCGTGCAGCGGGGTCGTGGGAAGCATCAACCCGATCTCATTGAGTCCGGGATGGATTTCCCGCGAGAGCCGTGACCCATCCCGTGCACGAAGCAATACGATTGGATTCGCAGAACTGGTGAGAATTGTTGCTTCGCTCGGAGAGATGAACGCTAATTGGTGCGCGTGCTGAAGCGATTGCACAAGCACAGCCAATGGCTTCAGTGGGCGGCGCTTTCGCACGCGCAGCCGACGAACAATATCGTCGCACGTGGCATCACAGAGCAACTGATAGCCGCCGATCCCCTTCAGAGCGACGATCTTCCCTGCACGCAACGTAGCCACGCAGGTCTCGATCGCGTCGTCGCGACTTCCAACAACACCTCCGTCGGAGTCAGCGACCCAGACTCTGGGTCCGCAAAAAGAGCAGGCGGTCGTTTGTGCGTGAAATCTTCGGTCCCGCGGGTCGAGATATTCCGCCTTACAGTCGGCGCACAATGAAAAGAGCCCCATTGAAGTGTCGGCTCGTTCATACGGCATGCGACGAATGATTGTGTAGCGCGGCCCGCAGGCGGCGCAGCTGGTTAACGGGTAACGGTATCGTCGATCATCGGGATCAACGATATCGGCCAGGCATTGGCCGCAGACAGAAATATCGCGCGGAACAGGTGTGTCCAGCGGACCATCCGATTGGTCCCGCAGAATCTCGAAAACGGTGTGCCCTGTTGCAGGGATTGATTCCTTGTCAACGGTGTCGAGTTCGCAGCCGGGGGGCAAAGCGGTCGCGAGTCGGCTGCAAAAGTCTTTCAGAGCGGGCTCGATTCCTTCGGCAACAACTTCTAAACCGGCTCGGGTGTTCCTGACGATTCCCGTCACCGCGCATTCGGCCGCGTGCCGTGCGATGGCGGGACGGACTCCGCGCCCCTGAACCTGGCCGCGCAACGTCAGACGAACTGCGATCCTTTTTCGCTTTTCGACTTGAACGGGCATGAGACCATTCGCCTTACACCGGAGATGTTTGCACCGGAGCCATTTTCATGCGATCGCGCTGCGAAAGCAAAAACTCACACCAGGACATTACCCCCTCGTCGCGCAAGGCACTGACTTCAAAGAACTGCAAGTCGGGTTGAATCCGTTGGGCATCGGCCCGCGCTCTTTCAATCGAAAACGGCACGTAGGGCAGCAGATCGGTTTTGCTGATCACCACCACCTGGCTGGTGCGAAACGCCTTCGGGTATTTTCCAGGTTTGTCGTCCCCTTCGGTTGTGCTGAGCACGAGCACACGGAGATGTTCTCCCAGATCGTGTGATGCAGGGCAGATCAGATTGCCGATGTCTTCGATGAACAAAAAATCGAACGGTTGCGTCGCGAGTTGTGCGAGCGCCCATTCGACCAACGGCAACTCAAGATGACAGGCCCCGCCGGTCGTGATCTGCAGCGACGGAGCGAACGGCGCGAGTCGTTCGGCATCACGCTCCGTCTCGACGTCCCCGACGAGAATGCCGACACGATACCGCTCGCCCAACTGCTGCGCGGTCTTCTGCAGGAGGGTCGTCTTACCGGAACCGGGTGATGAGAGCAGTCGTACCACGAATGTCCCGGTGCGGAGCATTTCCCCGCGGAATCGTTCCGCCGCTTCCCGACGTTCCTGTCGCAGATCCCGCTGAATGGAAATGGACTGCGTTGACATGCGAGTCATCCTATCGATCGAGTTGAAGCTTGAGAAAATGCGTCGCGCAACTGATGCAGGGGTCGTAGTTGCGGATCAGATGTTCGCAGCGATGGGTGGCGGTCGCATCATCTAGCGATAGTATCCCCGGCAAATAGGCCCGGAGGTCGGATTCGATTTGCCCCTGGTTCTGCGACGTCGGCGGGACGATCTTCGCTTCGGCGATCAGTCCGTCGTCACCGATCCGATAACGGTGGTAAATCAACCCGCGAGGTGCCTCCGTGGCATGGCAGCCTGAGCCTGCGTGGGGAGTAAAGGGGACGCGGCTCATGGCAGGTTCGGAGTGATAATTCTTCACGATCCGCACGGCCTCTTCATAGGCCGCGACCATTTCGACACCCCGCGCGACGATGCTTTGAAAGTTGTTCGAGGACGGCCAGTCGACGCCGCAGTTCTCCGCGGCACGGCGGGCGATTGGAGGAAGCTGATTCAAGCAGAGATTCACCCGCGCTAAAGGACCAACCAAATAAGAGGTTTCGTCCGGCAGCCGCACGCTGTGCAGTGCCGTGCTCTGCGGCATATGGCGTTCATCGAAGTGCCGCTCATAGTCCTCGACGACAATCTCGAGACCGCTCGACGAAACGACGTGCCCTTCGTTCATTGGGTATTCGTCGGGATGACGCAGCGAAACGAACTCGTAAGGCTGCTCAAACTTGGGAAAGTCGAGCTGGGCGACGAACTTCAGGGTGTCAAGCGAGTTCTGCAGGCCCCATTCGAGGTCGGGAAGCAACGCCTGGAGCGCTTGCTTGCGCGGCGCGCGGTAAAACCCGCCGACGGTGACGTTCACCGGATGCACCGGCCGTCCCCCAAGAATGGCCAGCAATTCGTTCCCGATCTTTTGCAGCCGCAATCCCCGCTCGACCGCCTCGCGATGGTCGGCCGCCATGCTGATGCCGCTTTCATAGCCCAGGAAATCGGGAAGATGCAGCAAGTGCATGTGCAGCGCGTGACTTTCGATCCACTCGCCGCAATACAGCAGCCGGCGCAGGGTGCGGATTTCCGGCGTCATCTCAATTCCCAGCGCTTTTTCGAGCGCATGGCAGGAACTCATCATGTACGCGATGGGACAGATGCCGCAAATGCGGGCGGTGATGTCCGGCACTTCGCGGATCTCTCGACCACGCAGAAAACTTTCAAAGAAACGGGGGGGCTCGTAGATGTTCAGCTCCACGTGCTCGATCTTTTCCCCGTCAAGCCGTACGTACAGCCGCCCCTCGCCTTCCACTCGAGTGAGGGCCTTGACTTCAAATTGCCGTTTCTCGCTCATGTTATCGGTACTTTTTCTTGCAGAAACCAAATCATCCGTGTCGCGTTGGATACCTGGCGTGTGAGTTTATTGCGTTCCCGTCTGCTGCAGCCGTTCGCTGGCTTCCCGAAACTCCGGTGCGTAGCCGTTGAAGTTTCTGAGCAGTCGCACGAGGTGTTCCCGTTCTGTTCCATTTTCGTGATAAGCTGCAGTCAAGCTGACGAGGTTCGTTGCTTCTTTCGGCCCGTAGCAACCGTAGCATTCGCGGTTGTGTGCCGGACAAAGTGCTCCGCAACCAGCTTGCGTGACCGGCCCCAGACAGGCGATTCCCTGTGCCACGGCAACGCACACTGTTCCTCGCCGTTTGCATTCGACACAGACGCTGTAATGGGGTACGCGGGGGGTGCGCCCCACCAGGAGCGACGTGACCAGCTCGACTGCTTGTTGCGTGTTGATGGGACAGCCGCGCAGCTCGAAATCGACCTTCACATGCTCGGCGATCGCGGTGCTGGTCTTTAGCGTGCTGATATATTCCGGTGTCGCGTACACATTCCGAATGAAATCGTCGACGTTCGCCCAGTTGCGCAGCGCCTGGATTCCCCCCGCAGTGGCACAGGCTCCGATTGTGACCAGAAGTTTCGTCTGTGAGCGAATCTGTCGAATACGTTCTCTGTCATGCTCCGTCGTGATCGAGCCTTCGACCAGGGAAACGTCGTACGGTCCTTCCAGCGCTTGTGTGCGGGCTTCGAGAAAATAGGCAATGTCGACGGCTTCGGCGATGGAGAGCAATTCGCGCTCGGCGTCCAGAAGCGATAACTGGCAACCGTCGCACGACGCAAACTTGAACACGGCCAGCCGGGGTTTGCCTGCCATTTAGAAATCCTCGATCTCGAGAAACGGTTCCATCCGTTCATAGGTAAAGACGGGGCCGTCTTTGCAGATGAAGGTCGGCCCCAATTGGCAGTGGCCGCAAAAGCCGACCGCACAATTCATGTTCCGTTCCAGCGACAGAAAGAGGTGCCGTGGCGAGACGCCGCGCTGGAGCAATTCGTAAATCACGAACCGCATCATGACCTCTGGGCCGCACGTGAAGACACGCGTGCGTGGTCCATCAATCGTCAGCGGCTCCAGGAGCGCCGGCACAACGCCGATGTGCCCGCGCCAGGCATCGTCGCCAATGTCGACGGTGACCTCGACCTCAATTTCGGCCTTCCTCCAGCCATCGTATTCGCCGGTAAACAGTAGATCCTGCGGGCGGCGGCAGCCGTACAGCAGCACGACGCGCCCGAAATCTTTTCGCCGTTTGATGATGTCATGAATTGCTGGTCGCAATGGCGGGAGCCCGACGCCACCGGCCGCAATGATGATGTCGCATCCCGCACTTTCATTCACCGGCCATGACGACCCGAACGGGCCCCGGACCAGCACTTGATCCCCCAGTTGCTTCCGAGCCAAGGCGTGCGTGACGTTTCCGACCGCGCGAACCGTGTGAAGCAACACTTCGGGCTTGTTCGGATCAGAACTGATGGAGATCGCCGCTTCGCCGATCCCCGGCAAGTAGAGCATATTGAATTGCCCCGGACAAAACCGGTATCGCTTCCGGATATCGGCTTCCTCGAATTCCAGTTCGTAGGTTGCTATGCCTGGCGACTCTTGCCGGATAGAACGAATGCGGGCCGCGTGCGGTACGAAGGGGGCATGCGCGTTGACGGTCGATGCGGGACTTGCAATTGCCATTAGTCTTCCTCCCCGCGTATCGCCGCGACTTCTTCCGTGAGATCGATTCCGACGGGACACCAAGTGATGCACCGTCCGCAGCCGACACAGCCGGACGATCCGAATTGATCGATCCAGCTGGCGAGCTTGTGCGTCAGCCACTGCCGATATTGGGAACGGATCGTTTTGCGGACAACTCCCGAACTGAGATGCGAATGCTCACTCGTGAAGCAGGACGCCCAGGACCGTTCCCGCTGGACGTGCTCGCCGTGCAGATCCGACACCTCTTCCACGCTGCTGCAGAAACAGGTGGGACAGACCATCGTGCAGTTGGCACAAGCCAGGCAGCGTTCCGCCACCTCCGACCAGCGAGGATGTTCGAGATTTCCTAAAAGGAGATCTCGAATACCAGTCGTGTCGAGCGAACGTCCGCGTGGACTGACGGATGTTGCGGACGCCGACGAACGCGCGTGCATCCGCCGTTCGAGATCGACCGACTGCTTGTGAGCGCGATCAACGGTTCGTTTGTCCGCGGGGGAACATTCCACCCGCTTCATCAGGTTCTCCCCCCGTTTGGAGCCGACTTCCACCACGAAGCAATCATCGATCTCCGTCAGCGTCAAATCAAACCCTGCATCCACCGCCGGGCCGGTTTCCATCGAATGACAGAAGCAGGTGGCTGCCGCCCGTCGGCAATTGACGGCTACCAGAAAGAGCTGTTCCCGCCGCGCCTTGTAGCCGGGATCAACGTACGGACCTTCGAGAAAAACACGGTCTTGTACCTTCAAGGCGTGCAGATCACAACCGCGAACGCCGATCACTGCCATCGGCGGCCCGGAAAAATCGGGCGTCTTCGACTGCCACCCCGTCTGGAGCTGCACCAACTCTTGAATCGTCTCTCGCGGAGGGAAGAGGAAGTTCTTGAGCGAATGCGGCCCGACAACGAAATCGAAGCAACCTGCCGACGAGTCTTCGCGTAATCGGTAGTGGCCGCCGTCTTGCTCATCGATCAAGCCGATCGGTAACTGCTCGACACGATCGAGATCGTCGAAGATTACTGCTTCCTGATCGCGGCGAGGGCCGATGACTCGATACCCCATTTGTCGAAGGGCATCCAAAAGTTGTTGCAACCCGGTTCTTGTCAGAATCGCGGATGCTCCGACGGTGATGCTGTCCTTTGCCATGCGTCGTCCGTTCTGTGGTGCGAAATCGTGACTGATGCAAGAACGCCAAGTCAGGGTCTCCAGAGGCGTGATCTCAGAGGAACTGCTTGACTCTCCTCGGATTTTGAAAACCCTAAGCGGTCGTGGGCTGGTCGGTCATCTCCGGCATTTGTGAGCCATACACGTCGATCATCTGCAGACGTGTCGCGTTCAGTCGCTTTGCGAGGGCGAGGGCGACTCGTTTCATGAATTCGTAACCCAATTGCGGGTATTGCTCGCACATTCGCGCGATCCGTTCGCCGTCGATTTCCACGAGGTGAGTCGGCTCAAGAGACCGCGCCGTGGCGGTAAAGCGATCTTGTTCGAGTATCGGTGACCAGCCAAGCAGGTCACTTGCGCCGGCCGTCAAGATGCGCTTACAACCGACTGCCGCGGCGCAGGTTTCCAGCGAGACTTTCCCCTGAATGACAAGGTAAATAGCCCGGGCCGGCTCCCCTTGGCGGAAGATCACATCCCCTTCCGAAACAGCAACGATTCTGGAATGCTCCGCAAGCTTTTTGATTAAATCGTCCGAAACCGCCTGCAGAAAGGTGATGCCGCGCAGGGCTGCCGCAACTTCCTGTTGAGTCATTGTTCCGTCTCCAGCAGGACACTTTCCAATGTGAGTTCTTCGCCGCACACAATATGCACACGGTTCCCCGCGCAATTCGGGCAAACAAAACGATATCCCTTCACCGCGAAATCCGCACGACACGCCTCACAGCGAGCCTGCAACTCCGTTCGTTCAATCTTCAACTGCGCGCGCTCGGCGCAGCTTTCGGGCGCCAGTTGCGCGAAAGCCAACTGGAGCAGATCGGCATCAACTCCAGAGAATTCTCCAACGCAGACACGAACCTCGCTCACCCGACCGGAGTTCCGCCGGGCGATGTCGTCGATTTGCGTCAGCAAGGTGCGAACCACGGAGAATTCATGCATGGCAGTGATCAACCAGCGAAAATTCGTGATCTCCCAGAAAACGTCACTGTAAGCGTGAAATAATTTTTCCGCAGCACATTCATCCAATTTTCAAAATCTGGTCGGGCATAAATCGCATGATCTCCCGCCGTACTTCTTGCTCCATCTGCTCAATACTCGAAAACACCGCAGCAGACATTTCCCCCGCGGGAACGCAGGCCCCCAGTTCCATGGCCAGAATTTTCAGCTTCGAGGGTTTGCGGCCGAGCACCTCGGCCAGGCGAATCATTTCTCCCACGGAACCGCCATGTGAGGACACTCCGCTGGAACGCAAGGAATCGAGACGGTTCTCGCTAACAGAGACAATCGTCCCGGGACGCTTTCCCGTTTGACAGGCATCAATGAGGATCGTCGCCTTGTCGGGAGCGAAATGCGCGAGCAACTGATACGGGGAGTCCAGCGAAAAGACGACGTCCGAATAGGCCGGGTCGCGGCGCAGGCGATCAGCTACCCGCCAGGCGACCTGATCGTCCCCGTGCGGACTACCGAGCGCCAGGATGCTGACGGTCGATGCTCGAACCATGCGGGGAAACCCCGTCATGCCGCGGCAGGGGATGATATCCGCGGTATGCAATCTTTCGGTGAATGAACTTACCTTCGAGAAACGTGCGAGCGCGCCTGCCTTTTTAACATCTGTGCGCAGGATTGCCTAGCCGCAACAACAAAAATCGCAGATCCCAGAATTGGGAACGACTGACCACGATGCTTTGTGCTACGGCGCGGCGACGCTCACGCTCAACGGTGCGCTGCTGTAGGTCGCCTTCATCACGAAGTTCAGCGAAATGTTCGCCATCATCGAAACAAGCTGTTTATCCGTCGGCTTGGCATCCTTGGCCGCGACCAGTGTCACGTAACCCTGCGTCTCGCTTCCGGTGAGCAGCGTCTTACTGTTTGTTGCATCGACAGTCACGCCTGTGGGTAAAGTATTTCCATAAACGCTACCGAGATGCTGGAAGATCGGGTCGAGAGTCACGTTCTGGGTAAAACCTTCCGCACGCGCAATCGTCACGTCAATCTTTTTCGATTCCCCCGGCTTGAGCGACACATCATATGTGCTGAGCTTGACGCCGCGAATATCGTTTGGTGCGGTAACGCAGACGGCATGGCTTTCCACGAGCCAATGCCCGCGACCGCCCCCCGGCAGGTACGTTTCTTGCCGTGGTTTGGCGACGGCGCTCAACTCGTGCAGCATGCCGTCCGCCCCCTTAACGTTCGCCGTTCCGCTGATGGTGACGTTCGCAACCGACTGCTTTGCATCAGCCGGAACATCCAGAATGATGGCGCCGTCCCGATAGGCACCGGCGGGAATTCTCCCGCAATGGGCCGCCACACCTTGCGGAAGACCGTCGATCTTCAGCTGCACATCTCCGTCGAATCCGTTTTTGCGAATCAGATTCACGAACATCACCCCACCCGTCCCGGGGGAAATCTGAGTTTTATCGGTATCAACGTAAAGCTCGAAATACGGTGCCGCGCGCACGACCCGCAAAAAATAGACAAAGTCCGGACCGCCGCGCAATAGCAGGTCGCGCACTTCAATCGTGTATTTACCGTCGGCCGGCGCGGTCCAATTCTCGATCCAGGAGTCGGCGAATGAGTTACTGTACAGACCGAGGTCATCGTTCTCGGCGAGTTGATTCCCTTTTTCATCAAGCAGACGAATGGAAGAGTCGAGGCTCGATTGTGCACGGCGCGCAAACGTCACAAACGACAGCTGTTCTCCCTTTTTCGCCTCGAACTTGTAGCAATCGATATCCGCTTCCGATTCCATCCTGCCGCTGACGCCGCACGGAATCGTAATGGGCGTCGCGCTCGCGACCGAATTATTCTCCGCGGGTGCTTCCAGAACCGTCGGCAGATCCGTCACGATGAGTGACACCGGGTTGGTCGGTCCGGCCGGTCCGGATAATGGCATCGTCAGCAGATCCGGCTGTGTGTCACTCGGCAGGTTCGCGACAGCCGAGGCATCCGGTGGGAGGAGCGCACCAACAAGTTGAATTTTCGTCTCCTTGCCTCGCTCGATCCCCAGCGGATGCACGGTTTGCACAAACGGACGGTCGCCGACTTCAACGCCGTATGTCCAATAGGCATTCCCCTTGTAACGGACGTCGCGAACCTCCAGCAGATAATCCCCGCTTTCGGCGAACCGATAGCTGAGAAAGGGATCGGCAGCGAAATCGTTGTCGGCGGTTGCCAGGGTAATTCCCGAACCGCTTCGCAAAGTCAGGATCGGATCAAGATGCTCCTGCAAGTCATGAACGCGGTCGTTTAGTCGCATGCCGCGGACATGAAAATACAACGACTTACCGGCATCGGCGTGGAAGCGAAACGTATCGACATCCTCGACAGCTTCGATCGTTCCGCAGAGTGTCGCCGGGAATGCAACCTGCTGGGCTTCCGCAGCCGTGTTGTTCTTGTCGGATTCGCTGATAACCGGGTCACGGGCAATGACGAGTTGTCCGACGGTGCTCACTCCGCGTGGCGTGGCAATGCGCACGTCGCGCACCCCCGGCAAGGCGTCGGCTGAAACTGTGAACCGCACCTTCAGTTCTTCCGGTGCCTTCTTCGGTTTTTTCTTCTCGTCCGATTTCTTGCCGTCGGCCGGCTTTTCGTCTTTTGGTTCAGGAATGACTTCTCCCGTCACACCGGAACCACTTACCAGTACCTGATAGGCGCCGTCGAGGCTGTAGCGGGCAAAGACCTGATGTTCCGACGCTTGTCCGACTTGTGCGGCAACCGGCTTGATCGCCATCAGCATCGGATAGGCGGTTTGAGCCTGGACAATCCGTTCCGTGCCAATAAGCATTGTGCCCAAGGTACATAACCCGACGACAAGTGTAGCCGACCGAAAACGTAGCATGGGATTCCTCAATGCACGAACAGAAACTGCTTCGAGTTGATGAGCGCCCAAAGCAGGTCTTCGTAACATTCCTTCGGGCTGGGGCTTTCCTTCAGGAACTGGCGGCCCGCTTCTTTTTCGGCGTCCGTCGGATACCGGCTCAAGGCCGCAAGGTACAATTCGTCCACCATTTCCTCGTGAGATTTTTTGGCGGCCAGAAGCTTTGCCACGCGGCCTTCTCCCTCCGCGATCTTGCCGATCACAATATCGCCGTTGAGCGTGTGCAGCGCTTGGGCGAGACTTTCATCCGGAGATCGCTCGCACTCGCAGACGCTCACGCGTCGCGGCTTCCCGAACGTCTTCAGGAAGTAGTCCTGATATTCGGCATCCGGAAGTTCGATGGCATGCGTTCCGCGTGGGATGTTCTGAAATTTGGTTTGTGTGCCGGTTGCAGCGTCGATTGCATCCAGGAGCGCCTCGGCCCCGATCCGCTTGACCTTGTAATGACTATAGAACTTCTGGTCCGATGCGTTCGATTTCGTGGGTTGCGAATCCAACTGGTACAGCCGTGACACGAGAATCGCCCGCAGCAGACGCTTCGCGTTGAATCCGCTGTCGACAAACTCCTTTGCCAGAGCGTTGAGCAGTTCGGGATTCGTGGCGGGATTGGTGGCCCGCATGTCATCGACCGGTTCCACAAGCCCGCGTCCCAGCAGGTAGAACACATAGCGGTTGGCGATCGATCGCGAGAAATAGGCATTCGTCGGAGAAGTCAACCATTCGGCCAATGCAATTCTGCGGTCAAGCGGGTTATCGACCTCGCTCCCTTCGAGCGGGGTGGGTTTCATCACCGCTCCGGTCTTGGGGTGATTCACCTCTCCGCCGGAACGGACAATCACGACTTGTTCTCCTCCAAACAAGCCGAATTCCTGGCTCCCTTTTGTCCCGACGCGCGCGAAGAACGACGCAAACGCGTAGTAGTCATCCTGGCCGTATTTCTCGAACGGATGGTGATGGCACTTCGCGCACTGCAGCCGCACCCCCAGAAACAATTGTGAAGTCGCTTCGGCGAGATCCGGAGGATTGGAATTGATGCGGAAGTAATTGGCGGGTCCATTGCGATAGATCGAGCCTTTGGCGGTCACCAGTTCGCGGACAAAACGATCGATCGGCTTGTTCGTGCGGAACGATTCTCGAATCCAGTTGTGGAGCGCCCACATCCCTTGCTCGCCGACCGTGTTGCTGTCGTTGCGAATCAGGTCGGACCATTTGAGCGTCCACCAGGCCGCGTATTGATCGTTATACGTGTCGAGCTTCGAGTCCCCCGTCAATCCGAGCAGCCGATCGATCAATTGCTCTCGCTTCTTCGGCTCTTTCGATTCGAGGAACGCCTTCGTTTCCTCCAATGTCGGCTGCGTGCCGATGGCGTCAAGATACACACGCCGCAAAAACGTCGAGTCGTCGCACAATCCCGACGGCTCAATTCCCAGCTCGCGGAATTTCGCCGAGGCATGTTCGTCCACGAAGTTATTGTTGGTCCAGCCGGCGAGTTGAACATTCTCCGTGTACGGGACGGCAAACATAGCGATTTCCGCTTGCCCCTCAAAGCGGATCATCACCGGCGCTTGTCCCCGGCCCGTCACGGTCACTAAACCTTCCGGAGTGACTTCGAGGACCGAATCATCCATCGCGTTGTACCGCGCGAGCGCGGTCACGTCGCGATGCTCACCGTTGCTGTACTCTCCTTCCACGCGCAATTGCTGCTGCAAGCCGACGTTTCCCACCCGGCGGTTTGGGGTGACGGCAATCTTCGTGACGCGCGGGCTCCCCGAGGCCGGTCCCGGGGCACCGTTCCGAATCCAGGTAACGAGTTCCTGGTACTCCACGGAATCCTTTAGCAGCCGTTTCCCCCCACCGTGGGGAACTTGCAACATCGGCTTCTGCAGCAGCAGGCTCTGTTCCGGATCGAGAAAATTGACGCGCCGCTGCGAACGGTCGCGAACAATGGCCGCATGATCTCCCTGTGGATCGAACCCGAACACCGACAGTTTGAAGCCCCCCTTGCCATGCTGCGTGGCGTGGCACGCCCCCATGTTGCAGCCCGCTTTATTCACGATCGGGCTGACTGAGCCGATGTAGTCGATCTGCGGCGACGGCACGACATCGCTCACCGTTACCGGAACTTTGGCGCTGTTCGCTCCCGCTTTGAGAGCAATCTCTGCCGTACCATTCCCCACGGCCAGCAATTGACCGGTACGGCTCACGGTTACTACGGAGGGATTCGAGGATGTGTAATCGGCTTGGTGCGTGAGATCGTTCGAGCGGTGATCGGGCATGCTCCCACTGGGGACGGCTCGTACGAGAAGTTGTGCGCGATCGAAATTTCCGCGAAGTGAAACCTGCGCCGGTGTCACATGCAGCCCAGGCTCGTCACCGCATGCGGTTGAGCCCAACGAAAAGGTAAGGATCGATAGGCCAAGGCCCAGCCACCATGCTGCGTTTGAGAATTGCGGACCGCGCGAGATCACGGATGCCCTCCGAGGTTCGGGTGTGAGGTCGGCGTCAGGCGGGATGGATTCCTGGAAATCCGAGTATGTTGGTTTTTTGGTCGGCCGCTGAAGGAAGGAACACCGCGAAGTGTTCCCCAACTGTTTTCCATAAGGCAGGTAAACTTGCACTCATCAGTGTCGATCAGGCAATCACCCATCGACGAATGCCAATATTTCCATTATTGCGATTCAATACCCCCGCTGCCAAGGAAAGACCCTCAGGAGTGGGACTCAACGCAATACAACGAGTGTGCATGGCTGGGGCTGATAAGCCGGCGCGTTTATGATGGATCTGACCCCGTGATTTCCCAAAATCCTGGCGGACCAACTCACAAATGCTTTTCCGTTGATCCGTCCCGGCCGTTTGGTAGAATAAGCCACGGGCTGAAATTGCGCAATGGAACGCCTTCCGGGTGACCGCGGAGTGCCTAACACTCCCCACCGGGAACGCCTTGTGCAACCGCCGAACCAGGGAGATGCAACATGCTCGACCTGCTGCCAGGTTACGAACGGAACTGCGAACGGGTCACGCGCCGCGGATTTCTCCAGATCGGCAGTCTGGCGGGACTTGGGCTCTCGCTTCCACGGCTACTCGCCGCTCGCACTGCACAGGCCGCGACCTCCAACGCGTCTTCACCGGATGTCAATTGCATCCTCATCTGGACGCATGGCGGTACCAGTCATCATGACACGCTGGACCCCAAGCCGAACGCGCGGGTTTCGGTTCGTGGGGAATTTGGTGCGATCAACACTGCCGTTCCCGGAGTGCAGTTTAGCGAAATCTGCCCGCGCTTGGCCAAGGAGTTAAAGCGTTTCGCGGTGCTGCGCGGCTGGAACCCGAAGAATGCCAGCCACGGACATGCCGACGCCTGGATGATGTCTGGCCGTCAGTTCAACCCGACCGTGGAATACCCCTGTTACGGTTCGGTGATCAGTTCGCTGAAAGGTTTCAAGTCGGCGATGCCGCCGTTCGTGCAGTTGGGGAACTCCCTGGATCGTCGCTTTGGCGGCGGCTCGGCCGGAATTCTCGGGTTGTCGCATAATCCGTTTGAGATTCTGGCGGACCCCAGTGCCGAGAAATTTACTGTCCGCGACATTACCCCTCCGGCCGGCACAACCTCGGAGCGGATCGAACGCCGTCAAAAAATGCTCGGAAGAATCGACGCCCTGCAACGCGCGGCCGAGACTCAGCCCGCCGCCTTCGATGTGATGGATGAACACGTCAAAGCCGCGTTCAATATGGTGACGGCACCAGAGACGAAGAAGGCCTTCGAGATTGAGAAAGAAGACCCAAAGCTTCGCGAGGCATATGGGAAGAACCGCTTCGGGCAAAGCTGCCTGCTCGCACGACGGCTGATCGAATCGGGGGTGCGGTTCGTCACCGTCACCGACGCCGGCTGGGATACGCACCAGAATAACTTCGCGGCACTCAAGGGGAGCCGCATGCCGCCGGTCGATCAAGGTTTGCCGCAGCTGTTGATCGACCTTCAGGAACGGGGCATGCTCGACACGACACTCGTCGTCTGGCTGACCGATTTCGGCCGCACGCCGGAAATCAATTCCGCCAGCGGCCGCGACCACTGGGCTTCGGCAGGGTTCATCGTGATGGCGGGTGCCGGAGTCCCCGGAGGTTACGTGCTGGGCGAAACAGACGACAGCGGCAGTCTCCCGACGCGCAACGAATACTTCACGGACGACATCGCCGCGACCATCTATGCCAAGCTCGGCGTTCCGCACGATCTGACCCCCCAAGCACCGGATGGCCGCCCCATTCGCCTTAACGAGGGACGGGTCATCAGCGAGTGGATGTAACGAGACATCACGCAGCGCGGATATCGCTCTGCTCGGCCGGGTTCGTCCGTCGGTTGTTGCCGATGGCTTGCTGGTGAACTCGAGGGAGGTTCGTGTTCTCTTTCCTGCTCGAATCTTCGTCTTGACCGTGCCTGTCAATGGACGAATACTACACGTTGCCCAAGTGGATGAATCGGTGGGGGGAAATGAGCCAACAGTATGGGCGAAGAACCGGTCACCTTCGACGAGCGGCATCTCGTCAACGAGGTTATTCACGGTAACAAGCAGGCGCTCGCCCAGCTCTTCGATTTTCACCGTCCAAGGTTGCGCCGCATCGTCAACTTTCGACTCGATCGCCGAATCTATGGCCGTGTCGATGCCGACGATGTCCTCCAGGAAGCCTATCTCTCGGCCGAACAGCGGATGAAACACCTGCTGACCGATCGACCCGAGACGTTCTTCATCTGGCTGCGGCAAATCGTCAACCAGACGTTAATCGACATCCATCGCCGTCAGCTTGGGGCGCAAAAACGATCGGCCAAGCGGGACGTTTCCATGTACGGCGGCTGGAGTTCGGAATCGACATCCGCGTCGCTGGCGTTTCATCTGCTCGGCTGTTTGACTTCTCCCAGCCAGGCGGCCTTGCGCACCGAACGAGCCCAGCAGATCGATGCCGCACTGATGGGCATGAGCGACGTTGATCGCGAAATGCTGGCCCTGCGGCACTTCGAGGAACTGACGAATAGTGAAGCCGCCCAGGTGCTCGGCATGACTCCGCAGGCCGCCAGCATGCGTTACGTTCGGGCCCTCGGCCGGTTGCGGCAGGTGCTCGAAGCGATCCCCGGTTTTCCGATGCCCTGATCAGCCACATCTCATTCCGCAACGGGACCGGCATCGATGTCTGAAAACCCGCAAGAACCGTTTGAACCAGCCATCTACGGATTTCCTGTCCGGAACCCGGCCGACGCCGCGCACGGCCGCGAGCCTCTTGAAGTCCTCGCCAGCGAATTCATCGATGCCGTGCGGCAGGGACGCAACCCCGAAATCGATGCGTATGTGGCACGCAACCCGGAGTTGGCAGGCGAAATCGCCGAACTGTTTCCGTTGCTGGCGGCCATGGAAGGATGGAAAGCGTTTCGCACGCGCACGTCGCTCGAGCATCGGGCGATCAGCATTCTCGCCAGCGAACGTTTCGGGGATTTTCGCATCCTGCGCGAAATCGGCCGGGGCGCGATGGGAATTGTCTTCGAGGCGGAGGAGATTTCCTCGCGACTACGTGTCGCGGTCAAGGTGCTTCCATTTCTCACGACGACAGAATTGCGTGAGCGATTCGAGCGGGAAGCTCAGACGGCCGCGAGGCTGAAGCATCCGAACATTGTTCCCGTGTCAAATTTCGGGGAATACGACGGCCTCTGTTATTACGTGATGCAACTGGTCCGCGGAGCGGGGTTGGACTGGTTGATTCAGCAACTGAGCGGCCGCCGGGGTGTCGTCTTTCCGCACGATATTCTCGCGCAATTCGCGGTCGGCGGCCGGATCTCGCAGGAAGAACCCTCCGAGGAGTTTGGTGTCGAGGGTCCCCCGTCCGAAAAAAAATCGGCGGCGAAGAGTGCCGGGTCGCAGGCCGGCGACGAAGAGGATGCAAGCTTCGCGAACGGCCTGGGGCGCGATTCCTGGTTGCTGTTCGCGCAAATCGGTGAGCAGATCGCCGGTGCCCTGGAATACGCGCACGCCCGCGGCACTCTGCATCGCGACATCAAACCCGCCAACGTGCTCCTCGATGCGGACGGCCGCATCTGGCTGACCGATTTCGGATTAGCCAAGGAAACCGGGGAGTTGATCGAAGACACGGCCGCGCATCCCGCCGGAACATTGCGTTACATCGCCCCCGAGCAATTTTCGGGAACCATCGACGTCCGCAGCGATATCTATTCCCTGGGCGTCACCCTGTTCGAACTGCTGACGCGGACTTCGCTGTTCGCTTCCGAAGACCGGAACAGTCTCGTCAGTCAGATTCTGCAGTCACCCATTCCCAGGGTACGCGACAGAAACACATGGGTGCCGCGCGATCTGGATGCAGTCGTCGCGCGGGCCATGGCGAAAGATCCCACCCACCGGTATCAAACTGCGAAGGAACTCCGGACTGATCTCGTGCGGTTTCTTAACGGTCAGCGGGTTCACGCACGAGGCGTGATGGGATGGCTTCCGTTTTCAAAATGAGCACGAGTCCTAAGCTCGCTGTATTGGCAACGCGGTGACAGTTGCGAGCGATGTGATATCCGTGCGCAACATGAAAGCCGGCCTGAGCGCGATACGAGTTCATTGGATGAGTGCACGATCCACAGCGGAAGTGTCCGGGCTCTCAATCCCGGTCCGTTGAAGACGTTCCTTGATCCAATGGAAGTCGGCAGCATTCGGCGCGGCATAGGGGCGCAGTTTTTCGAGACGCCCTGATTCCCGAAAGCTCAACAGCGCCCGGTACGGGCCGAGTTTGCTCGCGGCTGGGGTGTCGATCAGATTGCTCGAATCGGCGGCGTTCATCTGATACACCAGTCGTAAGTCGAAATCGCGGAGCATCTGGTAATTGATCCACCGGCCAAGGTTGCCGTAATTGTCGCACCAGATGATCGTATGCACGCCGACCTCGGGACCGTCGCGTAGCACGGTTGCGAGTAGCTTCCCCGGGCTCGGACCGGCAGAGGCACCGCTCGAAAAACCGAAATCATCCTCCTCGTTTCGGAGGCTGCGAAACCTCGCGAGATTGGAGATGAAGAGGAACACGGGGGAAAATTGCTGCGAACCTTGCTCGATTCTGCGCGTCACTTCCGCGGCGATCTTCTCCACAACACTCGCGCTGGTCTTTGGACCATCAATGCGCACCCGGTCTGGCCATAGCGCGGCGAGTTCGTGAAAGTATGTTGTGCGACGGGAATTGTCGATATCGCCATCGAGCAAATGGCAGCCGGCAAGTTGCGATGCGTCACATCCCCCGAGAGATGATTGTGCCGCCAGTGTGAGCATTGCGACGGCAAGCACTCCCTTGGCCGACTCTTCTTCTTGTCCGACGATCAGCAGATTCTCTCCCGCGCGACCTTGGAAGGAAACGGAAGGAGTCGGCTTGATCGAGACCGCCTCGCCAAGCCAAACGGTGGGAAAGGAATCAGCCCTGTTGAACGTCGGATCGGCAGGCCGGTCGGACCGAGTTCTTTCGACCAAACGCGTGAATGCGTGATTGCGGCACAGATCGGAAGGGGTGTTCCCCTCGAACACGACCGTCTCTCCCGGTAGGACCCTCCGCGACTGCGCGAATTCATGGATTTTGCGAAGGTAGATTTCGCGACTGTCGTCAGGAAGCCACGCAACCTGAAATGGGTGATTCCCTTCGACAAGCCCGTTCGCATCGTTGTAAATCGCCTCTCCGGGACGGGACAGCAGCTTGGCGGCGACATTGTCTTCGCTGAGAATCAGGTGCGCATCGGACTCGCTGCATTGCAGGGCGATCCTGACGGCGATCTGACCCAAGGTGCTCCGCGCCAGCGCATAGGCACCGCCGAGCGTCTGCGAGCCAAGGACGATATGAATTCCAAACGCCCGTCCTTGCCGAACAAGTCGATCGAGCAGGAGTGATGCCGACTGCGAGAGGGCGTCTTCGTCGACGAAGAATTCCTGGAATTCATCGATCACCAGCAGAATTCGAGGAAGTTTGGCATCGGGCAGATCGCGCCGGTAAGACTCGATGTCCTGCACGCCGTGCAGACGAAACAATTCCCCTCTCTCCCGCAGCACGCCGTCAAGTCGTTCCAGAACGCTGACCCCAAATTCGCGATCGCTCTCGATTCCAATCACCCGGGCATGCGGCAGCTTGTGCGTCTCGTAGGTCTTAAATTCGACCCCTTTCTTGAAGTCGACCAGATAGAATTCGATTTCGTCGGGACTGTAATTGAGCGCCGCGTTCGTAATCATCGTGTGCAGCAGCGAGGATTTGCCGGACCCGGTCTTGCCGGCGACAAGTACGTGCTGAGAGGTCCCCTTGCCGAGTTTCAAATGCTGCAACCGCGTCGCCCCGGCTCTTCCGAGTGCAACGTCGACTCCCGAACTGCTGTTCGCGGTCCAAAGTTCCTCTTGCTTGGGAGCGACACGTTCAAACGGCACCTCGACCCGGTGTGCATGCTTCGATTGCACTCCGATCGAACGGACGATTTTCACGAAGTCGGTAGAGCGAGGGGGGAGATCGAGCTCGATGGGCAAAGAACTCAGTTCCGCCGTCCGCGACCGGAAGCCGTTGCCTCGCCAGTCCAACGTTTTGGCGTTCGATTCCAGATCGCTCATCTCAAAGCCGCGCGGGAGCGGCTGTTTCGTGTCGCAACTGATGAGCGTATAGATCCCGCAGCGAGCGCCGCTCGCTGCAAGACTCGCCAGCCGTCGCGCGGCGGCTTCCGTAAAGTTCACTGGGAAATTCGACACGACGAGAAAATGATAAGGCTCGGCGACTTCACCCGCCTGAGCGTTGTATTCATCGATGGTGTCGAACTCGTTTCGCAAGTACGCCTGGAAAATTCGCTCCATGTGCCCCGAAAGATCCGCCAGCCGCCGTTCAATCTGAGCGCTCTCCGTCCAGATCCGTCCCCCCGCGATCTTCTCATCAAAGTCCGCCAGGTGCATGAACGCGGAAAAATCTTCACCCAGTCCGACGGGATCAATGATTGTCATTCGGACCCGTCCCGGCGGAAGCGCGGTCAACAGTCGAAGCATGGTTGCTCGGATGGCCGCTGCCGCGGCCCCTTTTCCATCTCCGTCCGCCCGCAATAACAAGGAGCCTTGCTCGGGAAATCGGAGACAGATGGGCAATTCGACAATCGTGTGTGAATCCGTGAACTCCGGTTGTTGCACGAGCGAGGCGGTTTCTTTTGAAATATCGCAGATATAACGGCCGACCGGGACGGCGTTGGGAATCGAGGCGGGGAGCGTCCAGTCATCTTCCAACATCGCGGCCCAAGCAACCTCAGCCCGTTCCGTGCTCGACTGGACCGTTTCTGCGAACTTCTGGAACGAACGGAATACCGAATCCCATCTCTGTGCGGCTGTTTCCCGCTTGCCGGCGACGCTCAATTCCCACTGCGCTCTTAGCCGTGCATACTCATCGCGTGCCGCCTGCAATTCCCGGTCACGACCTGTTACGATCGCATCCATTTTTTGTGAGTAAGCGGTTTCGATGGCCTGCATGGTGTCGTCGTGCCGTCGGCTGATCTTCCCCAACAGCGGAGGATACATCGCCTCGGCATCAGCGAGTTCCCGACGCTTGCGTTGTGAAAATTCCTCGAGCGATTGAGCGGCCTGATTGTTGATCTTTGTCAGCGACCGCATGCGACCGGCGGCGATCGACTGGTAACGTCGTTTGCATTCTTCGGACTGCGTGTGGATTTCCTGCTGGGCCAGATCGAGCCAACAGCGATGACACAGCCTGACTTCCGCAATGCCATGCCGGACCGTTGAGGCGGCGGAACATCCTCGTGAACGTGCCAAGCCGAGTAACGCCAGCAACCCCATCAGCGAAACGATTCCGGCGACGCCGATCGTGGCATTCTGCCAAGTCGTCGGATCACCGAACGCACGAACATTCAGCCAGACCGGGTCGACAACAAACAACAAGAGTGCGGCCAACACAACCCAACAGTGAACGAGCAACAAGACCGGCAACACGCCATGAAACAGGCTGCGAAGTCTCTGGCGTTGCAGATCCTCATGCCCGCGTTGGATCAGATCACACCCGCTCAGGAAGCGTTCTTCCGACTCGGCAAGCTGAGTGGGGGGGGATTCCTGCTCGACAGGAGTTGCCCACGGCCGCAGCCAGGCATCGTTGAGCGTTTCCTCTGCTTCGGCCGCGAGGCGTTCCGCATCCTGGCGCAGGTCTCGCAGCCGATCTTTCTTCTGGGTCAGCCGCTTGCTCAACAATTCAAACTGATATCGCGGGCTTTCTTCCGCTCCATCGTCGAGGA
This sequence comes from uncultured Planctomycetaceae bacterium, assembly GCA_964626885.1. Taxonomy (GTDB): domain Bacteria; phylum Planctomycetota; class Planctomycetia; order Planctomycetales; family Planctomycetaceae; genus CAZVJA01. The sequence goes on along the minus strand of CAZVJA010000018.1, from coordinate 21,484 downwards.
CCGACATCACCATCCAGTTCGCGTCCGCCTTATGACGTTCGGCCGCGGCCGCATCGTTTGCGTAGCGGCGTTCGATGTCATTGGCGACCGTGCGGTACTCAGTCTCGATGGAACGATGCTGAGTTTCAAAGTCGTCGAGAGCGGTAGCTTTCGTATTGGCGTGGTCACGGTCGAGCATGGTCCGTGCTTGTGCAAACCGTTCCTCGACTGCCTTGAGCGCCTGTCGCTGGTTTTCCTCCAGCGATGCGACACGTTCGGCATGTTCCGTGTTCAATGAACGAAAGGACGTCGATCGCTCCTCGATCGCTCGGCGAAGGTTCTGGAGCTGCTTCTGGTATTCTTCGTCGGTCAGGAGTTGTGGCATGAATTCGGGTTCCCCCGTGGTAATCCGTCTCGCGTGCTCGCCCTTGAGTTCGTTCGCCGGCAGTGACTCTGGTTCATCATTCATTCGCTGCATTGCAGTTCGCGCATCAAAGGCTCCGCATGCCTCGTTACGGCAAACTTCTCCCTCCGCCTCCATACAGATCCTCGGGAAGTACGCAGGCACGCCGCGCGTGGGCAAAGCATTCCCGGACCGGTAACGTCGCTTCAATGACTCCCTTGAGTTCGTCGAGAATCGGCTGCAAGCGGAATTCCTCAAAGTGTCGTCGCGTATCGTCGTCCCAATGGGCGCACGTTTCCGACCAGGCCCGTTCGATATCGTTGATCACGCCGTGCAGCCGCGATAACGCCGCCGAAAATTGTTCGCTCTTCATGGCTGTTGTTCTCCTTGAGCGGGGATATTTCGCGATTCCTCGTCAATAGACGGCGTCTGTTCCGTTGAGGATTGTGCCGTGACCGCAAGATGTAGATGCGATTCCACCAAGGGCACATTGCTCTCCACGTATGATTCGATTGCCGCGATGATCCGGTCGAGAAGAGCGCGCATGCGGGGGATATCACTGGTCATCACTTGCTCGATGCGGCCGAGCTGACAGTTGTATTCGTCGGCTGCCCGATGGGCTTTGATGCTCCAATTTCGGACGACCTGGAGCATGCCCTGCGCGTGTTCCAGATTCCGTTTTGCCTCGCGGTAGGCTTTCTTTTCATCGATGCAATCGGGGCGGTGTCCCGCGACGGTAATCATTTGCTTCCGGGTGAGCTCGGTGCGGGTGGCAGCCACACGATCAAAACATGTCCGGATGCGCTGCTGCCAAACATGGGGGCATTCGTGATCCAGCCACTCCAGAGTGCGGTCCAATTCCTGATGGAGCATCGCGAACACGCCGTTCAGGTCGGTCTCGAAACGAAACAACGCCGGCCGGAGACGCTGTAGAGCCTCCAGGGAACGGACATTGGCGCGAGTGCCGGCAAGAGGGGGACTCATCGTTGTTGCATGTATTCTTCGATTCGCTCCGCCTTTCGGAGCAGATAGGGAATATGTTGATTGTTGGCCTCCATGAACCGCGCAAGCATTTTCATATGTTGCTCGAACTCCTCGCGAAAACGAATTTGCTCCTGGTCGCGCCAGGTGTTGCTTAAATCGCTCATTTGACTCGCGAGGCTGCCGACGCGTTCCGTGAGTTCGTTGTTGAACTTCTTGAGCATCTGGGCAAAACGCCGCAATTCGGCGGGATCAACAATGGCTTGTGCCATGCAGCCTCCGGATTCATACGTTGGACTCGCCGCGTGTACGTGAGATTCACGCGGTCACGTGTGGTGTGTCTTTTTCAACGACCGCGACGACCTGCGAAACCACCACCGCCGCCGAAGCCGCCGCCGCTACCGAAGCCGCCACCGCCGCCACCGCCGCCACCGCCGCCGCGGCCGCCGCGGCCTCCCGAGAGACCTCCGAATCTTTGGCCTCCCATGTTCTGCTTTTGTCCGATAGCTGAGTTCGCAGTGCTCGCAGTCGTTGTGCCGGTGGTCGCCGTTGTTCCCGATTCTGTCGAGCCGTCGGTACAGGAGCCGTTTGCGTTTGACCCAAGCGTATTCCCGGAGCCGGGAACGATTCCGTTAAGCCCGTTTCCGTTCCCCTGCATTCCGGCGGCTAAACCCATCCTCCCACCGCCAGAACCGGAATTTGCCTGTTGCATCATCTGCATGAGGGCGTTTTCCGCGGCGGCCATTTCCGTCTGGTCGAGAACGCCGTCGCCGTTCGCATCGAAGCGTTGTAGAAACGATCCGCCCCTCCCCTGTGTCGTCGCCAAATTCTGTGGTCTCAGGTTCGTACTACCAGATTGGACCTGCGAGGCGCTCAGCGACAGCGAGGTTGGAGCATTGCCAACGGACCGGACTGCGGTGCGGACTTCATCACGACTCAGAGTTCCGTTACCGTTCTCGTCAAATTGCTTCAAAGCCTGTTGCCGAAGCTCGCTCGCGGCGGCATTCGCCCCGCTCTTTGCCGACAGCGCGCGGTTCAACGCGGTCTTTTCAGCGGCATCGAGCGTTCCGTCCTGGTCGGCATCGAATTGCTTCAATGCAAGATTCTGAAAGCCCGCAGCGGACTTGGTGGAGGATGACTTGGTGGAGGAGATTGACTTCTCAGGTGCTCCCGCCAGGCATACCGATCCGCATGCACAGAGGACGATCACCACCATCATCGATTGCCCGGGAAGCCTTACGTGGAAACTCATATCGTTCCTTTCTCCTCAGGTGTGATCCGGGGCAAGTTGGCAAATTTGCAAAGGTTGAGTTGAACGCTCGCCCAGGGAGATCCCCCTCCATCCCATGCCCGAAGGGGTCTTAGGGCTTAATCGCAAAACGATCGCGCGCATCAACACCACACTTACCGGAAATCTGGAAGTTCAGATTCTGGTTAAGTATCCGCCCTGTACGGGGAGACCTCGAATTGCAGAGGAATCGCCAATGCAGCTGTTGGCTAGGAAAACGGCCACCGAAAATCGAGAAGACCTGCAACCCCGAGGAGTATTGCGGGGGGGCTTTCCGGTGAAACTGAAATCGACGAGGCGAGTGATGAACGTTCGCTAAAGGGGAATTGCCCTCTGGCCGGCGGACTCTTTGGCCTCTGCTTCGAGTTTCGTGAGGATGTACCCATCCGGTCGGTTCCGGCCAACTTTCACGGTGAAGTGTCCGGTCGAGAAGACCGGTGGCTGGTAACGATTTCCGACGACCCGCACGGTGGAGAGGATTTCCCCCGTCTGCTCCACGATCACTTGAACGACCGGATTGGCAACTCCTTCGAAAATCAGTTCCGGAAGCCATGCAGTTGGCTTCCGACCGTCGTTATCCGCGATATTCACGGTGATCGGCCAACCGGGGAATTGTCCGCTTTCCTCTTCCGACACCTTCGAGAAACGCGGCCAACACTCAAATGTCACTCGGCGAGTTCGCTTATTAAAGCGGACCAGACCGTAGCCATCGGCCCGCTGGCGCTCGTCATTGATATTCTGCGGATTCGCATATGCCAGCATCGAGATCTTGTTGCCAAGCCCGTCGGTGAAGTCGCCCGTCCACGGCAGGGGACTTCCGTCGACCGGGTTCGTCCCGGCTTTCTCATCGAGCGGGTGCCACCAGCGGCCGTAGATCGTGTTGACCAGCGCAGGGCTGGTAAATCCGTAGGGACCGTCGCCGAATTCCGCGATGCCATGCTTCACGACGACAGCCAGATGCTGATCGCCGCAAAGATGGACCGCCTGGACTCGCCGGATTTCTTCCAATGCCTGATTGCGGCCCGACTGCGGCCAGCCGTTACAGTCGAGATCGGCCAGGAGGCGGTTTTCCGGTTGTCCGTGCAGGTGTACCGCGCCGCAAAACGCGGTCTGCGAGAGAACCGTTTTCATTTCCGCGCCGGTCCAGTCCTCACCCCAACCGCGCAGGAACTGAAGCTGGCGCGAGCCGAGGAGTTCCAGGCCCGGCAGATCAATCGACTTTGGATCGTAGCTGGAGTTGTTGATGTGATCGGGACGCGGCCCTTGCTGTGGAATTTTTCCTTCGGGACCGCTTTTGAACTTTCGATCTTCCAGGATTGCGAAGTCGATTCCTCCCACCCGCAGCCGGGTGAAATAGACCGTGATTCCCCGTTCAATCGGCTGAGGGTCGACCGGATCGGGGAGATGCCACGTCTGTTGACGCTGCACAAGATTGATGTACTCGGGCGGGTAGAAGTAGCCACCGTCCGAATTGTCCTTCCGAAATGATCGCTTCCCGTTTTCACCCCAGAGGTTCGGATGTCCCACGTCATGGTCGTCCGGGATGGTGATCGTCGGCCGGTCGCGAATGATCTCGCGGAATTGCAGCCCGAATTCGATCCACCCCGCGGTGTGTTCCGTGTGACGATACGTCTGATCGCCGGCGAAGAACAACAAATCGGGATTCTGAGTTTTGAGGTTTTCGATAATCTCTGGCCGGAGTCCGGTCGTGCGGCTCGAATTGCACGACATGTTCGCGACGACAATTTCTTCCTTGTCGCGCGGATCGCGGCGAATCAACCCTTCAAACCTCGCCTTTTCGCCATGGCACACGCGATAGGGCACGTCCCGCGAATCATCCCAGTTCTCAATTCGAAAGTGCGCGCTCCAACCTGGAAAAAGAACCGTAGCCGACGCGGCTTCCACCCATACCCCGTCCTTCAGTAATTCCAGTCGAGCCTCGCGTGGTTCCCCGGTTTTGAGGGGAAACAGCTGGGCGGTGAGCTTCAATATGCCGTGGTCGTGCGTGTACAGCGCGAACGCCAAGACCTGATCGCGCGGCACGTCCATCGACGGTGGAGCATTCTTGCCTTGTGGCGCCGATTGTTTCCACCAAGTGCCGGATGCCAGCGAATCGAGTTGAGGATATTCTTCACCGAAGGGGCGAGATGTTGGAAGTTGTGACTCTCCGGCGACGGCAGTCGCGGACGAACCGCGCCAGAAGAGGAACGGGACAAGCTTCAAGAACAAACGACGGGCGATGTTCACTATGAGTTTCTCCGGCACAATCGCTTTGCGGCACTCGCTCGTGAACCAACCGGCCAGAGCTTAGGGAACGCCTTCCGATTGTAACGGGACCGCTGGCCGAATCGCGTGCTCGGGAAAAAGAATGAAATTCCAGTTCTTCAGCCTCAACGTCTTCTTGATAGGACCAATCCCGTTAAGTCCGACTTTGACGGGCAAAAACCCCCGATTGGCCCACAGGCCGGGGAAGGGGGTACTGGCAAAACTCCCTGCGTTTGTTAAGTTGGATAACATGAGTTGATCGCCGTCACCCATGGGTCACCGAGACCTCTATATGGAGCGGCCATGACCGTCCGATTTCTGGCTTCTGCGCCGGCTCAATCTACGAGCGGCTGGCAACACTTGGTGGGCGCCCGTAAATGCCGGTCAATCCGAGAGAAACCGTATACTACAAGCGGGCCCGGTTCACCAGTCGGCTCCCTTCTGACTGTATTTACACGCCTGGGCACTACTGGCTGCGAGCGGAGGAAGAGGACATTTATCGGGTCGGGCTGACGAAGTTCGCCACGCGCATGCTGGGGGATTTCGTGGAATGCAATTTTCAGGCGGAAGTGGGAAGCCGCGTCCAGGTCGGCGAGATGGTCGGTTCCCTCGAGGGATTCAAGGCGATCTCGGAGATCTATTGCGTCGTGGATGGCGAGTTTCTGGGAAGTAACCGGAAACTCGACGAAAATCCGTCGCTGGTCGACAACGATCCTTACGACAACGGCTGGCTGTACCAGGTGCGGGGAAGGCCTGCGGAGAATGTGCTTGACGTGGCGGGGTACGTCGCGACGCTCGACGCAACAATCGATAAAATGCTTTCTGATCAACGAGCCGCGGAGGACCGGAAGTGTTGAAGTCCCGTTACGTCATGATCGGCGGATTCCTCGGTGCAGGCAAGACGACCGCCCTGTCGCAGATTGCCCAGCGGCTTCACGCTCGGGGATTTCGCGTGGGACTCATCACGAACGATCAGAGTACGGGACTCGTCGATACAACGATCTTGAGCGGCCGTGGTTTTCCGACGGAGGAAATCAGCGGCGGCTGCTTTTGCTGCAAGTTCAATTCGCTGATGCAGGCGGCGGAGCGGCTCACGGCGGATGTGCAGCCCGACATCTTCCTGGCTGAGCCGGTGGGAAGCTGCACCGATCTAATGGCCACAGTCACCTACCCGTTGCGCCGCATGTACGGCGACAACTACCACATCGCGCCGCTCAGCGTGATGCTGGACCCTATTCGGGCGAGGCGAATTCTGGGCATGGACGATGGGAAGGCCTTCTCGCCGAAAGTCCGCTACATCTACGACAAGCAACTCGAAGAGGCCGAGATCATCGTCATCAACAAGTGCGACCTGCTGGACGACGCGGCGCTGGACGAGTTGGAGTCGGCTCTGCGGCGGAAGTACACGCAGTCCGAAGTGTTTCGGGTTTCGGCACGTCATGGCGACGGGCTTGAACAGTGGATTGAGCGGCTCACTGCGGAAGTGTCGACCAGCGGCGCGGCGATGGAAATTGATTACGATACGTATGCCGAAGGGGAGGCATTGCTCGGTTGGGTCAATCTCTCGGCACAGGTGGAAGGTCGAGCTTTCGACGGAAACAGTTTTCTGTCGGCGCTCATTGAGGGGATCGCGCGGCGACTCCGGCAGGACGGCGCTGAAGTGGCACATTTGAAGACAACGCTGACTCCTTCGGAAGGGAACGACATGGCCGTGGCCAACTTGGTGCGGGAGGATGTCGCACCGGAGCTGGTGCATCGACTCGTCGAGCCGCTGGACGGTGGCCAATTGATTGTCAATCTGCGAGCCGAGGGGGCACCGGAAGCCCTGGAAGGGATCGTGCAGGAGGTTCTTCAGGCAGAACTGGCTTTGCTTGACGCCACCGCACGGGTTGAACACAGTGAAGCTTTCCGGCCGGGACGCCCCACGCCCACGCATCGCCTCACTGCCCCCTGAACAGCCTTGAAACTGACGAGAGAACGTTTTCGGACGGTGACGGATTTCGACGGTATGACTCAGCAACTGCCACAAATCCTGTATTGCCACTGCACCTACGCGAACGTCGTGCCGCGCGAGGTTAAGGCCGACGTGCTGCGCCAGCTGGCGGAATCTGGCCGGGCGTTCGACGCGGTGGCTGATCTCTGCGAGATGTCGGCGAAGAAAGACCCCGCGCTCAATCACTTGGCGCAGCAGGACGGGTTGAAGATTGCCGCTTGCTACCCTCGCGCGGTGCAGGGTTTGTTTGTCGCCGCGGGAACGCCCCTCAAGTCGGAGGGAGTGGAAGTCCTGAACATGCGGACCCAGACAGCCGACGAGGTAGCCAGCGCGTTGTTGGGCTCCACCGACGAACGAAAGGTGGACCAAATATGATTTCCGCCGCGCGTCCCGTCCAGCGGATTGTCCTCTACGAAGGCCGCGACAGTAGGCCTCTTGAAACCGAGACACGCCTGGCGTTACTGCAGACTCTGTTGGAGCGGGGCTATGTCGTGAGCAGCGCCCGCCCCGGACAGAAACTGGCTGAGAACGGCCGGCACCCATTGATCGTTCTGGGACAATTCAATGATGACTCGCCGAACCTTGTGGTCGATGAGTCCGGTCAGATTCCTGTCCGCGTGCACGACATCTCCCGTTTAGATACCGCCGCGGTGCTGGAGCTGGTCGGCAAACTCTGCGAGGAATTGGGAACGGGAACCGCGAACGGCTGGAAGCCTTGGTTTCCGGTCATCGATTTCGGACGCTGCACCAATTGCATGCAGTGCCTCAGCTTCTGCCTGTTCGACGTCTACGGGGTGACGCAGGATGGCAAGATCCAGGTGCGGAACGAGAGCAACTGCAAGACCGATTGCCCCGCCTGCTCGCGCGTCTGCCCCGAAGTCGCGATCATGTTTCCGAAGTACAAGGCCGGGCCGATCAACGGCGACGAAGTCAACTCGGAAGACGTGCGCCGCGAAGCGATGAAAGTCGACGTCTCCGCGCTTTTGGGGGGCGACATCTACTCGATGTTGCGGGACCGCAGCGCCAAGGCGAAATCCCGATTCTCCAAAGAACGAGACGATGATCGCGCCTTGCGCGAGCGGATGCGCTGTCTCGAAAAACTGCAACGTGACATGGGAGACCTGGAAGTCCCTCCCGAATTGCTGGCGAGTCTCCCTTCCGCGGATGAAATTCAGGCGAAGGCGGCGGAAGCCAAACGCCGCGCTCAAGAAGCTCTGGAGCGTGCACAAGCAACAACGGCCCGATGAACCGAACGAACATCCCCAGTTTTTCCTAGAAGCACCACCCGATGGTTATGCAGCTGGCCTCACGTCTCTTCTTCGAGACCGATAAGCGGCTTCTATGGAAGTTTGCCTACAACTTCGGCTACAAGGGGATGCGCTCGGTCCAGCGTTTCAAAGCGCGGCTCAAACAGAACATTCACTTCCCGCCGTTTCTGTTTATTTCGATTATCAACAGCTGCCAGTTGCGCTGCCAAGGCTGCTGGGTGGACGTGGCATCGCCTCGCCAGATGATTTCGCGCGATGATCTGAACCGCGTCATCAATGATGCGAAGAAGCATGGCAACAGCTACTTCGGCATCCTGGGGGGAGAGCCGTTCATGCACCCCCACCTACTCGAAGTGATCGCCGCACACCCCGACTGCTACTTCCAGGTCTTCACGAACGGACAGATGATTACGGATGATGTTGCCGGCGAGTTGCGCCGGCTGGGGAACGTCACTCCCCTCATCAGTATTGAAGGGAGCGAAATCGTCAGCGACGAGCGGCGCGGGGGCCGCGATGTGCTCAACAAGACTCTCACGGGCTTGAAGAACTGCGTCCGCAATCGGCTCATCGTCGGCGTGGCCACGAGCGTCTGCCGGACGAACATCGATCTCGTTTCCGAAGATTGGCTGCGGCGGCTGATCGATCTCGGCGTGCATTACGCGTGGTTTCATACGTATCGCGTGGTCGGGCCGAACCCGGCGGAAGATCTGGCCCTCACTCCCGAGCAGGTCTTGCAGATCCGCCGGTTTGTCGTGCAGATGCGGAAGAAACTGCCGATCGGAATTGTCGATGCCTATTGGGACGACCGCGGAGAAGCCTTATGCCCGATGGCCACCGGGATCAGCCACCATATTGGACCGTCGGGCGCGATCGAGCCTTGTCCGATCATCCAGTTCGCCCACGAAACGATTCATGATGGACCGAGTATTTACGAGTTGATGTCCGGATCGCAGTTCCTCGACGATTTCCGCCGGACGTCCGCAAATGCGACCCGCGGGTGCGTGGTGCTGGAGCGGCCGGACCTCGTCAAGCAACTGGTTGAGAGGCATTCGGCGGCCGACACGACACAGCGCGGTACCGCTCTGGTAGAATTGGAAAAACTCGTCCCCCGTTCGAGCCAGCACAACCCAGGCAACGAAGTTCCGGAAGATCACTGGCTGTACCGCTTTGCCAAAAAACACTGGTTCTTCGGCTTTGGAGCCTACACCTGAGATTCGTTCGCGAATCGGAGAATCCCCAATATGCAACTTCCAATCATCAACCTGCCGCGCGCCGTTCCACTGCAACGTGAACGCCAGCCGCAGGAGAACATTCCGCAAACCTACAGCGAACGTGAGCAGATCCGTTATCGCCTGCGGGATTTCGTCACTGAAGTCAAGCCGGTCCCGCCGCTGGCGCTGGAAGATCTCCGCCGGCTTGCGGAGCAGTTCGTCGATCGTGAACAAATCGACCGCAAGTACGCCGACTATGTCGGAGTGTTGCTCAATAGCGAGGTGTGGCGCGACCAACTGGCGGCTGTGCCGTTCGAGCGGCGATTGCTGCTCTTGCCCAAGTGCCTGCGTGTGGAAGATCAGTGTCCGGCACCGTTCGATGAATTCGGTCTGCTTTGCAAACAGTGCGGCCTGTGCACGATTCAGGAGTTGCAGGAAGAAGCCGAACGGCTCGGTTACGCGGTCCTTGTCGCCGAGGGTTCGGCGCTCGTCATGGCGATTGTCGAAACTGGCAAGATTGAAGCGATCGTCGGGGTCAGTTGCCTTTCAGTCTTGGAAAAAGCTTTTCCCTACATGGATGCGGCCGCCATTCCGGGAGTGGCGATTCCCTTGCTCCAGGATGACTGCAAAGATGTGACGGTCGATCTCGACTGGATCTGGGAAGTCATTCACCTCACGAGTGACGACCGCACGCATCGGCTCAACCTCGACGAGCTTCGCCGGGAGGTACAGTCGTGGTTCGAGGAGCCGGCTCTCGAAAAGATCTTGGGAAGAGCGACCAGCGAAACCGAGAGAATCGCCCACGGCTGGCTCGCCAAAGAAGGGAAACGCTGGCGGCCGTTTCTTACTGCCTGCGCGTGGAAAGCTCTGCAATCGACCACGGGCGAGGAAATGCCCGACGACTTGAAGAAGTTGGCCGTCGCGGTGGAGTGCTTCCACAAGGCGTCGCTGATTCATGACGATATCGAGGACAACGACGACTTGCGCTATGGTGAGGCAGCGCTCCACGTCGAATATGGTGTGCCAGTCGCCCTAAACGTGGGTGACCTGCTCCTCGGCGAAGGGTACCGACTCATCGGCGAGTGCCGCGCGCCCGACCAGGTACGCGCCGCGATGCTGCGTATCGCGGCGGCCGGACATCGCACGCTCTGCCTGGGACAGGGGGCCGAACTGACCTGGATGCGATCTCCGGCACCGCTCAGTTCTTTGCAAGTGCTCGATATCTTCCGACAGAAGACGGCACCGGCGTTCGAGGTGGCGTTGCTGCTCGGTTCGACCTTCGCCGGCGGCGATGAACAGATCGCCAACGCGATCTCGAAATACAGTGAATCACTCGGCATCGCCTATCAGATTCGCGATGATGCGGATGATCTCGCCGGCGGTCTCGATCCCGACGACTTGATGGCCATGCGGCCGTCGCTGCCGTTGGCGATCCTGCACGAACGGGTGAAGCCGAGATCGAGCCAGCGGGCGCTGGTCGAAAAGGCGTGGCGACGTCAGGCCTCCGTCGAAGACCTCCTGCAGATTCATCAACTGATGGACGAACATGGAGTCCTGCACCGGTGCCGGGTCTTGCAGGAATCGTATAAGGAGCAGGCGATCCGCTCGCTGAACGAGCTTGAGCATTCCAGCCTCAAGGGGCTGTTGCGCCGCGTGATCAGCAAGATTTTCACTGTTGAAGTAAAGGGCTGGTGCAGTGAGTTTGAGGCTCGGAATGCTGCAAGTCGCCCGGCTGTCGCCGAAACTGCTGGATGACTCGGCCCCCTTGGTGGCCGAGTTCCTGCACAGCCAGATGAACGACGACGGCGGCTTCCGGGATCGGGCAGGGAAGAGTGACCTCTACTACACGGCCTTCGGACTCCAGGGGCTGACGGCCCTGCAGCAGCCGCTCCCCACCGAGAGGATCGTCCCATATCTCAACAGCTTTGGTGATACGGAAGGGCTGGATCTCGTGCATCTGGCCTGCCTCGCGCGCTGCTGGGCTTCGCTGCCTCATGAATATCTGACAGAGGAACTCGTCGAACGACTGCTATCGCGTCTGCGAGCCTTTCAGGCGGCAGACGGGGGATACAGCGCTCAACCGGGGGCCGAACGTGGCTCGGCCTATGGCTGCTTTCTCGCCTTCGGAGCCTACGAGGATTTATACCGGCCATTGCCCAACGCCGACGCTGTGTTGAACTGCATTCAGTCGTTCCGCTCCCCCGAGGGCGGGTATGCGAACGGACTGGAATTACCGTTAGGGCTTACCCCTCCCTCGGCGGCGGCGGCAATGGTGCAAAAACAACTCGGTCGACAACCGGACGATCAACTGAAAGCCTGGTTGCTCGCGCGCTGGCATGTCGAGGGAGGGTTCGTTGTCGGCGAGGGAGTGCCCATGCCCGACCTGCTCTCTACCGCAACGGCATTGCACGCCCTCGCGGGTCTGCAGGTCGATCTGGAACCGTTCAAGGAACAGTGCCTCGACTTCGTCGACACCCTCTGGACCGCGCGCGGCGGCTTCTACGGAAACTGGGAGGACGATCACCTCGACTGTGAATACACCTACTATGGCCTGCTGACACTGGGACATTTGAGTCTGTGAATCTCGACATTGACTTGCTCGAACAAACACTTGTGCACGCCCGCGACGTTCTGCTGGGGCAGAGGACGGACGACGATCATTGGGTCGGCCGCCTCTCCAGCAGCGCGCTCTCGACCGCAACCGCCGTCTGCGCACTCCACCTTTGCCGAAAGTCGGCGGGGGGTGATGATTCGTTCGACCGGCTTGTCGACAACGGACGCCGCTGGCTGGCAGAGCATCAGAATGCCGACGGCGGCTGGGGCGACACGACGCTCAGCATCAGCAACATCAGCACCACGGCTCTTTGCTGGGCCGCATTTTCGGGAGCGGATCACCGCTACCCCGAGACTATACGAGCCGCTGAACAGTGGCTTGCCCGACAGGCCGGAGATCTCCACCCCCCCGTATTGGCCGAAGCGATCAAGCGGCGCTACGGCAAAGACAGAACGTTTTCCGTTCCCATTCTGACCGCTTTGGCATTGTCCGGACGATTGGGTGAAGGCCGCCATGCGTGGCAAGTCGTCCCTCAACTCCCATTCGAATTGGCGGCACTTCCGCATCGCTGGTATGCCCGGCTCCGATTACCGGTCGTCAGCTACGCATTACCAGCGTTGATCGCCATCGGGCAGGTGCGGCACCACCATCGCCCGACGTTGATGCTTCCTTTCCGGCTGCTCAGAGCACTTTCACGGCGGCGGACGCTGAGCGTGCTCGAATCGATCCAGCCTTCGAGCGGCGGATTCCTCGAAGCCACGCCACTCACCAGTTTCGTGGTGATGAGCCTGATTGGCGCTGGTGAGATGAATCATCCCGTCGTACAGCATGGCATCGAGTTTCTGGCTCGCTCGGTGCGCGACGACGGCAGTTGGCCCATCGATACGAACCTCGCCACCTGGGTTACCACGCTATCCGTCAATGCGTTGAACTGCGGCGCGAACGTTGTGGAGACTCTGGGGGCCTCGGCCGCCAGTCATGTTCGACGCTGGTTGCTCGACCAGCAATATCGTGTCGAACACCCGTATACAAATTCGCCGCCGGGGGGTTGGGCCTGGACCAATCTTCCCGGAGGAGTTCCCGACGCGGACGATACTCCCTCCGCGCTCCTGGCATTAAAGGTTCTCGATGACGGCAGCGGCGAGGTGCGTCAAGCGGCGGCAGCTGGCACGAAATGGCTGCTCGATCTTCAAAACAGTGACGGCGGGATCCCCACCTTCTGCCGCGGCTGGGGAACTTTGCCGTTCGACCGCAGTAGCGCCGACCTGACGGCCCACGTGATCCGCGCGTGGCTGGCCTGGCGCTCAGATCTGCCGGCGGACCTGCGGCAGCGTGTCGATCGATCCATCGAACACGCGATGGCGTTTCTCGTCGAGGGACAGCGTGCCGACGGCTCCTGGCTGCCGCTGTGGTTTGGGAACCAGCACGCAAACGACGACGAAAATCCGACCTACGGAACCACGCGCGTCGTACTGGCACTGGTCGCGGTGCTCCAGTCCGCAGAAGTACGAACCTCGGTTCCCCCCGGCCTCCAACGTGCCGTGCAGTGGATGCTCGACAGTCAGAACGCTGATGGGGGTTGGGGAGGGGCCGCCGGTACGAAGTCGTCCATTGAAGAAACAGCCTTGGCTGTCGAGGCATTGGCCGCCGTTGTCAGTTTATTCGTGGCGGAAGAACTCAGTTCTTCGTCGATGGTTCCTCCGGCGCAACACGCCAGCGACGCTCTTTCCCGCGGGATTCACTGGTTGGCCGAGCGTACGCACTCGGGGCGAGACTTTCCGCCGACTCCCATCGGCTTTTATTTCGCGAAGCTTTGGTACTATGAGGAGATGTATCCGCTGATCTACACCGTCGCAGCGCTCGGACGAGCAATTGCCGTCGCACGCGGTCCCATACCCCAGGTCGGACGTACCGAGGTGAACTCATGACGCTCTACCTCGATTGCAACGCGACCACTCCCCTCGATCCACGTGTCCAGGTGGAGTTGCTCCACCACCTCAATGGCGAGTACGGCAACGCCGGCAGCCCGCACGAATTCGGCCGCCGCGCCAAGGAAGCGGTCCACTTAGCGCGCGATCGGATCGGCCAGGTCGTCGGCGCGCGCCGGCATGAAGTCCTCTTTACCAGCGGGGCCACGGAAAGCAACAACATTGCAATCCTCGGTCTGGCTCCGCATGGAGAGGCGACCGGCAAACGGCACATCGTCAGCACGCGCATCGAACACAAAGCAGTCCTCGAACCACTCGAAGTATTGCGCCGTCGTGGCTTCGAGGTGACGTTGATCGACCCCGCTCCCAGTGGGCGCGTTTCCGCAGCCGACGTGCTGAACGCGATTCGACAAGATACGCTGCTCGTCTCGGTCATGCATGTGAATAACGAGACCGGTGCCTGCCAGCCGATCGCCGAGATCGCTGAGGCTATGGGGGGCGGTGAACCGTTCTTCCATGTCGATGCGGCTCAGGGTTTCGGCAAAGAGTTAAACCCACTCCGGCACCCGCGTATCGACCTGATCAGTATCAGCAGTCACAAAATTCACGGGCCGCAGGGAGTTGGTGCATTGGTGGCGCGACGTCCTGACGGAAATCTCCCGCCGCTGAATCCTTTAATGCACGGCGGAGGTCAGGAACTTGGTCTGCGCCCCGGCACACTTCCTACGTCTCTCATCGCAGCCTTCGGCAAAGCGGCCGAGCTGGCGGCCGGAGAATCGAACCCGCGTCGAGAACACTGCCGGCAACTGCGTGAACTCGTGATCAACTCGCTCGCTCCGCTGGAGCCGGTGTATCATGGCGACCGTGACCAGTCGTTACCGCATGTTTTGAACATCTCCTTTCCCGGCTTCGATGCCGATCAGGTCATTTCCGCACTGGAAGGAATCGCGGCCGTCTCCGACGGCTCTGCCTGCACGTCGGTCTGCGCGACGGCAAGCCACGTGCTTTCGGCCATGGGAGTGTCCGGCGAAGAACTCGACGGAGCGGTCCGGCTTTCCTGGAGCTATCTGACCGATGAGGCAGACCTCAAACAAGCCGTCGAATTGATGCTGGCATTGCTCTCGCGCGGCCCGGTCGATAGCCGACTCCCGTAGCGTACTCGATGGTTGATCACCGACTGTTTTCCGTCAGCGTGTACGCATCTGCGTGCTCAACCAGTCGCTGTACAATAAGGCAAGAAAATGGTAGGTTTACACTCAACCTTGCCGAACGGTTTATGGCCGTTGCGGTAAAGTTTTTTGCCGAATGGAGTTACCCGCGCACCCCTAGCTCAATTGGATAGAGCATCGGTCTACGGAACCGAAGGTTGCTGGTTCGAATCCAGCGGGGTGTACTAACTTACGTCGATTCGGCCAGTTGGTTGTACCCAGGTACAGCCGGCAGACTCATCTTCTCCCGCAGTTTCTTCGCGTCCTTCTGCACGTCTCCGGGGCAATAGTGCCTGCGGGTCGTCTCGAATGAGGCGTGACGTAGCACGCGGGTAACAACGGTTGCCGGCACGTCGGCATCGATCAGCCGCTCACCACAACTTCTTCGCAGATCGTGGGCGGAACAGAATTTCGCCGGGCGGCTCCTCGACTTGTCGCCGGGATGAACCACGACGCCGGCTTCTTTGCCGATTCTGCTAATGATCTTCCCAACCCACTCGGCATCTGGGCGATCATGCCGGGGCTTTCGTCCTTCTTTCATCTGCAACGACTCCGGTCGGAACACCCAGCCCGTTCGATCATCGAGGGGCGTCTCGAGGAGCAGGGCCTCGAATCCCGGCAGTAGTGGGATCGACTCCTCGGTATTGTTCTTCTGCATCGTGCTTGGGATCGAGAGTACTGGCAATCGACGCTTCGGCCACTCCGGACAGATCGCGTTCCGGTCATCCCAACTCACGTGCATCAGTTCATCGAGGCGTAACGCTGATTCCCACAAGCCACGGAGCAGATAGAGCCATGATGGGGCAGCTACGTCTCCGACAACTTTGGGAACAATGTCGAGCATTCTCTCGAATTCCTCGAGGGTGATGGGGCGTCCCTTCGCGGCTCTGATCTTCGCAGTTTTCACTTTTCGGATCTTCGGAACTGCCGGCAGCCAGTCGCGGGACACCGCCCAGTTCAACGCGGCAAGCACAGTTGCCATGTGGGATCGCACGGAATGAGCGGATCGCGGCCTCGGTGGATCGAATCGACTCTCGACTCCCTCCAGCAAGGCGGCTTGCAGCCGCTCGAGGTTCTCCCGCGTGGCCATGTCTCCGATGGTAGTCGGCTTAATTATCCGCTCAGCCACGTCGAGGCGACTATCTGAATCAATGATCGACTTCGGACGGCAATCCTGCTCAAGATACAACCGCCGATACTCGTCTCGAAAATCATCCCAAGACATACGGGGCCCGTGCTGCTTGGTGGCCTTTGGTTTCGCATCCATCCCCAACAAGAGTTTCGCTTCGAGTTTCTTCTTCTCCTCGAGAGCCTCATTCACGTTGTAGGTTTTCGTGGTGATTCTGATCTCACGTCCTTCGGACTGATCGAAGTAACGGAGTTGGATCGGGCGGCCCTTTGGTTGGGCCATGCGGACTTTTGGAATTCTGTTCTTCTTTGCCATGACCTTACTCTCCTGAAACAAGAAACCCCCAGTCGGACGGGGTAGCGTCTGACTGAGGGCCTCGGTTTCGGCTTTCGCCGAATGTTCGGTCGCCGGCTTCTACCCAAGCCGTCGTGTATACGCTTAGTATGCGTCTAATATACGGATATTGTCAACGTCGTGTTGCCGTCTCAATCTTCACCCGACAAAATGCCCCCATGCCCAAAAAACGACGATCAATCGGACGGCCACGAAAGCCCCCCGAAAAGCGGAAAGCCGAACGGGTGTACGTCCTTCTCGAAGCCAGCCGCAAAGATCGCTGGCAAAAATGTGCCGATGATGCCGGTGTTGATCTCTCATTCTGGATTCGCTCCGCGTGTGACTTCGCTGCAACCAGTCAAGAGTCTGAAAGCCGATAGCAGATCCTCCTTGCCCTTCTGCCGCGTCGGATTTCCGGACGTATCAAACATCGTCCCGCCCAATCGGATCGCGTTGCAGGTCAATCTCGCAAGCCGCTTGTGCTCAAAGCCGGGTCGATAGTGCGCGGGGGTGACTTACGCGCTCCACCGAGCCCGGCAGGGGATATTCATTGCGGGCCGTGATATCTGACTGTCCGAATGCCGGGGGATCGCGGGGTGCTTGGCGCTTTGGGGGTTCGGCCAGCGGGAGTTTCCCCACGGGCGCGACGCAAACACTCTGCTTCGGACCACTCAGAATTAATCGCTCTGCACAGTTCCGCGATCTCTTGTGGGGTCGGCCGCTCGGTTTGCGCCCCATAGTTCCCGTTCGGCAAGTTCGATCCTTTGCTGATTTTCGGTTCGATATTTCACCACGATCACGACGATCGATTCTGCCGCGTTGCACTAGCTCGGATGATTGATCCTTCGTCCTGGTCGATCGGATTGCGTTGTGGGCGATCCTAGACGATCGTTTTTCATTGATCACGTTGCGGAACTGACACGCCTGGCTCGCGGACCACGTGGTGATCGTTCGATTTCCACGAAGACGATTCTTTCGCGCAGCAGTTCGTTGAATTCCAGTCCTCGAAGCTGATTGCGGTGAAAAAATATCTGCTGTCCGTCTTCGGTTTCGACAAAACCGAAATCTCGGTTGGTGAAAACCTTTGTGATCGTGCCTAGCATAGCCAGCCTTTTAATCAACCCGCCGACAGCCGCGCCCGATTTGGTTATGCGCCACGACTGCCGACGGGTGGGGAAATCAAAGACTGTTCCAACACTTCAGAATTGCATCGGCCGGAACACGAGAGCCGACGTTCAACCACAACAGTTCGGCGATTCTCTCAATTCGCTTCAGGTGCGGACGAAGCTCATCCCTGATTGATTCCTTCAGGGCGCGAAACTGGTTTGACTCGTGGTGAGGTTGCAGTTCGCGCAGCAGGGATGAATCGATGTCCGGCCGAAACACTCGCACGCCTAGCTTCTGCAACTGCGACGCGTCGCTGGCGGCGATGCCGTGGCAGCCGGTGCCCGGCACGCCGAATTGCGTGCTTATCGCGTAACCGGCGACCAGGCAGCGAATCTCTGTCTCGCGGCTGGAATGCCGCCGCTGTGAACAGATGCCGCTCAGGTCTCTTGCGACGGCGGCAAAGTCGAGCGCGTTCGGATCTTCAACGATTAAAATCGCGACGTGACCGGCTTCGTGTAAGCAGGTGCTAAAAAGTTTCGACCGCTGTTCCCAATTCTCCAGCGGCCTCCAGGGTACAAGCCCGCTCTCGGCGTTGCTCGACTTTTGTGAACCGCGTTCTGGTAGCCGCTGCGTTCTCAAACTTTCGTCGCCGAGTGCTTCGACGGCACGATGTAGAAGTTCCGCGCAGCGTGACGGATTCCATTCGTGCCGGGCGTCCGAAAGATTCAGACCAGCCCGGAAATTGGCGATGCTTCTGCCGAATTTTTCGTCAACCTCAACGCGCTCTGCCAACCGCTGGATTTCCTTGGATAGCCGGGAGCGAATTTTGTGTAGCTCAAACCGGTCTTGAATCTGCCTTGCGGACTCACAACTTGGCCGAAATTTTTCCGGGTCGAGTCCAAAAGATTTCAGTGAGTCAACGTATCTCGGTGAAAGCCCAACTTTGGGGCGGGTGGTGATTGTTGTCATCGAAATTTCCTTTCGTTGATGGGGATGCAGGGCACAGGCTACGACCATTCCGACGTCAGCCCGCGCAGATTGAGATACGTTTCTTCGTCCTGCTGGACTGCCGGGGAATAGTGTGTGTGCAAAAAGCCGAACCGGTGTGGCGGGATGCCGCGCCGGATCTCCGCTTCGCTTCGTCCGGGGGGGAGCGGGTCTAACAGCGGTCGCTCATTGCCGTGGTCAATAAGCCACCACGCGAACGGCTTTCGGTTGGGATGTTCCTCGCAAAATTGAGGCAGAAGAACATCTCGCGTGAGTTCCCAGCCGCGCCGGAAACTTTCCAGATCCGGAAAGCCAGAATTTGGGAAGAAAAAAGAACCCTGCAACAGATGCATCGTCAGAGACTTGCTAGACAAAATGTCGTCAGAGTCCATGCTTCCTTTTCTCCGTCGGCGCGACTTAAGCGGCATTGATTATTTTCTCCCTCCGATGCGTGGCGGTCGTGAATCTTCAGGGCTCACCAAATCGAGCCCGAGTTCTCTCACAAGTCGCGCGAATCCGATGCGGGAATCACGCTCAACACTCGCTTCCGGGCGCAACTTCGGTTGACCGCGAAAATCGAGAAATGTCAGACCTTCCTTGTCGAGAATTTTCCGGGCTTCCTGTCCGCGATCCCACGCCTCACACGCCAGCGTCAATAGCCGAACGTGATGCGCGTCGAGCTCGTACTCGGCCACAACCGACAGCCACCATTCGGCAGTCGTCTTTTCCAAGTGTTTGGGAACTTTTATGCTGTTTTGCATGTCGGGCCGTTTCATTTTCAACCGGGTTGATGTTAATTTGCGTAACTTGGGCGTGCGGTTTCGGCTTGTGGGGCTGTGGAGATTTTAGACCGCCCCCCCTTCCTGGGGGGGCCTATACCTTGCGTACAATCTCCTGCACGGCCTGATCCTCGTACCGTTTGATCGCTGCACGTAGGGCTTGCACGTCGTGACGTTGCCTGGCCGCGTCGATCTCCCGCTCGATCGCATCGAACGATGTCCAGTCCGCAATATGGTGATCCTCGGGGATGATGTCAGACACACGCCGGAGCATTCCCTGCACCAGCCGATCGGCTTCGCGGGTGAACAGGGCATCAACCAACTGTTTTTTGTTCTGCCGGATAGCGGCGCGGATCTCGTCGGTGATCCGACCATCGGCGACCAGCTTCTCCCCCTCGAGGGCCAGTTCCACCCCCTTTTGTTCCAAACTGGCGAGCAGGTCATCGGTACTTGGCATTTAGAAAACCTCCCTTGAGCCATACGCAGAATTCGCAGAATGAGCACAATTGCCGTCGGGCCCTGATTTCTGCGGATTGTGCGTATTGTGCGTATGTGGGTTGACCTCATAGGTCGGGCTGGGCTTCCGCCCTGGGCCCTGCCGGTTCTGCCTTACCTCGCGTATGACGCTGTGCTCCGCGAGCAGGTCGAGAATAGGCTCCATTTCTTCCGCCCTTTTGAGGCGGCCACGCATGGCATTGAACAGATCCCGCTTAGTGAATTGTCCCAGTGCTTCCCGTTCGATCCACGCAAGGGCCCGACGTGCATCGTCAACAATGGGGTCTGTAACCATGAGGGCGAAGGCGGCGCGCGCATGGGGAATTAGATAGCGGCCGACGGTGATCGCCGCTCGGATCGTCTCGAGGGCGATTAACTTCTCCCACGGGGCCGAATGATCGAAGTTCTCCGCCATGTGGAGCACGCCGGCCAGTCGGACGACCGATCCGACCAGCTTTGAGCCCCAGTCCGCAATTGGGCCCAGATCGCTGCCATCGGCCAACTGCGGTTCCACCCATGCTGCGAATTTCAGAAGCTCCTCGAGGGCTGCCTGCTCCAATCGAAGTATGTGCGGCCTGTACTTCCCTTGATCATCCCGGTCATAATCGAGGGACAACAGCTTCGTGATCGCCCGGTGATACTTTGCCACAGTCGCCGGTGAAACTGGGTCGGCATCGATTCTCCGATTGCCCACGGTCGAAACCGGGATACAGAATCGAAACCTTGCCGTCAGACCACGGCCGCGAAACATCGGTTGATTCGCCATTCCTGCAATTACATCCGGTTGCACCGACAATCCAATCGTGAGGGCTGGGCTTTCGACAAATTCCGCAGCACGACCGATCCGATCCACACGCAGTTGATCTCCGGCATGACCTTTAAGAAACACACCCAGGTTGGCGCCCTTCGAATAGCGGCCGGCCATGATCTCGAAGATGTCCCCTTCGGGAGAGCAGACGGCCATGCGGCCACCCTGGGCGGCCATGAGGCTCGCCAACCTCTCGGGGCTGCAATCGTCGGTGATCAACTGCGGAAGTACCGGAAGCACGGCATCGGCAATTTCCCGCGACAGGGCACAGGCTTCCCGCTCGAGTTCCTCACGTTCTTCGGCTTCGGCCTTTGAGGCTCGCTCCTGGGCGTAAGCCAAACGCTTCTCGAGGATCTTATGTTCAGTTTGCGCTTCGGCGACGATCGGCCGCAACCGCTCGATCTCCAACCGCTCAAAGTCGTTGACGGGCTGCATCCCGTCTTTGAATACAGCCGACTTCCTGGTGCCCGGGTTCAACCCAACCACGGTGAACCCGTTGGTAGGCTCCCACCAACCATCTCGGGGGTGGACCTCGACTTTCCCGGCACAGGCGATCTCGCAAGCGCTGATCGAAACCCACGCCGGCAGATCAACCGGGGTCTGGGTCGCTTCTGCTTCGGCCTGCACCCACTCGCGTTGCCATGTGGCAAGGGACTCGACCGGAAACTCCGGCACTGAGAATTCGCAGAATGGAATCGGCGGCCCCCACGGCTCCGGCTGCACCGGATCGACGTTGACCTCCTCCGGTTGCTGTTCAACTGCCTTTTG
>CAZVJA010000017.1:0-45496 GCA_964626885.1 uncultured Planctomycetaceae bacterium | reverse complement strand
GCAAATCCCGCGCTCGTCCGTGTCGAGAAGGCGACGCTTTACCCGACCGCCGATGGCAAAACTGAATTGACGGTCGAGTACGGCGGACACAAGGTGGTCATCCCGGTCAACGTGCATCAAGCCACCGTTGATCGTCCCATCAGCTTCAAGCTTGATGTGATGCCGGTCTTCATGAAGTCCAGTTGTAACATGGGAAGCTGCCATGGGGCAGCGCGCGGGAAAGACGGTTTCCGCCTCTCGCTGTTCGGATTTGATCCGGACGGAGATTACCACCGTCTCACACGTGAAATCAGCGGAAGGCGGATCAATCTGGCGTTGCCGGAAGAAAGTCTGCTGGTTGAAAAAGCCATCGGCAAAGTGCCGCACAGCGGGGGTAAGCGGTTCGAACCAGGGGGGGAGCTGTATGGTACGCTCATCCGCTGGATGCAGGCCGGAGCTCCGGCCGACGCAGGTGAGGTGCCGAAGGTGGTCTCCGTTGAGCTGTATCCCCCGGGCGGTGTGCTCGACGGCGAAGGATCGACTCAGCAGATGACGGTTCGCGCGAAGTACTCCGACGGCACGGACCGCGACGTTACCTCGCTAGCCTACTTCTTGACGAGCAACGACAACTCAGCGAGCGTTTCGCAAGAGGGAGTCGTGACCGCCGCAAACCGGGGCGAAGCTTTCATTATGGCCCGGTTCGAGACGCATACCGTCGGCAAGCAGTACATTGTCTTGCCCAAGGGGCTGCAGTTCGCTTTCCCGAACGTTCCCGAAAACAATTACATCGACACGCACGTCAACAACAAGCTCCGCAAGCTGCGGATTGCTCCCTCCGAGGTTTGCTCCGATGAGGAATTTCTCCGGCGTGTGTCGCTCGACATCGTCGGCGTGCTGCCGACGGTCGAAGAGTACGAACGGTACGTCAAGAACAACGACCCCAACAAGCGGGCCAAAGTGGTCGACGAGTTGCTCGAGCGCAAGGAGTTCGTCGAGATCTGGGTGATGAAGTGGGCCGAGCTGCTCGCCATCCGCTCCTCGCAGAACGTCAGCTACAAATCGATGTTGCTTTACTACAACTGGCTGCAGGAGCAGATCGCGAGCAACGTCCCGGTCGACAAAATGGTGCAAAACCTGTTGGCTTCCAAAGGGGGGACGTTTGCAAACGCCGCCACCAATTACTACCAGATGGAGACCGAAACGCTGAAGACGGCGGAGAACGTGGCGCAGGTCTTCATGGGGATGCGAATTCAATGCGCCCAATGCCACAACCATCCGTTCGACCGTTGGACGATGGACGACTACTACAGTTTCGCCGCGTTCTTCTCTCAGATCGGTCGCAAGGGAGGAGAAGACCCGCGCGAGTTGATTGTCTTCAACAGCGGTTCTGGTGAGGTCACGCATCCTGTCGGCGGGCGAGTGATGCCGCCGAAGTTTCTGGGAGGAGCGGTCCCCGACGTCGCGGGGCGCGACCGCCGAGAAGTTCTCGCCAAGTGGCTGGCCTCGGCCGAGAATCCCTACTTCGCCCCGAACCTGGCTAACATTGTCTGGACGCACTTCTTCGGCAGAGGAATCACCAACCCGGTCGATGACGTACGCGTGAGCAATCCGCCGGCCAATCCCGAATTGCTTGAGGACCTGGCGAAGCACATCACCGACTACAACTACGACTTCAAGAAAGTCGTGCGGGATATCTGTACCTCGCGCACGTATCAATTGGCGACGAAGACCAACGATTCGAACGCCGGCGACAACAGTAACTTCGCGCATGCCACGCTCCGGCGGCTGCGGGCCGAGGTGATGCTCGACTGCATCAGCGAAGTGACCGACACGCAAAACAAGTTCCAAGGTCTGCCGCTCGGCGCGCGGGCGGTGCAAATCGCCGACGGCAACACCTCAACCTACTTCCTGCAGGCGTTCGGCCGGGCGACTCGCGCCACGGTCTGCTCCTGCGAAGTCAAAGTCGAACCGAACTTGTCACAGGCGCTGCACATGCTCAACGGCGATACGGTAAACCAGAAGATTCAAGACGGAAAACTGATCGAGCGGCGGCTCGCGGAAAAGAAAACTCCGCAGCAGATTCTCGAGGAGCTTTACATCCGCACTCTCTGCCGCCGGCCGACCGAGAAGGAAATCGCGGCACTGACTGCAACACTGGCTAATCAACCGGACCCGAAACCGGTCTTGGAAGATATGTTTTGGGCGCTGATGAACTCGCGTGAGTTTCTGTTCAACCACTAAAAAGCAGCGTAACGGCGACGTCGAGACAATTACGTATCAAGTTAACAAGCAAGTGACGACAACCGAGCAACAAACCAGTCCCTGATGGGTCGGTGTCGACCGAGAGCGACGGCTGGAGATATTCATGCAAGCCATTTCCCGAACGATCAACAACATTCCGGTCCTGCGGTCTGTTCTGTTTCTCGCCATTGTCGGCGCGCTGTCAGCGTGCACGGCTCTGCCGCGTGTTGCTCGCGCCGAGGAGAAGCAGCTCACGGACAAGAATGCCCCCAAAGTGACGTTCGTCGATCACGTGCTGCCGATCTTCCGCGAGAAGTGCGCCGCCTGCCACAACACCGACAAAAAAGTGGCCGGGCTCGACCTGACCAACTACTCCGGCGTGATGGCGGGGGGAGGCTCCGGTGCGGCGATCGATCCGGGTAATGCCGATGGCAGCTACTTATACAGTCTGGTCACGCATGCGTCCGAGCCCTTCATGCCGCCGAAGTCCGACAAACTGCCGGATGCGATGCTCGCGACAATCTCCAAGTGGATCGAAGGGGGAGCCCTCGAAACCGCCGGCAGCAAAGCAAAGATGAGCAGCAAGCCGAAGTTTGACTTGTCGCTCAAGGCGGCCCCGACCGGCAAGCCGGAAGGGCCTCCTCCGATGCCCGAGAAGCTCAGTCTTCAGCCGATCGTGCATACTGATCACTCAAATGCCGCGACGGCGCTCGCCACGAGCCCGTGGGCGCCGCTCGCTGCGGTCGGCGGCCAGAAGCAGGTTCTGCTTTACCACACTCAGACACTCGAGTTGCTCGGTGTGTTGCAGTTTCCTGAAGGAAACCCCAAGGTGCTGAAGTTCAGCCGCAACGGCAGTCTGCTGCTTGCCGGGGGTGGACATGGCGCCGCGAAGGGCATGGTCGTTGTTTGGGATGTCAAGACTGGCGAACGAATCTTCCAGGTGGGAGATGAACTCGATTCGGTGCTCGGAGCCGACATAAGTGCCGACCAGACGATGATCGCGCTCGGCGGGCCGGGCAAAGTGGTGCGCGTGTATGCCACCGCTGACGGCCGTCTGCTCCACGAAATGAAAAAGCACACCGATTGGATCTACTCGGTGTCGTTCAGCCCGGACGGCGTCCTGCTCGCCACGTCCGACCGCAATGGCGGGCTGTTCGTCTGGGAAGCCTTTACGGGCCGCGAATACCTGATGCTCAGCGGTCACACGGCAGCTGTGACTGATCTTTCGTGGCGGAGCGACTCGAACATTCTTGCTTCTTGCAGCGAAGACACGACGATCCGCCTGTGGGAAATGGAAAATGGCGGGCAGGTCAAAAACTGGGGGGCACACGGCGGGGGAGTCTCCGCGGTGGCGTTTGCCCGTGACGGCCGGATCGTTTCCACCGGCCGAGACCGAACCGCGAAGGTCTGGGATCAGAACGGCAAACAGCTCGTTGCCATGCCGCCGGTATCGGATCTCGCCTTGAGCGTGGCGATTTGTGATGAAACAAACCGCGTGATCGGTGGTGACTGGACCGGTGGTATATCCGTCTGGAACGCCGCGGATGCCGCGGTGATCGGTACACTCTCCACGAACCCGCCGACGCTTGCCCAGCGTGCCGAGGCGGCGAACGCGCAACTTGCCGCCGCGCAGGCGGAGAATGCAAAACTGGCGGAGGCCAACACGGCCGCCGCCGCCGCCGCCACGAAAATTCAAACCGATCTCGATGCCGCGAACAAGTCGGTTGCCGACGCCCAGGCGAAGGGAAAAACTGCTACCGATTCCGCCGCGCAGTTGAAAGCCACGCTCAATACACTCGCGACCGAGATCGCAACACACACGAAATCGATCGCCGAACTTGAATCGGCGGTTCCTTTGCTCAAGGATGCGGCCGAGAAGGGAGCGCAAGCCGCCGCGAAAGTTCCAGATGACAAAGATCTCGCAGCCGCAGCCGCACAGTTGAAAGCTCAATTCGATGCAAAGACGGGGGCGCTTGAGGCGAATCGCAAAGCGCTCGCGGAGAAAAACGCGGCTACTGAGAAAGCGAAGCCGGAGTTGGCAGCGGCGGAGAAGCAGGCCGCCGAGGCAAAGACCGCACTCGATGCCGCGCAGAAGATTGTTGCCGACCTGACCCCCACGCTCAAACCGGCCCAGGACAAAGCTGCCCAGGCAAAGGCCGCGGCGGACTCGGCTGCTCAAGCATTAGCCGCGTCCCAACAAGCTGTCGCGCGCTGGAAGACGGAAATGGAGTTCCAGACCCGCCTCGAATCGCTGGCGGCCCAGCAGGCAACTCTTGCACAAGTGACTGCGGCTCAACAAGAGGCCCAAGCTGCCTTTGATGCCGCTCAAGCGGAAGTGAAGAAGGCCCAGCAAGCCGCTGCCGAAGCCCAGAAGGTTGCCGAAGCGGCCGCGAATGAGGTGAAGCTGTCGAACGACGCGGTTGCCGCCGCTGTCGCCGCTCACGAAGCCGAAGTGAAGAACGTGGCCACTCTGGAAGGAGTACTGCCGGTTCTGACGGAGACGCTGACGAAGGG
This sequence comes from uncultured Planctomycetaceae bacterium, assembly GCA_964626885.1. GTDB lineage: Bacteria > Planctomycetota > Planctomycetia > Planctomycetales > Planctomycetaceae > CAZVJA01. The sequence goes on along the minus strand of CAZVJA010000017.1, from coordinate 40,762 downwards.
GCAGGAAGCGGTCGCGAAGGCTCCGGGGGATGCCGAAGTGGCTCAGGCAGCCGCGCAGATCAAAGCGCTGCTGGATGCGAAGACGGCGTCGCTTGCCGACGCAAAGAAAGCGGTTCCCGAGAAAGCCGCCGCCATCGAGAAGTCTCAACAACAGCTCGCCGCAGCTCAGAAGAAGGCCGCAGATACCACCGCAGCCGTCCAGGCCGCCCAGAAGGTGGCTGCCGACGCCGTGGCCGCGACGAAGCCGTTCGAGGAGAAGCTCGCACAAGCGAAGAAAGCGACGGAAGAGGCGGCTCGTCAGGTCGATGAGATCCGAAAACAAGTCGACGCCTTCAAAGGAAACGGCAACGCACCGGCGAAAGCGCCCGCCGCGTGATCATCGCGACACGACGGGATTGAATCCCCTCTCACGGTTGCTTTTCGTTCGCCGGCGGAGTGTTTCGCAGGGCGCGGTCCGACGTAATGACGTGTACGTGTGCCGGTTCCAACAGGCCGATTGCGTATGCCGTCGCCACCCCGACCAGAAGTGCGGCCGATAGCTTCATGCGGTCGTGCTCGTGGAACTGGAGTTCCGGCAGCAGGTCGCTCAACGAGATGCACAGAAACACCCCCGCTGCGAACCCCAACGCGCAGCCAATGACTACCTGTTCCTGCCCGGAGAATCGTCTTAAGCCGAGCACGAACAGAATCGCTCCCAGCGGACACATCGCCGCGAACGCCCCGTTCGCTGCCTGACGCCAGCCGACACGCACCCCCTGCGCTTCCATTAACGAGCTGATCGACATCGCATCGAGCGGCTTGTGCAGCAAAATGGCGAGGAAAACCCCCAGACCGTAAAAGGGCCAACCGGCCTGCTGGGCGGCATCGGCTTCCACCCCGGCGGCCAAGGCGATGCCGTCGATCAGCGTATGCAGCGACAATCCGCACGCCATGCCGATCCAACGCAGATGCGCCCGTCCTTCATTCCCAGCGGCATGCATCGAATGCGCGCAGGTTGGCGAATGCATATGGCCGTGATGTTCGTCGTGGTGGGTATGTACCTCCTCCTGCTGTGGACCGTCTCCATTCTCCGGAGTCGAGACATCGTGCTGATGAAAATGGAATGCGCGGATCAGAAAGAACATCGCCAGCAAACCGGCCATGACCCAACCCATCGTCGTGTCGAGCGAGGTCGTCTGCTGAAACGAATGCGGGAGCATGTGGAACAACGCGACGCCGAGCATCAGCCCAGCCACCGCGCTCATCAGGAGTTGCAAACGTGCATGTGTGAGGCGGACTGCCGTCGGCAACCATCCCCCGCCGAGCGAAGCGACGACGATCAACAGGCAATAAATGATGACCAGCAGGGAAGGGAGCATGAAGTTTTTCAGAACGACGGAAAGAGACGACCCCAATTCTTCTTGCACAATAATTGCATTAACGAGCGGTGTCCATGCTCACCGAAGAAACGAGGATCAGTTTTCCGCCACAATCTTATTGCGCAAAATCCCGACCCCTTCGATCTCCACTTCCACCACATCTCCCGGCTTCATCCCTTCGGTCTTTCCCGGCGTGCCGGTGAAGATGAGATCCCCCGGCTCCAGGGTGACGTGTTGGCTGATGAAGCTTACCGTTTGGGCGATGTTATGGATCATGTTATGGGTGTTCGTCTTCTGCTTGACCTGACCGTTGACGCGGAGTTCCATGTTGAGGTTGCCGTAGTCGAGCCCCGTCGCGATGTACGGCCCGACCGGACCGAAAGTGTCGGATCCCTTCGCCCGCCACCATTGGATGTCGTTCTTCTGCCAGTAACGGGCACTGATATCGTTGCCACAGGTGATTCCCAGCACGTAATCGAGCGCCTGATCTTCCGAAACCTTGCGGGCCCGTTTGCCGATGACAATGACCACCTCGGCCTCGTAATGGATCGGCTCGGCCCCCGCCGGCTGCACGACCGGTCCTTCGTGACGTTGCAGACACGAGGGGAGTTTGAAAAACGGCTCGGGAAACTTCGGAGCGGGCTTGTCTCCCAGGTGGTCCTTGTAGTTGCCGGCCAGCGCGATCACTTTCGAGGGGGTTGTGGGAACCAGGAGCGTAACTTCCGCCAGTTCGTGTGTTGCTTCGGTCGGTTTCCATTGGCCGAACAGATCGCCGTCGATCTCGCGGATCCGATCTCCTTCGACAATTCCATAGGCGATGGTGTTCCCCTGCTGGAATCGCACATACTTCACGGGACTGGCCGTTTTCTCTGCACCGACGGCAACGCTTGCAACAACGAAACAAAGAGCGATACAAAGTGTGCAAATGGCGCGTAAATTCCACAGGGCTGGTCGGGTCATGGCAGATTCTCCGATATTGATTGCTGGAAAGCATGGATCAGCAATAGACTCTCCATCGCAAACCTGTCCGCGTGGAGGGAATGCGACTTCTCCTCCGGGATGTTTCCAGCGATCAGTGTCGCCGATGCGGAGTGTAAAGTCGAGGGGCGGCCATCAAGGAGTCGTCTGCTTGCGGGTCGACGGACGCCAGGAGTATGTCCCGACGATCTATTTCGCATCTTCCGCGTTATAATTCCGAATCTCCGCCGCCTCTCGACAGGGTAGCTCTCTACGGCCAGGTCGGTTCCAGATGGAGACGCCTGCCTCCGCGGACCGCTGGGGTGGTGAGGCAGTAAATCGGTTCTGCAACGATCGATAAAGACTCGAAAGCGAGCTCAATCATGATTCGAAAATTCGTGCCCACGATATCGGTGCATTCCATTGTGTCCGTCGTCACCCTCGCTTTCGCGGTGCTGTCGCCGGCTAACGCTCTTATGGCCGACGAAGCGTACTTTCAAGTTCCGCTCCGGGAACTCAAGATCACTTCCGGTACGCTCCCCAAAGCTTCCGACGATTCCGACTCGTACTATCCCTACAATTTGGCACAGCAGTATGTCGTGCCGTACGCGGTCCTCGACGGTGAGGGAGAGATTTATCTTTCCAGTACGCAGCGCTCGGTCTACAGCCGGATGGCGAATGTTGAGGCGCTACACGTTCACGTGTCGCAAGGGCGAGACGTCACCGGCACGTTGTATGTGCCGAAGCAGAATCGGAGCGGGTATGAAAAGGTTCAGTTCTCGATTCCCGCCGGCACCGCCGATTCAAAAGCACGCGAGGCGTTCTTCAAAACCAAAAAGGAACATTATCAGCAACTGCTGGAGCTCGCGCCGGGCTCCGGGGCTTCATGGTTCCGCTATCAGATGCGCGAAGCGGAAGCTGCGCTCGCGGGAAAAAGCCTCGAGGAATTTGACTCGCAAATCCGTAACATCCCCGCCAACGTGACGGACGAGACCCATTTTGACCGCACGTTCGATGTCTTCTCCGGAGGGCGGGCCGTCAGCGAAAACCTGCAACTCGACAGACTCCTGCCAATTTCCGCGGCTGAGGAGCCGACCGTCGAGTTGTCCTCGCTGGAAGGGATCAGCGTTACCGAGATGGATTGGGAGCCGCTCACGAAAAATCTTCATCCAGAGACCGACCCGCTGGCCTCGAACCTGCCCTCCGATCAGCACGCTCTGCTGTTCCCCGATTTCAAGTCGATGTTGCGGGTGATGGACGAAGCGGCTGCCAGCGGAACGCCGGTTCTGCAGTTCGTGCAGCCCCGGGCCGAAGATGCCCGCTCTCGCGAACGGTACCAGAAGCAGCTTTGCCTGGAGGTCACCGCACTCTCGCGCTTGTTGGGAGATCAGGTCGTGGCGGGAGTCGCGTTTACCGGTTCAGATCCCTATTTGCGGACCGGGACCGATGTTGCTGTCCTGTTTGAAACCCGCAACGCGGCTGTGCTCAAGGCGCACATTGACACGCAGCACACATTAGCCGTGAAGGCCAACGAAGGGTGCAAACTGGTTCACGGAACGGTCGGCGAAACGGCCTACACCGGAGCAGTTTCTCCGGACCGATCGGTCTGTTCCTACACGGCGGAGATCGGCAAAACGATTTTGGTCACGAATTCGCTAGCTCAACTGCAGCGCATCGTCGACGCCTCGTCCGGGAAGTCTCCGTCCCTGGCCTCACTGCCGGAATACCGTTTCTTCCGAGATCGTTATCCGCGCGGAAAGGACGAAAGCGGATTGTTGATCGTCAGCGACCAGACGATTCGTCGGTGGTGCAGCGCGAAATGGCGAATCGCCACATCGCGCCGCACGCGCGCGGCTGCGATCATGGCGCACTACCAGGCCCGTTCGATGAAAGATCTCGTCAATGGCACCGTCGAACCCGGCGAAGTGAACACGGTCTTGCGTGTTCCCGATTTGGGAGCCTTGTGGCGAACGAAGCAGGGGATTTCGTCATCAACTTACGGAATGCTCGACTTTCAAACTCCGATTGCCGAACTCGAGTTCACCAAGGTCACCAAGGCCGAAGCCGACACGTACAACCGGTGGCGGGAGGGCTATCAACGGAACTGGAGTCAGTTCTTCGACCCGATAGCCGTCAGCTTTTCCATTCGGGACGACAAACTGGCGGCCGACGTCACTGTCATGCCGCTGATCGATTCAACGAGCTATCGGGAGTTCATTGAGATCGTTTCCGGTGCCGAGCTGAAAGCGACCTCGGGTGATCCCCACTCCGGCAGCCTGCTGCATTGGGCAATGGCGATCAACAAAAAGTCAGAGCGATTGAAGTGGGCCAATAACTTGTTGGAGGGATCGACAAGAGGGAGCCTGCTCGGCTGGCTGGGAGAGTCGATCTCTCTGTATGCCGATGAAGATCCTTTCTGGGCTGAACTGGCGGCGGCCATGAAGCAGCAGAAAGAGGACAATCCCAACCGAAACGCCGCCTCGGATTTTATGGAAGCGAACATTCATCGTTTGCCAGTGGCATTCACCGCCGAAGTGAGCGATGGTTTGAAACTCACGCTGTTTCTGGGGGCCGTTCGCGCATTCATCGAGCAGACCGCTCCCGGAATGTTGCAGTGGACCTCCCTGGAACACAATGGACAGCCGTATGTGAAGATCGCGGCTACGGAGAACGGCCGGCAGTCGTTTCCCCCAGCGGGAAAAATCGCCCTGCACTACGCGGCGACTCCCGACATGCTCGTAGTGACCCTGAATGAAGACCTCCTCAAACGGTCTCTCGACCGGCGGGCAGCCAGGAAGAAAACAACGGAAGCCGGCTCAGAGAAACCGACGGCGGATACACCCGCCGGAGGAGAGGCAAAACAATCGAATGCTGCGACTGATACGAACAAGCAAGCCAGTGCTCCGCCTCGCCCTTGGCTCGGCAAGAGTCTCGCATTGCAAGTCGATCGCGCGGTGATCGATCTCATGGAGAAAGTCTTCGGGTCGCGGTCGTATCACGAACTGATGCAGGCCCGCGCCTGGTCGAACATACCGATTCTCAACGAGTGGCATCGGGCCTATCCCAATCGCGAGCCGGTGCAACTTCACCAGCAGATCTGGAGCACGACGCTGGTTTGCCCCGCCGGCGGCAAGTATGTCTGGAACGAGGAATTCCAGACGATGGAATCGACCGTTTACGGACACCCGGGCGAACCAAAGTTCGGTCCGTCACTGCCGCAGCCATTGAAAGATGTGCGCTGGCTCGATTTTGGCCTCACGTTCGAGAACCGCGGCTTGCGGGCCAGAGCGGAAATCAACCGTGACGCCGGCAAGTGAACTTGCACCTCAGTAAGGAAGCTCCACGCCCGAGTTGCGTGCTTTGAAACCTCGCCAAACGGGTACAAGGTTCATTTCCCGGTGTCGGGTTTCAGTTCCCAACGTTCGCCGAAGAAGCCGGCGGCGGCGATCTTGCCGGGCCAGACGGTATCCGGCGGAGTTCGCAGGTCGACAATCGCCCAGTCGGGGAGCATTGGTACTTGCCGCGCGTTGTTCAGATGTGCGTATTCGCGAAATGTGAACGAGCTGTTGATCACGACGTATCGCGATGGGTTCAACGGGTTGGGGTAGATCAAGATCGGTGCGTGATGCGCGGCTGGAAACTTTTGGTCGCCGACAGTTAACGCCTCTCCCTCATATTTGATCGGCAAGCGGTCCGCCAGCCGGGCGAAGAGGCTGTTGGAAGAAGGATCGCCCCAGAGTACGAGATTCATACCGGCGATGTCATCGTCGGTAACTTCGCGGTCGTCCTTCACGCGCGCATGCCCGCGAAAATGCCGCCGCCACTGCTCGATAGCCCGGTCCAATTCACCACGTGCCCAGGAATCGACTTGCGGATTGCGTCCGTTCCCCGTTGGGCGGACGAAGACAAACGCATCCATGAACGCGTCGTCTATCGGCCCTTGCAAGCCATGCTTTTTCAGCAATGTCTTTGACGGAGACGGTCCCGCAGACCAGTGATCCCCTTCGCGATGCAACGAGACACTCCAACTGAGATCGCTCCGTAGCGCGGGGAGCGATCCACTGATCTCCATTGCTGCAGCACTGGGCCTGCTCGCATCAGAAACGAGAACCCGCGGAGCAGCAAATCCACGGAACGGCCAGCGACCGGGAGGGATATTGATGGTGAGCGCAGCTACGTTGTCCACTTCAAGCTCAATGCGACCGTTGGTGTGAATGTTGCCGTCCACGTTCGCTTGCTTCCAGTGTTCATCGAGGGCGTCCACCGTCAGCCATGCCAGTTGGTTGTAGCGGAGCGTGTAGGTCGTGAAGTGCACAGATAGTGGCAACGGATCGCGGCCTCGTTCCGCCAATTTCGACACGAGTCGCTCAACTTCATCGCGTGCCGCGGGATGATAGCTATGCTTCGTTCCCGGGCCGATGATGTGCACGAGTTCGATGTTCTCGCGCTTGAGCGCCGGCTCCATCACATCGGCGGCCTGCTTCTGAATATCGAGTTCTCCGGAGTAAGCTACCGTGGGGCAGTGGAAGAAGTTCCGCGACCAGTTGGGGGAGTCGTACAGGTGCCATAACTTTTTCTCCCACCACGTGGGGTGCAGGTCTTCTTTCTGGAAGAATTTGAGGAACTCGGGGGTTTCCGAGAAGCCCGCGCCGGGATTCGCCGCGGCCCACAAGCCGGGATAATGTGCCGCAAAGTGCCAGGCGGAGGCGCCCCCCATCGAGAAGCCGCGAACGGTGATGCGGTCGTCGTCAATGCGATACTGCCGTTTGACCGAATCGAGCGCTTCGAGGGCGTCGATCTCCCCCGCGAACTTGGCGGCATTATTGTAGCGGCCGTACGGGTGGAGCACGATGGCGTTCGGCGGCGCGAACGTTCCTGGTTGTGATCTTCGTTGAGCGAGAAAGTTCACCTGGCTGAGCGTTTCGCCTCGCCCGTGAAACCAGACGTCCAGCCGGATCTTATCCGTTCCCAATGGCACGTAGCTCTCGGGAATCACGAGACCGTACGGTTGTACCGAACCGTCGATCTTCGAGAGATACCCGCGAACAACGAGACCGGTGGCCTTCGTCCAAAGCGGGTTCCCTTTCGCGAGTTGCTCGGCCCGCTGCTCTCCTTCGGCGAGCAATTCCAGTGCGACGTCCGGTTCCTTTTCGGTGAAGAACTCCTGGTAGTCGAGCGCGTCGCGGACTGCCTGCCAGTAGATTTGCACGTCGGGGAGCAGGGCACGGATTCGCTCGTCCTTCGCGCGTGTCTTCAAGTCATCAATCGATTTTCCCAATCGTCCGACAGCTGTCTCGATGGCCGCTCGCTTATCGGCGGGGACGTCGATGCCGAGTTTTGGTAATCGACGAACGCTCTCTGGATGATTGTCGGCCAGACCGTCGGCCCACAGCACCGAATGCCCGAACAGCAAGCAGAGTGCCGCCGCAGCCGCAAGTAAACAACGAATCTTATCCCAAGCCAAGGAGAAACGCATCAGTGGGACCTCGTTCATGGTTGGTCAGCTCGTAGTTTGTCGAACAAGCACGATCGTTTGTTGACGATCACGTCACCGCAACGACAAAGGAACAACTTGCGAACAAAATCAGCCCGAATCCTCGCCGTCGAGGTGAAACTTATGCAGTACGCGGTGCACGATCGGTCCGAGGAAGACTCCGAAGGCGATCACTAACGCCAATCCGCTATAGAGCGCGTAGAGCCCGGCGAAAACTTTTCCGGCCGAGGTATGCAGAGGGGCTAACGGTCCCATTCCCGAGAGGATCATGGACGCATTCGCGAAGGCGTCAATCCACGGCATTCCCTCGAAATAGTGATAGCCCGCCATTCCGGCAAACAACGACAGGCCGATCAGCATGGTTGCGGTGACGAAGCTTGCAACCAGCCGCCTGAAAAATGCCGCACGACCCAGCAGGGGCTGTTGCTGCGTTTCAAACCCCAAAATGCGACGCTTCGACAAGCAGGCTCTCCCGGTCCGGACGACGCGGTTGCGGCCAAGTCAGGAGTCTTCTGACTTTGGAGTGTCCGCCGCCCCCACTGGCGAAAATTCTAGCAAAAGTTCCCTTTATCCGCGCGTTACGGGAAACCGCTTTTCAAGTAGATCGTCCCCACTTTCCGTAAGCAACCAACACAATAAACCAAGCTGGCGACCGCGGTTGCCCGGGCTGATACAATGAAACTAGCTTGAGATGTTTGAAACCCGGCTGGCTTCCATGCCGTATCTCCTGGTGCGGCGTATGGTAGCGGGTTTGGGTGCCGGCTGGAGGGTGGAAAGAGTTCACATGAAACGGCTATTGAAGTGGTTGGTGATTCCCGTGGTGCTGGTCGCGGTCGGTGCGGCGGCAATCAATCCCGTTCGGAATTACCTTCGTTTGCGCAATGCTCCGCGGTTCCGGACGGCGGAGGTGTCGCGCGGATCGGTCGAGTCGGTCGTGAATTCGACGGGGACCGTCAAAGCGGTGCGTTCGGTCTCGGTTGGGTCATTCGCCTCCGGGCCGATCGCCGAAATTCTCGTCGATTTCAACAGCGAGGTGAAAAAGGGGCAACTGCTGGCGAAGATTGATCCGCGGCTGATGCAGGCAAATGTCGACAGGGATACGGCCGCACTCGAAACGCAGAAAGCGGAAGCAGCCCGGATCGAGGCCCTGCTGCTTCAATCCCGCCGCAACGAAGCCCGCGCGAAAAAACTGAAGGAGGTGAACCAGGATTACATTTCCGACGTCGAAATGGATCAGTACCACTTCACGGTTGTCGCTCAAGAGGCGCAGTTGAATCTCGCGAAAGCCGCCATCGCCCAGGCGGGAGCAAACCTGAAGAACTCAAAGCAGTATCGTGAGTACACGGAAATCCTCTCGCCGGTGGACGGGATTGTCATCGAACGGAAAGTGGACCCGGGGCAGACGGTGGCCTCGCAGTTCCAGACGCCGGAAATGTTTATCATTGCCCCCGACATGGACAAGCACATGCACGTCTTCGCGTCGGTGGATGAAGCCGACATCGGGCTGATCCGCAAAGCACAGGAGACGAGCAAAACCGTTCGCTTCACCGTCGATGCGTATCCTGATGAGTTGTTCGAGGGGAGGATCTTCCAGATTCGCAAGAACTCGACGACCACACAAAATGTGGTGACCTACCCGGTCGTGATTGAAGCTACGAACCCGGATCTCAAGCTGCTTCCCGGTATGACGGCTACCATCACTTTTCAGATCGAAGCCAAAGAGGACGTGCTCCGCGTGCCGGCCTCCGCGCTGCGGTTTTATCCCCAGTTGGCCCACGTGCATCCCGACGACCGGAAGTACCTCGAAGGCACGGCTTTTAACGACCCCGACACGACGATTCAACTTTCCGCGAACGAAAAGACCGATCTCGCCCGCAACCGCCAGAAGCGGATCGTCTGGGTACATCAGAACGAATGGCTCCGTGCCGTGCCGATTGTCGTGGGAATCTATGACAACCAGTTTGCGGAACTGCTGGAGGGGGACTTGCGCGACGGTCAGTCTCTCGCGATCGGATTGGATACATCGACCCCGGGAACCGTCTCAGCACGATGAATCTCCTCGACATTTTGCGGATTGCCGTTCGCGCGCTCCGAAAAAACAAGCTGCGAGCCGGCCTGACGGTCCTGGGAGTGGTTATCGGCATCGCGGCCGTTACCACCATGGTCTCCATCGGAGAGAGTGCGTCGGCGCTGGTCACATCACAGTTCCAAAGCCTCGGGTCGAACGTCCTGATCGTCTTTCCGGGGAGCGGCCAAAGCGGGGGTGTTCGGTCGGGCCAGCTTCCGTCACTCACGCCGGAGGATGCCGCCGCCATCGCCTCGGAGTGTCCGGCCGTGCGGGCCGTTTCGGAAACCGTGGGGGCCAACGGGCAAGTGATCGGCGGAAATGTCAACTGGAGCCCGGCCACGATGAACGGCGTGGGGCATGACCACCTGATCGTGCGCAATTGGCCGCTCGCTGCCGGAGAGTTCTTCTCCGACCGGGACATCGCCTCGGCCTCAAAGGTCTGTGTGCTCGGGCAGACGATCGTATCTCATCTCTTTCCCGGCAGCGATCCGATCGGTCAACAGATCCGCGTGAAGAATATTCCGTTTCGCGTCATCGGTGTGTTGGAGAAAAAAGGGGCCAGCATGTTCGGCGAAGATCAGGATGACGTGCTGCTGATGCCTTACACGACCGTTCAAAAGCGGTTGCAGGGATCGACCTTTTCCAACGTCAGCGCGATTCTCGTTTCCGCCAAGACCGAGCAGGTCATGCGCGATGCCGAGTTCGAGGTCCGCTCGCTCCTCATGGAGCGGCATCGCATCTCGCCGGGCGAACTTCCCGATTTTCAGGTTCGCAATATGACCGAAGTCGCTAATGTGCTGAACATCATCACCACCACCCTCACGCTGATGCTCTCGTCGATCGCGGCGATTTCTCTGATCGTGGGAGGGGTCGGCATCATGAACATCATGCTGGTTTCGGTAACGGAACGAACGCGGGAAATCGGCGTCCGCATGGCGGTCGGAGCCCGTCCACGCGACATCTTGCGGCAGTTTCTGTTCGAGTCGATGGTCCTATCGAGCGTGGGAGGGGTCATCGGCATTGTGCTCGGCATCGCGGCGTCCGCCGGAGTAACCACGACCATCAATGCAATCTCCCCAGGAGCCGATTGGCCGTTCATCGTGTCGATTCCGGCGGGGATAGTGGCGCTGGTCTTTGCGGCGGCTGTCGGAATTTTCTTCGGATTTTACCCAGCCCGCCGAGCAAGCAAACTCGACCCTATCGACGCCCTACGGTACGAATGACGGAGACCGAATTCCCTTCCTGTTAGAGAAAGTGGAGAGAGCTTTTCACGTATCCTGAATGTTTCTGTTTCCCGGCATCTGTCGATAGTGAAGAGGATGCGGCCCCGGTCTGTGGGGGCATCATCGGCAGCAATGACTGGGGAATGGCAAAAACCCGGCAGAATTTGCCGATCGTCAACGAATATGGCACTCATTGAACTGCGGAACATCGAAAAAACATACGACCTCGGCGAGGTGAAGGTGCCCGCGTTGAAGAACGCCACGCTCGACATCGACGAGGGAGAGTTCGTGGCGCTCATCGGCCCGTCCGGTTCCGGTAAATCGACGTTAATGAACACTCTCGGTTGTCTCGATCGTCCCACCAGCGGCAGTTACAAGCTTGGCGACGTGGAGGTTGCCACGATGGGAGCCGACGAACGGGCCGGCCTGCGAAATCGAAAAATCGGTTTTGTATTCCAGAATTTCAATCTTCTTTCCCGAACCTCGGCGCTCGAGAACGTGGAACTCCCGCTGATGTACAACCGCGAATTTCCGCGCCGCGAACGTCGCGAACGCGCCGCCGAGATGCTGCAGAAAGTTGGCTTGGGCGAACGGATGGACCACAAGCCGAATCAACTTTCCGGCGGGCAGCAGCAGCGCGTGGCCATTGCCCGGGCGCTGGTTAACCACCCTTCGATTTTGATGTGCGACGAGCCGACCGGCAATCTCGACACACGCACCAGCGAAGAGATCATGCAGCTCTTCCGGCAATTGAACACCGAGCAACGCCTGACGGTGATCCTCGTCACGCACGACCAGGAAGTGGCGGCGCAGGCGAAGCGCGCCCTGGTCCTCGTCGACGGGGAGATTGTCCGTGACACTCTCAATTTTCAGGAAGCGGTTGACTCGCTGCAATCGCGTACGCGACTCGGATCGCATTGAACAATTCTCAGTCAATTTAACCAGCCGCGACGGACCGCGGCAATGAACTTCGACGACAATACTCTCGGACGACCATGGACGGCCTCCTACGAAAACTACTCCTGGCGATCATTGTCACGGCAATAACCATTACCGTGGCGCGTGCGGATGGGCCGCTTTATCCCGTGATTCTGCCGGAATCGCGGAGCGTCATCTATCGCGATCCCGCAGCCCTCCCTCGAGCGCGAATTCCCGAGTCGGTCTCGCCGCGCACTGTCGCCCGTCCACCCGCACCCGAAGTCGAGAGCTGGATGGTCTCGCTCGACGAAGCTTTGCGGATTGCGCTCGAGAATGGCGAAGTCATCCGAATTCTGACCGGCGTCAGCGCACAAGCAAGCGGACAAACCATCTATGATGCCGCGATCACCAATGCCGACATCGACCAGGAGCAGGCTCGCTTCGATCCGACGCTGCAACAAAAGAACAGTTGGAATCGGCGAGAATCTCCGAGCGCCATCAACGATCCGTTGAATCCAGGACGCTCATTGATTATTGGCGATCGCAGCGATGATTATCGCAGCGACCTCGGTCTGGCGAAGACCAACATCGTCGGCGGACAATGGGGGCTCAATTACTCCGAAAACCCCACGCGCTTCAAAGGCAACTCCGCGTTTCCGCTCAACCCGCTGAATCGCAGCGCGGTCGAATTGAGCTACACTCAGCCTTTGCTTCAGGGGGGCGGGTTTTACGTCAATATGGCGCCGATCGTGATCGCACGGCTTAATACCGAGCGATCATTCTTCCAGTTCAAGGACGGCGTGCAGGAATCGGTCCGCGGCGTCATCGAAGCCTATTGGAATCTCGTCTTTGCGCGCACCGACCTTTGGGCCCGGCGAATTCAGCTGCAGTTGGCCGAGGAGACCTACGAACGTAACCGGGCGCGGAAAGAAGTGGGACAGGCGAGTCTGGCGGATGTCGCCCAGACACGCGTGACGTTCAATCAGTTTCGAGCGAACGTCATCGCGGCCGAAGCCAACGTCCTCAACCGCGAGGCCGCTCTGCGGAACATCCTCGGCTTGCCTCCAAACGATTCGCGGGTACTCGTCCCGTCATCCCCTCCGTCAAACGAGCGGCTGACGCACGACTGGGATCAGATCGTCAATCTCGCAGAAGAACGCCGGCCAGACATCATCGAGCTCAAGCTAATACTCGAAGCCGACGAGCAACGAATCATCCTCGCCAAGAACGACTCCAGGCCCCGGCTGGATGCCGTCGCGCTCTATCGTTGGAACGGACTGGAAGGGCAAATGCCGATTGGGGGGGAGATCACTTCCAACAGCAACCAGTACACCGATTGGACTCTGGGGATCAATTTCTCGGTGCCGTTGGGATTGCGCCAAGGACGAGCCGCACTGCGACAACAAGAGATGCTTTTGGCGCGCGACCGGGCGAACCTCAACCAGGGGATGCATTTTGCCGTTCACGATCTGGCGGGCACGCTGCGCAATCTCGATAACGCCTATGAACAGTATTTGGCGTACAAAGAAACCCGCGAAGCGGCCGGCCTGAACCTCGACGTTCAACTCGCAAATAACCGCACGGGCCGATCCATCTTTCTGAACTCCCTCCAGGCACTCAACGATTGGGGCAATGCGGTGAGTTCGGAGGCCCAGGCGCTCGTCAGCTACAACGTCGCCCTTGCGGATCTCGAACGAAAGACCGGCACGATCCTCGACACACACGGCATCGTCTTCTTCGAGGAGCGTTATGGTTCGGCCGGACCGCTCTGCCCGTTCGGCCCGGATCGCTGCTATCCGTGGTCGGTCATGCCCGGCGATTCGGAGGACCGGTATCCGGTCGGCACGGAACCGGCAGAGAACTCGTTCGATTTGAAGAACCCGGTGCAGCGCATCCGCGTCAAGGACGGCCTGCTGCCGGAATTGAATCCGTGATTGCCGTGTACGATCTCGTGGTGCTTGTGATTTTCAGCGCCGGTCACTTCAGGGAAGTTCTTCTGCGGCAGCACCACGGGCGACATCTCCTTCGGTAATCTCGCCGTTGCGTGCGTCGTCTCGAAACAGGACGGCGAAGAGCAGCAGAACGATCCCGGCGGCGATGGCCGGCAGCGACCAGAGCTGTCGCCAGGCGATAACGGCCGTCTCGTCAGCTCCAGTTGTGTGCATGACTTCGACGCGACCCGCGATTTGAGCACCGATCAGCATGCCCAATCCCAGTGTGAACAACACGAGCATTCCCTGCGCTTGTCCTCGAATGCTCTTCGGTGCGACCTTGTCGGTATAGATCTGTCCGGTCACGAAGAAAAAGTCGTAGCAGATACCGTGCAGAATGATTCCCGCCAGCAACATCCATTCCACTTTCGCATCCGCGCCAAATGCAAATAACCCGTAACGAACGACCCACGCGAGCATGCCAACCAACAACATCTTCTTCACGCCGAGGCGGGCGAAGAATAATGGCATGACCACCATGAAGAAGATTTCCGACATTTGTCCGAACGACATTTTGAACGCCGGTCGGGCAATTCCCGCCTGAGTGATGAACTTCGTCGCCAACTGATAATAAAACGCCAGCGGAATGCAGATCAGGAATGAACAGACAATAAAAGTGAGAAACGAGGGCCGTTTCAACAAGACCAGCGCGTCGAGCCCCAGGATTTCTCGGGCGGAAACCTGCTTGCCGGCTGATGGAGGGGGAGTATGCGGAAGAGTAAAGCAGTACAGTCCCAACAGCGCCGAACAGCTGGCCGAGAGTTGAAACGGGCGAATTGTATCGTCCCAGGTCATCGCGCTGATGATGATCCCCGGAATGATCCAGCCGATCGTCCCGAAGACACGAATCAGAGGGAACTGCTTTTCGGAATTCGTGAGATTGTGAAGTGCGATGGAATTCGTCAGCGATAACGTGGGGAAATAGCAGAGCATATACGCGAATAACACGCCGTTTATCAAGCTGGGAGAAGGTGAAGAGCCGGACATCAGGGTGGTTGCGGCATACATTGCTCCGGCGCCAAGCAAATGCAGGATGCCGAGTACCTTCTCGGACGCGAAGAAACGGTCAGCTATCATGCCGACAAAGAATGGCGAAATGATGCCGGCAATCGGGCCGACGGAATAGGTCCAACCGATCTCCGGACCGCCGAACCCGATTTTCCCAAGAAATAGATAGGCAGTCACGTACCAGGCTCCCCACACGAAGAACTGCAGAAACATCATGACTGCCAGACGGGGGCCGACCAACGCATGCATGGAGCGATTCCCTTGAAGTTCATCGACGACGTTGAAACAAACAGTCCGTCGATCATGGCCGGTTGGCCAATCGCAGGCAAGCGAAAATCGCCGTCCCACAGCCAAATCGCGCAGAACGAACAAGCAGCAGCGGATTGCGCAATGCCGAAGGCATTGAATACCGGCCGTGAACGGGGGAGAACCAAACCGGCGTCAGGCGGCCGCGGGCTGAGGCAGTTCTTCCGCCACTCCTTCGATCTCCGCGGCGGAAATCGACTTCAGCCCTTCGGCGTAGCCGACGACCAGCGCGAGATCGCACAACCGGTTGATGCGGCGCGGCAATCCTCCCGACAGCTCGGCAATGGCGTGCAGCGCGTCCTCGTCGAAGATCGCACGCGTCGAGCCGGCCAACTTAAGCCGGTGGAGCACGTAGCCCGCCGTTTCGTCAGCAGACATGGCATCGAGCACCGCGCGCACTCCGATCCGCTCGTCAAGCTGTGCCATCCGCGCCAGTTTTCCGGCCAGGCTTCGCTCGCCGACAAGGATCAGCGAATAGTCGTACCGGCTTTGCTGCTGGAAGTTGAGCAGTTGTTGCAGCGTCTGAAAGACGCGGGGATCGCCGATGAGATGCGCGTCGTCGATGAAGATTGTCGGCCGGCGCTTCTGCTCGGTGTGATGCCGCAAACGTTGCTCGAACAGCCGCAGCGACCGCTCCAGGCTCCGTTCCGCGCCGCTGGCTTGATCCTCGGCCCCCAGTTCCACCGCCAGATAATCCAAAAGTTCCGCCGGAGTGAGTTGGGGAAACATCAGGTGGATGACCGGGCGGTAGGAATCGGGTAACTCATGGGCCAGCTGGCCAATGAGACAAGTCTTCCCCGAACCAATGCCGCCGACCAGGTAGCCCGCTCCCAACCGGTTCTCGATGGCGTACCGCAATTTCAATCGCGCGGACTGGTGCGTCTCGCTCGCGAAATAAAAGTCGGGGAGCGTGACGCTGTCGAACGGCCTCCGTTCCAACCCCCAGAATTTCTCGTACATAAACTCGCCCCCGGCGGGTTCTACTTCCGTCGTATTTCCGTAGGCTCGATCAACCGTTCGGCTACGCGGTTTGCCGGTTTCTCCGGCAATTCTTCAATGGTCCCGGCTAACCACGCACCTCGCGCTGGTTTCTCAACATTCGTGGGAGTGTTCGCGCCTTGATTGGGGTGCGTAGTCACATCGTCAAATTCCCAGGACTCCGCACCAAAGAACGTCGCGGACTCCCGCGCGACCTCCGGCACGGTCGGGAACGCCACGATCAACACGACCAGCAAGACACTGGTGATCGCCACCCCAACCAACCAGAGACGAGACCCGAAAAAACTCCTCACCGCGTTGAATGCTTCCATGACTGCCGGCTAGTTCGGCGGGTCCGACCCCGGAAGGACGTATGCAGCGTCCGACTCCTGGCGGGAGTCATCCCCTTCGTACTGAGATCGGCGAGAAGAAATACCGATCTTGAGCATTTTCCGGATTGCGTAAATTGGGCGGCCTGGAATGGCTTAGTGGAACTCTATGCCCGCCCAAAAGGCTCAGTTTCCTGAAATCGAACCGCGTCTCTAAACAACTGCAGAACCGTAGGTTCCACTTAAAAGAAGCGGAAATATGGAGAGTCGGATTTCGTACCAATTGTAAATCCGAACTTCTCCGATATAGTATACAAATGAATACAATTAAGGCGGGGCACCATGAACTGGATGATGACGGATATGGATTCCTATTTCGCGTCGGTGGAGCGATCCCTGCGCCCGGAACTGAGAGATCGCCCCATTGGAGTCATTCCGGTTGAGACAGAAAGCACTTGCGTGATCGCGGCCAGCTATGACGCCAAGCGACTTGGTGTGAAAGTCGGGACAAAGGTGCGAGAAGCGAGGCGATTGTGTCCGCGAATCCGATTCGTCAAAGCACGCCCGAAGATTTATGTCGATGTGCATCACCAGATATTACGGAGCGTGGACAAACACGCTCCGATTCACCACGTCTACTCGATCGACGAATGGTCGATTTCCTTGCGAGGAACCGATCGGCACCCCCGGCAAGCGCGGCAGCTTGCCGAAAACATCAAGCGGCAGCTGTTTGAAGACTTCGGTCCCTGGTTGACCTGCTCAATCGGCATTGCTCCCACACGCCTGCTAGCGAAGATCGCCAGTGATCTGGAGAAACCCAATGGAATCGCCATGTTGTCTGTCGATGATTTGCCCCACCGCTTGGAACATCTCCCACTGAGAGATCTGTGCGGCATCAATCACGGCATGCTGGCCCGATTCGAGAAGCATGGTGTTCGGAATGTTCGGGATTTGTGGGGGATCACTCGGGATGAGGCTGTCCAAATTTGGGGATCCGTCTCGGGTACTCGCTGGTGGGCAGGTTTTCACGGGCTTGACGAACCGGAAATACCCACGCGCCGCCGGTCGATGAGTCATGGCAATGTGCTGGAACCCAGGTTCCGCAATGTCGATGGTGCGTACGGAATCCTGATTCGTCTGATTTGCAAACTCGCCCAGCGGTTACGACGGGACGGGTATTTCGCCAGGGTGTTACGAATCTCCATCGGGGATGAAAGCGGGAATTTATTTGGCGAGGAGATTGCGCTTCCTTGCGTGAATGACACTCCCACGTTGTTGCAGCAGTTCACCAAACTCTGGCAACAACGTCCTCCGACTTTCCATCGTATTAAGAAAGTGGATGTGAGTGTCGCCAAGCTGGTGATGACATCACAGGTTTCTCGTTCGCTGTTTGAACCTGTGGAGAAACTTCGGAAGATCTCAGAGACGGTTGACAAGATCAACCAGCGATGGGGAACTTCCTCGGTCTATTTCGGCGCCGTCCATCTCTATCGCCACCCCATGGACAACAAGATTGCGTTCGGCCGCATTCCTGACGAGACGGAATAATTCACACCATTCCAACCCACTCTTTGCAACCGTGGAATGAGGTCGAAAAACACTCTATAATCCCAGGACGTCGGTCATCCCGTAGAGCCCCGGACCTTGGGTAATGACGAATCGGGCGGCGGCGAGTGCTCCCACGGCGTAGCTGTCTCGCGATTGCCCGCGAACGGTCAGTTCAATCGATTCACCGATCATCCCGAAGACGATGGTGTGCTCGCCGACGTTATCGCCGACCCGCAGCGCATGATAGCCGATCTCGTTCCGGGGGCGGGGACCAGGGCGCCCGTGCCGGCCATGAATATGGCTCGTCTGTCCCATTTCCTCCGCGACGATCTTTCCGAAAGCCAGCGCGGTGCCGCTGGGGGCATCTTCCTTGAAGTGATGATGCCGCTCGATAATCTCGACGTCGACCCCTTGTGGCAGATGATTCAGAACACGTGACGCCTCGCGCACCAGCTTCATCGTCAAATTGACCGCCAAGCTCATGCTCGGAGCGAACACCACCGGTGCGACCTGTGCCGCGGTGAAGACCGCTTGCTTCTGCTTCTCGTCCAACCCGGTTGTGGCGGCGACGAGCGGAATTTGCCGCTGCTCGCAAACGCCTGCAACTTTCACCAGCCCTTCCGGAATTGAGAAGTCGATGATCACATCGACACGATCGCCGAGCTCCGAGCGAATCGGCACATCAATCTTACCAATGCCGGCGAGTTCTCCCGAGTCCTTGCCGAGGTGCGGAGAGCCGGGCGCTTCGAGCGCCGCCGCAACTTTCATCCCCGGATCGGCATGGCAGAGCGCGACGATCCGCTGGCCCATTCGACCTCCGGCCCCATTGACTCCGACCTGAATGACATCCGGCATAATCTATCCTTCGGTGTTGACTCACCTGTTCATGTTTGAAAAACGCGATCGACTCTCGCGTCAGCTTGCCGCATCTCGATGGACGGCTTCCGGAGAAAATGCTGGAAGACAAACCGCGATGTACTCGGCCCCTTCCGGCTCCGGTGTGCTGTATTGCACCCACTCGCCCTTATGCGCAATGACTCCCTGTCCGGCGCGAACGTCGATCGTACCTTCCTTGTGCGCCACTCTCAACACGCCGCGCAGCACGATCGTATATTCGTCGAACTCCGGCCTCTGGCCCGGCTCAACCCATCCGCAGGGACTCTGCATGTGCGCGACGCTTAGAGCACTAGTCATGGAGTTCACTCGGCCGACGTATTCACGGATGATCTTCGGCTTGTTTCCCGCAGCGGTAATTTCCGTCGGCTGTTCAATGAACGTGGGCATGGCTCAATTCTCCCTTGAAGATTCCGAACCGCCAACGGCGGCAAGGGCTCGCTGAAGTTCCTCCGTCACCACACCATCTTCTTCAATTGCCAATCGGGCGCGAAGCGCGCACTTCACATCGTCGCCGCCGAGCCGGCCCAAACCCCAGGCGGCCGCGCCGCGCACCAGCGGCTCCTCATCACGCAATGCATCCATGAGTGCCGGAACGAATCCGCGCTCGCCGGAATTCCCCAGCACAATCGCGGCGTTGCGCAATAATCCCGTGCGGCCGGGGCGGGTCAGCGGCGTACCACGAAACATCCCATCGAATTCCGCCGGCGTCAGCCGCAGCAATCCGCAGGCATCGGCATGGGTCAACTCAGCGCGTGGTTGGAACATCGGCTCAACGCTGATGGGAGCTTTTTTGTTCCAGGGACAGACCTCCTGGCAAAGGTCACAGCCGAACAGCCAGTCCCCCATTCCCGACCGGAGCTCGTCCGGAACGGGACCGCGCAACTCGATGTTGAGGTACGCGATGCACCTTCGCGCGTCGAGCACATACGGCTCGGGGAAGGCATCGGTCGGGCAGATGTCGAGACAGCGCGTGCAAGTGCCGCAGTGTGACGTTTCGTGTGCGGCGTCGTATTCCAGATCCACATCGGTCAGCAGCGCCGCCAGAAACATCCAGCTTCCGGTGCGCTTGTTGATGAACAATGTGTTCTTCCCGAACCAGCCGAGTCCCGCAAGGCGCGCGAAGTCCCGCTCCAACATCGGTGCGGTGTCGACCACGCCCCGAGTGCGGCAACCGGGCCGTTCGCGATGCAGGAAGTCCGCGAGCCGCGCGAGCCGTTCGCGCAACAGGTCGTGATAATCCCCCTTCCCCCAGGCATACCGGGAGACACGTCCCTCTCCGGGCGCGGTCTCCGCCGGGTCTGTGGTCCGGTAGTTCATCGCGAGCATGATCATGCTTTTCACCGAACCGAGCACATGTTGCGGATGTTTGTAGGCCTCTTCGCGATTTTCGAGGTACACCATTTTCCCTGCATAGCCGTGCCGCAGCCACGCTTGAAAATCGGGGAATCCCGGTGGAGAAACAGCGGGGGCAATACCGGCCAGATCGAAACCAAGCCGCGCTGCCTCCTGCTTGATTGCCACGGAGAGACTCCGCGGTTGCGAGCAGGAAACTTGTGATGGAACGAGTTCTGTTGGCATCGGACGAATTTGCAAGGCTAACGGTTGACACACGCGGCGACTAGAAACATCAACGGGCTACTAAGCTTCCCCGATCACACCATCCTACCGGACTGCGGAATCGGTTTCGAATCTTGGCGATTTTGCGGAGTTTTTCCGTTTATAATGGCGACACTGACCTCCTCAACGTCAGCGACCTGGAAGGCAAAGCCCATGAGCGCCCATTCCCACGACGCAAAAGCTCCCTCCGGAAATGGTTCTCTCCGGCTGGGGATGTTCGTCATGCCGATCCACGATCCAGCGAAGCCCCTCGCGCAGTGTATCGACGAAGACCTGGAACTGGCGGTTCGTTGCGAAGAACTGGGATTCGATGAGTTTTGGGTCGGAGAGCATCACACTTCGACGATCGAAAACATCGTTATGCCGGAGATCTTTCTGGCGAAAGGACTCGCGCTGACTAAACGGATGCGGTTCGGTCCGGCTCCGGTTTGCCTGCAGTATCATCATCCAGTACACGTCGCTAGCCGGCTGGCATTTCTCGACCACCTGTCGCACGGACGGCTCAACGTCTGCTTCGGGCCCGGCGCGATTCCGACCGATATGGAGGTGTATGGCGTCGATCCAAAAGATGCCTCCGCGCGCGTCGGCGAAGCGGCGGATATGATTCTCAAAATCTGGACGAGCGATCCCCCGTATGAAATCCCAGGCCGGTTCTGGAACGTCCATTTGAAGGATCACCTCGACCCGGAGATGGGTCTCGGCGGGCTGCACAAACCTTTGCAGAAGCCATATCCGCCGATCGCCATCCCAAGCATCAGCCGGAAGAGCATCGGTATCGAGAAAGCGGCGGCGCGGGGTTTCTCGCTGTTCAGCCACCATATGATCTCCGATGAAGTTCTCGCGGAACAGTGGCAGACGTATCGCAATGCGGCCGCTGCTGCGGGACGGCAAGCCAGCCCGAAGGACTGGCGAGTGTCGCGGAATATCTTCGTGGCAGAGACAACCGCCGAGGCCCGCAAATTAGCCCGCACGAACTCGCTCGGGAAGTGCATCGATTACATACTCGATCTGACGCGCCGCGGTCCGGGAGTCGGCATGTGGAAGAAGAGCGCGGAACAACCCGACGCCGACTGCAACCTCGACTACTTTATGAAAGAGGTGCTGATCGTCGGCGATCCACCTGAGGTCGCTCGGCAGCTCCGCGAGCTGCGCAGCCGGGTTGGCGACTTCGGCACGCTGGTCCTCGTGGCCCACGACTGGGACGACCGGGAACGGTGGCTGCGGAGCCTGGAACTCTTCACCCGCGAGGTCGTCCCGGTACTGCAGGCCTGACCATACCGCCGGTACCGTCCCCCCCGGCTGCGCGGTACAATCAAGGGATGGGTCTCGTTGGCAGAGACGTAGTGCCGCGCAGGGCTGCAAGTTCGAGTTGGGGACGATGAATCGTTTCGCAGTCACCGCAGCCATTTTGATTGTGTCGGCTTCGGCCGGTGGGCTGACCGCGCGCGCCGACGATGCGGCCGCGGGAAAGGAGTTCTTCGAGAAACGTATCCGCCCGGTGCTGGTGCGACACTGCTACGAATGCCATTCGGCGGCGGCGAAGGAGCCAAAGGGGCAACTTCGGCTCGATTCGCGCGAGGCAGCGCGGACCGGTGGGGAATCGGGGCCGGCGGTTGTTCCCGGTAAGCCGCATGAAAGTCTGTTGATTTCCGCATTGCGGTACGACGGCCTGGAGATGCCGCCGAAGCGGAAACTCCCGGACGAGGTCATCGCCGACTTCGTCCGCTGGATCGAAATGGGAGCCCCTGACCCGCGCGAACAGGCTGCCAGCGCCGATGAAGCCGCCGCTCAAACCTGGGAAGCGCAATACGCCGACCGCATTGGCTGGTGGAGCTTGCAGCCGGTCGTCGAGCCACGGGTGCCGCAAGTCAACAACGCCGATTGGTCCGACCAGCCGATTGACCGGTTCATCCTCGCGGCTCTCGAAGCGCGTGAATTGCAACCGGCGGCGAGTGCCGATCGACGGTCATTAGCACGCCGGCTCTCGTTCGCATTGCGCGGTCTGCCTCCCACGCCGGAAGAGGTCGCGCAGTTTGTTGACGATGATTCTCCCGATGCCTGGGAGCGGTTGGTCGATTGCTGGCTGGCTTCCCCCAGCTTTGGGGAGCGCTGGGCGCGGCATTGGATGGACGTCGTGCGTTACACCGACACGTACGGCTACGAATGGGACATCCCCGCGAAAGGGGCGTGGAGCTACCGCGATTACCTCGTCCGCGCGTTTAACGATGATGTGCCGTTCGACCAGCTCATCCGCGAACAGCTTGCGGGAGATTTGCTCGACAAGCCGCGCGTCGATGCCGTGCGGCAGGTCAACGAATCTCTGCACGGAGTGATGTTCTTCCAGATGGGGGAGAAGCGTCACGGAGACAGCTCGGAGTTCGACGGCATCCATCAGGAGATGCTCGATAACAAGATCGACGCCTTCTCGAAGGCATTTCAGGCGACGACGATGTCGTGCGCCCGCTGCCACGACCACAAGCTCGACCCGGTCGCCCAAAGCGAATACTACGGCCTCTCCGGCGTGTTCATGAGTTCTCGCTGGGTGACCAACACGCTCGACCTACCGGAACGAAACGCCGAAGTCATTGCCCGTCTTAAAAAATTCAAGCAGCGGTTGCGCGGCGCACTGGCGAAGCAATGGAACGACGACGCGAAACATCTCGCGGAGCGGTTGAAGGGGCTGACGAACTCTTCTACTTCCTCGAAAGACGTGAAGCAACAGGGATCGCCAACGAACGACGAGGGAGCCAATGCGAAACTGGCCTTGGAAGACATCCTCGCGCCCTGGCGGATGTTAACCGCTGAGATTCAGAAAGAGAACAATGCGTCGGTTGCCGAAAGCTGGAAGCAAATCGCGGAACGTTACGCTGCCGAACGGAAATCGCGGACCGCGCATAATCAGGGGCATTTCCGCCTGCTGGCCGATTTTTCGCAGGGAGTACCGGCCGGCTGGTCAGTCGACGGCGTCGGCCTGCGCGAGGTGGTCCGCGCCGGAGACTTTACGGTGGCGCTGGATGGAGAAGGGATCGTCGGACGAATGCTTCCAGGGGGATTGTTCACGAACGTCCTGTCGCCGCGGCTCAACGGATCGCTTCGCACGCCGTACTTGAAAGAGTTCGATGCCGGGCACATCAGCTTTGAATGCTGCGGCGGTGATTTCGCGGCTCATCGCAGCGTGATCGACAACGCGTTTCTCACCGAGAAGCAGAAGTATCTCAACAGTGTCGATCCGCAATGGACGTTACTCTCGACTTTCGCGTCGATGAAGGAGCGGAAGAACTATATCGAGTTCGCGACGAAGACCAGCAACCCGAACTTCCCGCCGCGCGTCGGGTTGGGCGAGGCTCTGACCGCCGAGCAAATTCATGATCCGCGAAGCTGGTTCGGCGTCACGCGCGTCGTGCTGCACAACGCGCCGCTCACTCCAAAAGATGAACTGGCTCGCTTCGAGAGTCTGTTTGCCGGCGATTTACCTACGGATCTCAATGCCGCCGCGGACCGCTACGCATCCTGGTTGAACCAGTCGCTCGCACGCTGGACCTCCGACGAAGCCACGGCGGACGACGTGCGACTGATCAACGGGATGATCGACCAGGGCTGGCTCGGAAATCGCATCGAGACATCCGGCATCTCGGAGATCCGATCGCTCGTCGACGACTACCGTGCGACCGAACAACAATTGGAAACTCCCTGCACCATCAACGGCATGGCCGACCTCGATCACGGCGAAGACAGCCGGGTGTACGTCCGTGGCGACTATGCACAACTCGGCCCGCCGGTGCCGCGCGGCTACGTGAAGATGCTGTGCGGCGAGCATCGCGAGTTCGACGTCGAGCAAAGCGGCCGGAGAAAACTTGCGGAACATGTTGCGGACCGGGAAAACCCGCTCACCGCGCGTGTATTCGTGAATCGCGTGTGGCATTGGCTGTTCGGCATGGGAATCGTCGCGACGACAGATGATTTCGGGCACGTGGGAGATGTCCCCTCGCATCCCGAGTTGCTCGATTATCTGGCCGCCCGTTTCATGGCGGAACAGTGGTCGCTCAAGCGGCTGGTGCGGGCCATCGTACTGACGGAAACGTGGCGACAGTCGAGCGCGTCCGCACCACAAGCCGTGACTGCCGATCCCGCGAACCGCCTGTTGCATCACTATCCCCTCTTGCGGCTGGAAGCCGAGGAAATACGGGATGCGATCCTGCAAGTCTCGGGACGATTGGACGATCGCCTCTTCGGCGAGCCGATCGATCCCCACCGATTGAGCGAAGATCCTCAGAAGCGGCTCTTTTCCGGTCCGCTCGACGGCAACGGCCGGCGTTCGATCTACACAAAGATTACGATCATGGAGCCGCCGAAGTTCTTGGCGACCTTCAACCAGCCGACACCGAAAATTCCGACCGGCCGCCGCGACGTTACGAACACCCCCGGTCAGTCGCTCGCGTTGTTGAACGACCCGTTCGTGGTCGATCAGGCTGCCTATTGGGGAAAACGACTGGCGGAAACGGATGACGTCACGGCCGTGGCGAGAGTGTCGCGAATGTTTGGGGCGGCCTATGGACGCGCCCCGGATGACGTGGAACTTACGCGCTGGATGAACGCGATGAGGGATCTCGCCCGATTGCATGGTATCGACGAAAATCACGTCCTCCGTTCGTCCGCGGTCTGGCGGGATATCGCACACGCGATGTTCAACACGAAAGAGTTCATTTACGTGCGGTAGGACCCTAATGGGGATAGGATTCAGGGGTCAGGAATCAGGGAACGGAAAATGAGATTACAGCCGTATTCCGACAACTTCATCACCGATGAAACGGGCCGATGTCCCGGCTTCATCCCGGGCGCGCGATCCCGGCGCGAATTCCTGAGAACCGCGCGCAACGGCTTCGGCTGGCTGGCATTGGCCGGTTTGATGTCGCGCCGCGCGAACGCAGCCTCGGCCAATTCGTCCGAAACGCCTGTTGCGGAGCCGCATTTCGCCCCCCGCGCGAAGAACGTCATCTTCTGCTTCATGGACGGCGGTCCAAGCCATGTGGATACGTTCGATTACAAACCGGTGTTGAAGGAACGGGAGGGACAAGCGATCGGCGACGGCGCGGTTTCGAAACTGTCGCAAAGCGCCGCGGGCCGGGTCTGGTTCGGTAGCCCGTGGCGGTTTCGCCAACGGGGCGACAGCGGCCTATGGGTGAGCGATTTGTTGCCCCACATCGCGGAACTGGCGGATGACCTGTGCGTGGTGCGGTCGCTCGTCGGCCGGCAGCCGCTGCACGGCCAGCAGAACCTGCTCTTGCACACCGGTCGGGTGACCGGTTTGGCACCGAGTCTCGGCTCGTGGGTCTCGTACGGATTGGGGAGCGAGAACGACAACCTTCCGGGTTACGTGCTGTTGAACAATGACTGGATTCCCAACGGCGGGCTGGAGAACTTTTCGAGCGCGTTCCTGCCGGCCACGCACAGCGCGACACTCCTGCGGGCCAAGGGGGAGACGATCGACAACATCAACCCCTCTGATCTCGCCGCGATTCAGCGCCGCAAGCTCGACCTGTTGCGGGCTCAGGACGCCGGCTTCGCGTCATCCGGACCGGAACATGACCGCATCGAGTCGGCCATCCGCAACTATGAAACAGCCTATCGCATGCAGACGGCCGTTCCGGAAGTCGCCTCCATCAATAATGAGCCGGAGCATATTCGCCGGCTGTATGGCCTCGACGAAGGGAGCGATCACAAGAAGTACTATAGCCTGCAATGCCTGCGGGCTCGGCGGCTGGTCGAGGCGGGGGTGCGGTTCGTCGAAATCACCTGCCCGCTGACCCACCTGAACAATTCCCCCTGGGACCAGCATGGGCAACTGGTCAAGCACCACTCCGAAAACGCCTTAATCACCGATCAGGCGGTGGCGGCCCTCATTCGGGATCTTAAGCAGCGGGGGCTGCTCGACGAAACGATCGTCGTCTGGGCGGGGGAAATGGGACGCACGCCGCACACCCCGGCAATCTCCTCCACCTGCGGCCGGGACCATCATGTCAACGGCTACAGCATCTTCCTGGCGGGCGGGGGGTTCCGCGGAGGGATGGCTTTCGGACAGACCGATGATTTCGGCAATACAGTTGTGGAGAATGGATGCGAGATTCACGACATCCACGCCACGATCCTGCACCTGCTCGGCATCAACCACAAGCAGCTGACGTTCCGGTTCGGCGGCCGCGACGTGAGCCTGACCGACGTTCATGGACGGGTGCTCGACCCGCTGCTGGTCTGAGAACATCGGTTCCCCAATGAGAACGGCGGCGATGCCACCCGTCGAAGGGCCACATCGCCGCCGAAGGCTATCACTGGCCGTCGGGGGAGGAAGGAACCCTAGCCCCCGGTCGGTTTTGCTCTCAGAACCGAACCTAATACTGGTACTGGCTCTGGTACTGCTGGCAGGTGGGGCAGTACGAGGGGGAGGGCATGCGGGTCGTCGGCTTGGCCTCCTGGAAGACTTCCAGGATCTTATCCCACATCTGGCCATACAGGGCTTCGCTGGTCCGATAGACCTGCATCTCCTGCTGGCTGTCGATGACCACCACGCGGGGAAGCTGCGGTTTACCGAAGACCTCGTGAACCTTCTTGCCATGGGGGGTGCTGGTGTCGACGACCGCGACCACGTAATGCCCCAGGAGTTCCCGGCGCATCTTGGTTTTGCGAACGTCTTCCAGCGAAACCAGGCTGACCGCGCCTTCCTTTGGCGGGTTCAGGATCACGATCATGGGGCGTTTTGCCTTCTGTGCCGCCCGATAGGCCTCCGTATAGCTCGCGTAGTGGTCGTCGCCGGGGGCAGCCTGAGCCGCCGGCGCGGTCGCCGCTGTTGGAGTGGTTGCTTCCACAGGCGCCATCGGCGCCAACAACAGCAGTGCAATTCCAAGTGACACGTTTTGTCTCCCTTACGTCCTTACCACGCTGGGGAATCCTTGCCGGAACGGCGCGCGGAAGACCGGGCCCGGCTGCCAACATCCAAGTTGGGGCTATTGTCGTGCGTTCAAAAACCGGCGGTCAAGTCGCGGGAACCCACAATACCTAGAAAATGCCCCCATATGTCGCAAATCCCCCATTCCGACATTTTGTCACTTTTTTCTCCTGTTGAGCCGGATCTTATTGACAACTAACGTTGAAGTATCTCAGGGGAAACACCCGTCGCTTGGGATCCGGTTCCGTTCGCGGGCAATACATGTCTTCGTTGGACGATCAGCCTTTGCTGACTTTGAACCACCCAACTGCCACAACACTTCGCTAGAATGGAGTTCCAAAGGAAACCTGCTCTCGATGACAGACGGTCAAAGCTCGGAACTCGTCGAACTGCTCCGGCGTGCCCGCGCCGGCGATTCGGCTGCTCAGGACGAACTGTTCGCCAAGTGCCGGGCGTATGTGGCGGTCGTGGCCCGGGCGCAGGTGGAAAGTTGGATCAGGTCGAAAGTCGATGCCTCCGACCTCGTCCAGCAGACCCTCCTGGAAGCCCATCGGGGGATGGCGAATTTTCGGGGAACAACCGACGCTGAGTGGCTCGCCTGGCTAAGAATGATCTTGAGCCATAATGCCGCAGACTACGTCCGTCGGTACCGTGGAACCGCCGAGCGGCCCCGTCGTCGGGAATTGCCCTTCGATCCCCAGCAGGGGGATGACTCCCGGCGATTCGTCCGCGAGCCGAGCGATCCCGGGGAATCCCCCAGTGAAATCGTGCTCCGCCGCGAACGGGAGATCGAGGTCGCCAACGCCGTCGCCCGACTGCCGCAGGACTACCAGGATGTCATCCAACTGCGGAACCTCCAGCGGCTCCCTTTTGATGAGGTTGCCCGCCGGATGGGACGCAGCCGCCCCGCCACCCAGATGCTCTGGATGCGAGCACTCCGCAAGCTGGAGGAAACCCTCGCCCAATGACATCCTCTGGTCCACCCCCCACCGATTACGAACTGCCGTCAGACGACGAACAGCGGCTCTTTGCCCTGCTCGACCGGTATGTCGATCTGTTGCACGACGCCGATATCCCTTCCCGCAGTCTATTGCTCGCCCGCCATCCGGAACTGGGGCGACTGCTCGCCTGCCTCGAATCGCTCGACAGCCTTGCCCCGCCCGACGCCATTGAACGGGTGCAACCTCCGACACAAGAAACCGACAACGAAGACGAGACCGAAACGGTTCGCGCGGAACCTTCACGAAAACCATCGGCAGGAGCGGCCCCATCGAAGCCGCAGATCTTCGGCAAGTTCGAACTGTTGGGAGAGCTCGGCCGCGGCGGGATGGGGGTCGTCTACCGCGCGCGGCAGACGGACCTCGACCGTGTCGTCGCGCTCAAAATGATCCTTTCGAACCATCTGGCCGGCGAGGAAGAAGTCCAGCGGTTCTATGCCGAGGCCCGGGCCGCCGGGCGGCTGCGGCATCCGAACATTGTCGGCATTCATGAAGTCGGCGAGGTCCACGGCCAGCATTACTTCGCCATGGATTGCGTGGAAGGTCCGAGCCTGGCCGACCGCCTGCGAACAGGTCCGGCCGATCCGCGCGAGACGGCTCGCATTCTTTCGTCCGTCGCGCGCGCGGTGCATTATCTTCACGAGCATGGCATTATTCACCGCGATCTCAAGCCGTCGAACATCCTGCTCGACTCTGAAGGAAACCCCTGCGTCACCGACTTCGGACTCGCGAAAGTTTTCCAGGGGGCGGACGCCCAAACCGCGAGTTACATGATTGTCGGCACGCCCGGCTACATGTCCCCCGAGCAAGCCGCCGGCCGCAGCGAAGATCTCTCACCGAAGAGCGACATCTACAGTCTCGGCGCGATTTTGTATCTGGCGCTGACGGGGCAAGCTCCTTATGGGCATTCGCATCCTTTATATGCGTTGATCGGGGCGCTGGACGGCGATCCGCCGTTGCCGCGCTCGTTGAACCCGGACGCATCGCGCGACTTGCAGGCGATCTGTCTCCGCTGTCTCGAAAAAGATCCCGCCGACCGATATTCCACTGCGGCGGCGCTGGCTGACGATCTCGAGCGCTATCTTTCGCGAGAGCCGGTCGAGGCGCGGTCCACCGGAATATGGCAGCGGCTGCGCCGATGGGCTCGTCGGGAGACAGCACTCGCTTCGCGGTGGGTGGCCCTCGTTGCCGCAGCAGGCATCGTGCAGGTCAAATACCTGTATTCCGGAGACGGCCTTCCATTTCATCTGAAGGTGATGGGAATCTTCGGGGTCTGGGCGGTCATTGCGTTTTTCTTTCAGAAGTGTCTCCACCGGGAATCGCTGGCGTACTTCACGCGGTTCGCCTGGGCCGCGGCTGACGTGTTGATGTTGACGTGGATGTTCTCGATCACCGGCGGACCAGTCGGACCGCTCTTGGTCGGATATCCGCTGTTGATCGCGGCCTCGGGACTCTTCTTCCGAGTACGGCTGGTCTGGTTCACGACCGTGGTGTCGATCCTCTCCTATGCGGCACTGGTGTTCGCCCGTGTTGAATCCTCCGACCCACCCCACTATCCGGTGATCTTCGCCGCGGCCCTGGGAGTCATCGGCTTCATCATGGCGTATCAGGTCGAACGGGTACGGATTCTCACCCGCTACTACGAGCAGCGCCGCCGGTCATAATGACAGCTTGACTGCAAGCCCTCGTTTCCCGTGGTACAATCGATAGCACGGCGAAAACGTCCTTCCCACATGCGCCGGCAGGGGGATCAGGCGGGATGTTGACTCGATTTGGTACGTCAGTGTGCGGCTTTGTTTGCGGAACCGCCCTCGTGTTGTGCGCGGGGACCATTTTCTCCGCCGCGCCGAAATCCGCGCTCGATTTCAACCGCGATATCCGCCCGATTCTCGCGAGGAATTGCTTCTCCTGTCACGGGCAGGACGAGGCGCATCGCGAAGCCGGCCTGCGGCTCGATTTACGAGACGCGGCCACGAAGAAACTCGACAGCGATGCCACGGCGATCGTTCCCGGAAAGCCGGACGACAGCGAACTCGTCAAACGAATCGTCACCACCGACGACTCGCTGAAAATGCCGCCGACTGATTCGGGGCGCGCCCTTAGCGCGGATCAGATCGCCAAGCTGCGGACTTGGGTCGAGCAGGGGGCACCCTACGCGCGGCATTGGTCGTTCGAGAAACCGGTCCGGCCGGAGTTCCCCGCCGTAAAGCAATCGGACTGGCCCGCAAATGGAATCGACCATTTCGTGCTGGCGCGGTTGGAAGCGGCGGGGTTATCGCCGTCGCCGGAGGCAGATCGCTACGCACTCGTGCGGCGGGTGAGTCTCGATCTGCGCGGATTGCCGCCAACGCTTGCGGAGATTGACACATTCGTGAACGATTCACGGCCCGATGCGTATGAATTGATGGTCGATCGCATCTTGGCCGATACGGCCTACGGCGAACGCTGGGCGCGCGTCTGGTTGGATCTGGCGCGATACGCCGATTCGAAAGGTTACGGTTCCGACCCGCTCCGCTCGATCTGGCAGTACCGCGACTGGGTAATCGACGCGTTCAACCGCAACCTGCCGTACGACCGGTTCACGCTCGAGCAGATGGCGGGAGATCTTTTGCCGGAAGCCACGCAGGAGCAACTGATCGCGACGGCGTTTCATCGCAACACGATGACCAATACCGAAGGGGGAACCGACGACGAGGAGTATCGCGTCGCGGCGGTGAAGGATCGGGTTGATTCGACGATGCAGATCTGGATGGGGCTGACGATGGGGTGCGCGAAATGCCACAGCCACAAGTACGACCCGATCAGCCAGAAGGAATACTATCAGTTCTACGCGTACTTCAATCAGACGGCCGACAACGACCAGCCGGACGAGTCGCCGACGATCGACCTGCCGACGTCGGAGATTCTGGAACAGATCTCTCGGATCAATTCGCAGATTGCGGAATTGAAAACGAAACTCGCGTCGGCCGAACAGAAGAAGCCGATCGAGGAGCAGATCACGAAGCTCGAACAATCGAAACCCGAGATCCCGAAGCTGCCGATCCTCCGCGAACTTTCTTCCGACAAGCAGCGCGCCACGCGGATGTTGGTGAAAGGGAACTTCCTCACCCCCGGCGATGCGGTGACGACGGGAGTGCCGAGCGCGTTTCATCCCTTTCCAGGCGACGCTCCGCAAACCCGGCTCGGTATCGCCAGGTGGCTCGTCTCCCACGACAATCCCCTCACCGCGCGGGTTGCCGTCAATCGTTTCTGGGCGCAGTTGTTCGGTGTGGGGCTGGTCGAGACCGAAGAAGACTTCGGCACTCAGGGCCTGCTCCCCAGCCATCCGGAACTCCTCGACTGGCTGGCTGTCGAGTTCATGGAGCACGGCTGGGACATGAAGGGGCTTCTCAAGCAGATTGTGATGTCGCGTACGTATCGACAGACGTCGCGCGTGACCCCCGAACTTCTGGAGAAAGATCCGCGCAACCGGTTGCTCTCGCGCGGGGCGCGGTTCCGGCTCGAAGCGGAACTGGTCCGCGATAAGGCGCTCGCCCTCTCAGGCCTCCTCAGCCGGAAGATGCACGGCCCGTCGGTCTATCCGCCGCAGCCCCCCGGTTTGTGGCAGGCGGCCTTCAACGGGCGCGATCGTAATTGGGCGACCAGCGAAGGTGCTGATCGCTATCGCCGCGGTTTGTACACCTTCTGGCGGCGGACGGTGCCGTACCCGTCGATGGCGGCATTTGATGCTCCCAGCCGGGAGATCTGCACGGTGCGACGATTCCGCACGAACACTCCATTGCAAGCGTTCGTGACGTTGAACGATCCGGTGTACGTCGAGGCGGCGCAGGCGCTGGCTCGGCGAATTGTCCGCGAAGGGGGAGCGTCTCCCGAGGAACGTGTGCAATACGGGTTGCGGCTCTGTCTCGGCCGGCCGCCTCAACCAGAACAAACCGCGGCGCTCGTCACGCTCTATCAAAGTGAACGAAAGCATTACGAATCGAACGCCGAGGCGGCGACCAAACTCGCGACCGAACCCCTCGGCCCGCTGCCGGAAGGGATGGACGCTCGTGATCTCGCGGCGTGGAGTGTTGTAGCGAATGTGCTGTTGAATCTTGATGGCGTGTTGATGCGCGGATGATGAGCGAATCGGTTTATGTTGTGAGAAGTCCGTGGTTCCAGAAAGCACGAAGCTCGAATGACGAAAGAAATCCGAAATCTTAAAGCCCGAAATTGTTCGTCAGACGCGGAAGAAATCGTTCAGATTTCGTGCTTCGGGCTTCTTTCGACATTCGGATTTCGTGCTTGATCTCGGTTCCCTCGGCAAGAGCGATACAACAAAGTATCCGCAAGGTCTTATTAATGAATCCTTACGTTCAACACCTGCAAACAATGACCCGCCGGCATTTCCTGCGGCAGAGTCCAGCTGCCGTCGGCGCAATCGCGCTGGCCGACATGCTGGGACGTCCGGCCCACGGCGCGTCATCGACAACGGCCACACCGTCGATCGCCAACCCGATGGAACGCCGCGAGCCCCCCAAGAAGGGGCGTGCGAAGAACGTCATCTACCTGCACATGTCCGGCTCGCCCCCGCAGCACGAGTTGTTTGACTACAAGCCGGAACTCGTCAAGCACAACATGCAGCCCTGTCCGGATGCGCTCCTCAAGGATCAGCGGTTTGCATTCATCAAGGGGCACCCCAAGCTGCTGGGAACGCCGTGGCGGTTTCGTCCCTGTGGCGAGAGCGGCACCGTCGTCAGCGAACTGCTGCCGCACTTCAGCAACATGGTCGACGACGTGGCGCTCATCCGCTCGATGTGGACCGATCAGTTCAACCACGCACCGGCGGAACTGCTGATCTACACCGGCATGTCGCGATTCGGCGGCGCGTCGATGGGCTCATGGATCACCTGGGGGCTAGGCACCGAGAACCAGGATCTCCCCGGTTTCGTCGTGCTCGTCAGCGGCGGGACCGACCCTTCCGGCGGCAAGAGCCTATGGGGGAGCGGATTCTTGCCGTCGGTGTATCAAGGGGTGCAGTGCCGCACGGTTGGCGACCCGATTCTCTACGTGGGGAATCCGGCGGGGATGGATCGCGACGTCCGTCGCCGCAGCCTCGATGCACTTCGCAAACTCAACGAGTTCGAGGCGGCACAGGTCGGCGATCCCGAGACGCTAGCGCGCATCAGCCAGTACGAGTTGGCCTATCGCATGCAGATTTCGGTGCCCGACGTGATGGATATTTCCCACGAACCGAAGCACATTCAGGAAATGTATGCCGCCGAGCCGGGGAAGGCATCGTTCGCGAACAACTGTCTGCTGGCGCGGCGACTGGTCGAGCAGGGGGTCCGCTACGTGCAACTCTTCGACTGGGGTTGGGACATGCACGGCACCGGACCGGACAACGACATCGTGCAGGGGATCGCCAAGAAGGCTCGCGATGTCGACCAGCCGGTTGCGGCACTGCTCAAAGACCTCAAGCAGCGCGGCCTGCTCGATGAAACGCTTGTGGTGTGGGGGGGCGAATTCGGCCGGACGTCGATGAACGAAGAACGGAACGGCTCAAAGTTCCTCGGCCGCGATCATCACCCGCACTGCTTCTCCATCTGTATGGCCGGCGGCGGCATCAAGGGGGGGATCACGCACGGCGAGACCGACGAGCTGGGCTACTTCATCACCCGCGACAAGATGAGCGTGCAGGATCTGCAAGCGACGATTCTGCACCTGCTCGGCTTCGATCCGTTCACGTTCTCATACCCGTACCAGGGACTCGACCAACGGCTGATCGGCCCGACTGACGACCCGCGCATCGTTCGCGAACTGCTGGCGTGAGGGGAGCGGTTAGTTAAGAGCGATCAGCGGTTAGCATTCAGCGACAAGCGGTCGGCATTCAAAAGGCGTGCGAGGGTGTATGCCCCTGTTCATTGCGTACGAAGATTCACGAAGGAATTTTGGTGAACACACGGGATTTCCCGATGTCACGGGTGGGATGATTTTCTCCCCTCTCCCCTCGCGGGAGAGGGGTCGGGGGTGAGGGGGCAGCGCGAAAAACGAATCGGGACATGATAGGGTGTACCGAAGGCTTTGCGAGACATACCGTAGCGATGTGAAGAATCGGTGGGACTCGAAGACTTGGCCCATCCTGCGGAACTGACGAATGAAGAAGCATGAATGAATGACAAGTGATAATGAATGACGACCTGTACCGTGTGACACCTGGACGGAATCGCTGCGAATATGAATATTGATGGCTTCCAGTTTAAATTAGTCTGCAATCTCGAGCCGGAGGTCGGTCCTGAGGGCACAATCCAGCCGAAGAAGCCGCATCGATACTACAACAACACTCGAGACCTGCCGATCCACGCTTACGGAAGTGGACCCTTTTGCAAGTTTCGAGTTCCTCGTGGAATCGACGTCGCAGGCGTTTACGTTCTCGTTGTAGACAGATCTGTCAGGTACATCGGGGAGACCGTGAACCTTTCAGATCGTTACAATAATGGATATGGCAACATTTCGCCAAGAAATTGCTTTCAGGGTGGCCAGGAGACTAACTGCCGTCTTAATTCCCTCATCTACGAGGAGATTGAGTCTGGGCATCAGATCGGGCTATGGTTTCACGCAACTCACCATCATAAGCAGGTTGAGAAACGATTGCTTGAGTGCCATCAACCAGAATGGAACTGCTGCAAAGCAGGCCAAAAGAAAAAGAAGAGGTTCTCGTTGAAGACTCGACAACAACCTTCAACACCATACAAATCATTTCCGCTCGTCATACACAAAACATACTACGAACAGGGTTTCTTTAACGTCCGAGTTGCCCATGCTGACCAGTTCGGTAGCAATGGGCAAAGGATTGAGATTTTCTTCGGAAGGGCTAAACATCCGATAGTCGGCACTATTAACAGAACGGCACAGAGGAACGAAACCCCAAGAATCATGGGTGGCACCGGACTCCGAAATTGGTTTCGCCAAGCATTGTCCGAGATGCAGGAAGTGACGATTACTTTATTGGCGAAGACTGCAATCAGGATCGAGCCGTACCGGGATTGAATAGAGTTGGGTGTCATACTTGCATCGCGTAGCAGGGCTAACATTTTTTGAGCAGAATGTGCTTGGTCGAGTAACTTATTGAGAAGTCCGGCACAAAGCTGGCTGAAAAAGCGGCCTGCTATCTAACTTTGGGGCGCGATATGAATCCGAACTCCGAACAGACAAGTCCTCCCATCAGCCGCCGCGGGTTTCTCTCGTCGTGCGGCTGTGCTGCTTCAGCAGCTCTCTACCCGGGACTTGCCTTCGCGGAGCCGTCGAAAAAGCGTGACGCCCAACCGGCCGCGCCCAAGGAAACCTACGAAACGCACGCCAAGGGAATCCGCATTCTTCCCGGGCAGTGGCGGCCGCATTACCCTTTCGAGCAGATCGCCTGGATCAGCCCTGCCTGGCCCAGCCAGGATTACATTTGGCTTGATTTTCCCGAGGCGATTTTCGTCGGAAAGGAATTGATCTTCTTAAGCCATGTGAACCCCGCCTTTCCGCAGGATTTTTCCGACCTCCCCAAGGTTCCCTGGCGAGAGATTCCGCGCGGCATCGCCTTCGAGCGGACCTTGCCCAACGGTGTCCGCTTCGGCGGCAGCCTGGTGAAAGGCAAAGCTCCGAACGTCGAGATGGAGCTGCATCTCCACAACGGCGGCAAAGAGCCGCTGGAGCAGATCACCCTGCAGACCTGCGCCTATCTCCGCGCGATCAAGGAGTTCGCTGACTACACCCGCGACAACAAATTCGTGCATCACCCGACGCGCGGCTGGATTAACATGACCGAGGCCCGCACGCTCCCGGAAGGGGCGGGTCCGTATCGCCTCGGCTGGCGGACCAAGGGGACGCCGTTAGCAGACCTGCCGATCGCAGTTTGTGTTTCCAACCAGGGGACGCGGCTGATGGCGATGACCTGGTTCTCCGACACACTCTCACTCGTCTCGAACCCGAACCACCCCTGCCTGCACGCCGACCCGAAGTTCAAAGACCTCCAGCCGAGGGAGTCGGCCACGATCCGCGGCCGGCTCGGATTTTACGAATCCCGGCTTGAGGATTTTGACCCCCACGCCTTCCTGGCGACGTAGCACGATCGGAACGACGAATGTGGCGCCGAGATAAAATCCGCCTCGTTTCGCGTCTCGCCGTTTGATTGAATTAGATCATGGTGTATAGGGCGCCACCGAAGTCTGGGCGTTGCCGGTCGGGTTTGAAGGGGTTCGTCCCTTCGCGTGCTGCTCGAGCATTTGGAGCACCTTTGCAATCTCGCGATGCACCGGTTGCGATTGTGTGACGACGAGCCCGTCGGAGAGGCTGACCACCGTTCCCCCCTCCTCATCGTCTTTTGATTGCTTCCATCTCGCGCGGGGAATCGAAGTCCTAATGACCTCGGTCAGAAGTTCGGAAGTGTAGCCGGAGCCCTCGAGGCCGCGCGTATCATAGATCCGAACTTCCATCCGCTCATTGGCGCGGTTGACCGTGGTGATCTTCAGCACTTCGTCCTCAATGATGTAGGTCAGCTGCAGAGGTTCAAGGATCAGGTTGAGGGTACTGGCCAGCTTGATGTCCGACAGGGAAATCGTAATCGGGACGTCGGTAGCAATGGGAATCTCCTCAAGGGCGTTCTTGTCCAACATCACGGTGAAGTGATGCACATCGGCGAGATAGGACATCACTTCGTTCAAGGGTGTTCCGTCGAATTGGACCTGCGTCGGGTCCTTGAGAACCGCTTCAATGTGTTCCTGCTTGTCCTGCCTCACCACCGCCACTGGCACATCGGGTTTCACCTCGTCCTTCAATACCTCGACAGGTTCGGATTGCTTGGCATCATCCCCCGAACCGCGCGAAGCCATCAACGCGACGATAGCCAGCAGTCCCACGCCAAACACCAAGCCGCGACGCACAAACCGTTTGCTCGACGACGTCGACATGACTGTCTCCTTGATAAGCCGGCCACAACCCGCACGACACATTCAGGGCGAAACGACACTTCATCATAGAATCACGCGTCATCACCAAGGCCCGCGCGCCGCTCAGCATACCACCGGCTGGGCGAAAGTGCAAAAATATTCGCAGGCGCTCGCCGGTTCATTCGTTCGTAGCTTCGCGCGAAACGGAAACCCGTTTCTGTCCCACGTCACTCTCACGCGCAGGTGTACCCTTCAATTCCAACGAAGGAATCCCTCGCCGCCCCGCCACGCGGATCGCTCCTTCAATCACCTGCACCCCTTCGAGTACCGGCTGCCCCTCTTTCACCGAGCCGAGGTGCAGAATCACGACCTCGTTGCCGTGCAGTTCGCTCCACTCGATCCGCAGACCTTCGGTCTTTAGGTGGTCCGAAAGCTCGTGCAGAATGTGCTCCAGCGGAATCGGAACCAGACCGGCTCGAATCGATTCGATTTCAAACGCGAGCTGATTCGGCTGAGGCACCCACGGCCGAATGCGGACGCTCACCACGCTGTTCCATTGTCCCCGGTTGTACCGGAAGCCGACGCTGAGAGATTTCCCCGCCAGTTCCACCCGCGGGTCGCTCACTCCTTCCGGGAGAACTTGCCCGAATTTTCGGGGGAGTTCTTCGGAGAGCCAACTGTTGATCTGCGTCTGGGTGAACTCTTCGGCCCATTGGTCGGCGTGCTGAATGCCGTCGGCGAGTTGCAGCGTCCGCTGCTCGAAGACCCGAGCCGATTCTCGCCGAACGGCCGGTTCCGGCTGTTTTTCCAGGGCGGCTTCGTAGAAGTCGGGCACCTGTCCAAAGGCCCAGAACAGGGCCACCAGCCCCCCCCCAATTGCGGCGGCAAAGAGCATCCAGAGCAAACCTGCACGAAAACGACGCATGGGAGCGTGCTCCCCAAGGGAAATCGGGCGAGGAATCGTAGGGTTGAGCTTGGTGGGGGTCAAGATGAGACAGAGTGGTACACCATTTGCCCAGACCGTAAGATGAAATCTGACCATCGAAAACCACATACCGACGGGATTCTTCCGGAATGACCCCCAAAGAAGTGCTGGCCTTGTGTCGCGAACGGGAAATTCGCGCCGTCGATCTTCGCTTTATGGATTTCCCCGGCACCCAGAAGCACTTCACCATCCCGGTGCAGGCACTGACCGAACGTTCGTTTGAAGACGGCTTCGGTTTCGACGGCTCCTCGATGCGCGGCTGGCAGGCGATTAACGAAAGCGACATGCTCGTCGTTCCGCAGCCAGAAACCGCCGTCGTCGACCCCTTCATGCACCAGACGCTGGCGATGACTTGCAACATTCAGGATCCGATTACCCGCGAGGACTACGCGAAGGATCCGCGGAACGTCGCCCGAAAAGCCGAAAGCTACATGAAGTCGACCGGCCTCGCCGATGAAGCGAACTTCGGCCCGGAAGCGGAGTTCTTCATCTTCGACAAAGTCCGCTTCGACCAGAATGAGCACGAATCGTATTACCACGTCGACAGCGTCGAAGGGCAATGGAACCGCGGCACGCAACAGGACGGCCCGAACGCTGGCTACAAGATTCGCTACAAGGAAGGTTATTTCCCTGTCCCCCCAGCCGACACGTTGCAGGACATTCGCACCGAGATGATGCTCACGCTCATGGAGTGCGGCGTGCAGGTCGAAGCGCAGCATCATGAAGTGGCCACCGGCGGTCAATGCGAAATCGACATGAAGTATGCCCCCTTGTTGCGCACCGCCGACAACCTGCTGCGGTACAAGTACGTCGTGAAGAACGTGGCGGCGCGGCACGGCAAGACCGCAACCTTCATGCCCAAGCCCCTGTGGAATGACAACGGCTCCGGCATGCACCTGCATCTCTCGCTGTGGAAGAAAGGGGAGACGCTTTTCGCGGGTTCCGGGTACGGCGGCTTAAGCGACATGGCAATCCACGCGATGGGGGGCATCCTCAAGCACTCCCGGGCGCTGTTGGCGTTCTGCTGCCCCACCACCAACAGCTACAAGCGTCTGGTGCCGGGCTTCGAGGCGCCGATCAATCTCACCTACAGCTACCGCAACCGCTCGGCCGCGATTCGTATTCCGGTTCATAGCCCGAGCCCCTCGACAAAACGATTCGAGTACCGCTGCCCCGACTCTTCATCGAATCCCTATCTCGCGATGTCGGCCGTGCTGATGGCGGCGCTCGACGGCATTCAGAACAAAGTTTCGCCCGGCCCGCCGCTCGACAAGGACATCTACGACCTCGGCCCGGACGAACTGCTGCTCGTCCCGAAAACCCCCGTCTCGCTGGAAGAATCGCTGGCAGGGCTGCGCGACGATCACCAGTTTCTGCTCAAGGGGGATGTCTTCACCGAGGACGTGATCGATACCTGGATCTGGTACAAGACGAGCAGCGAAGTGGAAGCCCTCCGCCAGCGCCCGCATCCGTGGGAGTTCGCGATGTATTACGACATCTGAGCGGGCTCCCGGCTTCAAGAACAGCCGACCGCTTTCCTGCCTTCCTCCTTTCACGGGCTTCAGGAGAGGCCGTTCTGTACCCTCCATCTTCCGTGCTCTGATTGTTCACCGATCCTCATAGATACCCCCGGGCAAGCCCGGGGTGCTCTGTCTACGACTGTGTAGAGGACTACTATACTTTTTGCGCAAAGCCCCCCGCGAGGGGAGAGGAAAAGATGCACACCCGATGCCTGCTTTCCCCGGTGGCGTTCCCCTTTGCCCCGAACCATTTTGCCCGTTCAACCGTCGTGGTTCGTAGGACGTGACAGGTTGACCCGGTCCCGATCATTGGCCGGTTCGTTGCCCCCACGGCAGAGGAGCGATTGTGGCGGGGAATTCCGTGGGTTGGTGCGAGGAGAGAGCCGCCCCCTGCCGATTCTGGGAAGGAGATCTCCGGGATCAGGCCGGGGAAGTTGTATTCGCGGGTCGGAAAAGGGGACCGGGGACTCGTCCCGCGTCTCGGTCTGGACTAGACTGCTAATGTGGGAGGATTTCGACGCTTGGACCCCTCCCGCAAAGATCGCGGGTCGGGGGGAGCGGGAGGAATGTGACATCCCGTTCGACGGTGTTTGTATCGCCGACCCACAACGGAAATCGTAGCCGATGCGAAAGAGAGCGAAGCAGAAAGTGGCGACAGTACCCAAGAAAAACACGTCCCAGAAAACCGAAATCCACACCCGCAACGGCGCCG
>CAZVJA010000016.1:31924-46817 GCA_964626885.1 uncultured Planctomycetaceae bacterium | reverse complement strand
GTGTGACGTTAGTATGAGAGCAGATAGACGTGCAGGACGTAGGGCTGGGAAGCGTCCCTGTGCATCGCCGGGCCGTCGATTCCCACGTCGTGATTGTTCAGCCAGCGGTTCTCGCCATCGAGCAGCAGGCTGAAGTACGGACTTTCCCAGGGCGGGTTTTTCTCGAGTGCTTCGTAACTTTGGTAAAACGGAGGCACGCCGATCCCCATCGGCATATAGAGCCCATTGGGATAGTGCTCCAGATCGAGCAGCGGCAAGGATTCAAGATCGAATCCGCTCACCAGGAATCGCGCCGGCTCGTCGGTTTTGCTGGAGCGGAAGACCAGCTCCAACTCGCGCAGCGGCTTCGACGATCCCGGAGATTCGACGGTCCGCAGCAGCGCCCTCTCGAACTTCGCCATCCGATAGAATTCGTTCCTCTTGGGATGATGGACACTGTAACGGCCCGGGGGAATGAAGGCGGCGAAGTGCGCTTCGTTCTCGTCCTTGTAGAAATCTCCCCAGGTCCGGAGATTTGGGGCATCGACCGTTCGCCGTTTGCGGATCTGTTCTCCTGCCTGGAGAAGATGTTCGTCATCAATGCATCGCGCGGGGGCCTCCGCTTCC
The DNA here is from genome assembly GCA_964626885.1 of uncultured Planctomycetaceae bacterium. Classification (GTDB taxonomy): domain Bacteria; phylum Planctomycetota; class Planctomycetia; order Planctomycetales; family Planctomycetaceae; genus CAZVJA01. The sequence goes on along the minus strand of CAZVJA010000016.1, from coordinate 46,211 downwards.
AACGTCACCTTGCGAAGCCCCTCGAGCCGGATTGGCGTTCCTTCGGGGTCGGACCAGTGTTCCAGCTTGTACCAGTGCTTCCAATAGGAGATTCCCGTGTTGTGCTCGAAGACTTCCCAATACAGCCCCAGCGGAAACGTGAACCAACCCTGGTAGTAGATCTTTTTGACTCCATCTTCCCTCGCGAAGAGCTGCACTTCCCATAGTCCGGCGTTGAGGCAGTTCTTTGCCAACTCGGCTGAAAAAAGATTGCTCCGCTCGTAGCCGTCGCCACCAGTGACTTCCACATGCTCCGAATTTCCATTGAACCGGACCTGCTGTCGGTTCCACTGACGGTCGGTCAGGGCGATCCGCTCGAGGCCGGAATCGTCGCGGGTCCACTTCGGCTCACTCGGTGTCATGAGGCTGACGTCGATGTTCCGGAAGGTCACCGAGGCGACATGGTCGTGCAGCGGCTCAAAGATAAAGTCGAAGTGCGTCTCGTCCTTCCGAACGAGGCGGAGCTGTCGACCGCTGTAGGCCGAATATTTGGAACTGTGCTCAGCGGGATCTTCCGGGTATTCGGCTGTCGAGAATTCGCGGACGGGAATGACCATCTCCTCGGCAACGCGATACCGCGCGCGGAACCAGAAGAAAGAGCCGAGAAGAAGCACGGCGAAGAAAATGCCCGCGCTCAACAGCACGGTCCGCCGACGAAGCGGTAGCCGACGCAATGGCAGCCGCCATCTCGGCTTAGCCTCCTCTGTGGCCGAGGTTTGATCCTTGTCTGGAGTCCTTCCCATCAGGCACGCCTCACTTCACCGGGGCCCCTTGCAGCACCGGGACTTTGTACTGCTCGCGCAGCTTCGACAATTCCGCCTTGAGCAAGGTCACATCGGCGGCGCGCGACGGGTCGGCATACAGGCTGTGCATTTCGCGCGGGTCGGCCGCGAGGTCGTACAGTTCCCATTCCTTGATGTCGTAGAAGTTGATGAGTTTTAATTTGGCCGTGCGGACCCCTTCGTGTCGACGAACCATATGCACCGCGGGGTATTCGTAGTAGTGGTAGTACAAACTCTTCCGCCAGTTGTCCGGGGTCTTTCCCTCAAAGAGCGGTATAAGATTCTTCCCCTGCATGTCGTCCGGAACCGGCACTCCCGCGATGGACAGAAACGTCTCCGCGAAGTCGAGATTCGAGACGAGATCTTCGTTGATCGAACCCGGCTTGATCTTCCCCGGCCAACGAACGATGAACGGCATACGGTACGACTCTTCGTACATGAACCGCTTGTCGAACCAGCCATGATCGCCGAGATAAAACCCCTGGTCAGACGAATACATCACCACGGTGTTCTTCGCTAGGCCGGACTGTTCGAGGTAATCGAGCACACGGCCGACGTTCTCGTCAACGGCGGCGATGCAACGCAAATAGTCCTTCATGTAGCGTTGGTATTTCCAGCGGACGAGGTCGCGTCCGGTGAGGTTGGCCTCGCGGAACGCCTTGTTCTTTGGTTCATAGGCGGCATTCCACGCTTCGAGCTGCGCTTTCGTCAGCCCCTTCGGCGGTACGAGTTTCAAATCCTTGTCGCTCAAATGCCGGCCGACTTCCATTTCCTGCGTGCGCGCGGCGGTGCCGCGTCCGGCGTAGTCGTCGAACAGATTATCCGGCTCGGGAATCGTCACGTCGTCATACAACGTGAGATGACGCGGCGCCGGCTCCCATTCGCGATGCGGCGCTTTATGCTGGTACATCAATACGAATGGCTTGTTGGGGTCGCGTTTCTTTTGCAGAAAGTCGAGCGCGACGTCGGTCAGAATGTCGGTTGTGTAACCTTCATGCCGCACGCGCTGTCCGTTCTCGATGAGCACCGGATTGTAGTACGGCCCCTGCCCTTCGAGGATTCTCCAGAAATCAAACCCGGTGGGATCGCTTTCGAGATGCCACTTGCCGACGATCGCCGTCTGATACCCGGCCGCCTTGAGCAGCTTCGGAAATGTTTGCTGAGAGCCGTTGAACCTGTCGCCGTTACGATAAAAACCATTGAGATGGCTGAACTTTCCAGTGAGGATCACCGCCCTGCTCGGCCCGCAAACGGAGTTGGTGCAAAAGCAGTTGCGGAACAGTATCCCTTCGTTGGCGATGCGGTCGAGGTTTGGCGTCTTATTCACCTTCGAGCCGTAGCAGCTCATCGCGTGAGCGGCGTGATCGTCGGAAAAGATGAACAAGATGTTCGGCCGGGTGTCAGGAGTCGCCGCCGGTGCATTCTCGACCCCGGAGGCGTTCACCCCGTTCCATGTCAGAATGGCTGCAACGCAGAATGCCGCGCGGACAACCAGCCGCCGAAGCTTCTGTGTGGCGAATTCTTTGATCGGTTCGCCGGTCGGGAATTCCAAGTGGTGCATCAGTCGCCTCCGAAGCATCTTCCAGGTGGTTTGTCTCAGATGAGGAACCGCGGGGGCGATTTACGCAACCCGCCGGTGATTTTCAAAAAAAGACTCAGACGATGATGTTGGCCGGACGTAGGAATTCGAGCCGAAAGGAAACGGACCGACCCGAACGGATCATGAGGAATTCCCCGGCGCGGGCCTTATCTTGGCGGGTGCGGGCGGTTGGATCAAGCCGCATCTGCGATCTGACCTGAGTGGCACGTTCCGCGGAAAAGGTTGTCGCCAAGTCGATGGAACCCCTTTCGCCGCGATCCTTTTTGGCAGTCTGTTTGTCAAACTGGCAAGTGTCGCGCAACGTCAAGGATGAGTGTTTACGTCGTAAGATTCAATTGTCAAAAGTGTTATGTTCACGGATTGCGACTCGGCGTCCCCTTGGCACACTCTTTGCTTAGAATATTTCGCATTGGGCCGATTAGTTCCTGCGGCACTCCAAGAGCAGTAAAAGAATCGGCTAAAAAACCTGTTGTCTCAATTCAACGGAAGCCATCCGGCTCAAAATCTGTCCATGAAGCATCCCAACCATCAGGCGCTGCTCAGAGCCGTTCGACGCCTCGAAGCGGCCGAAGGGTACCTCGAACTTCAGTTGCCGGCCCGTGCCCTGGAAGAATTGGCAGCCATTGAAGAACCGGGACCGTTCGAGGCTTCGATTTCGTTGTTGCAAGGGGAAGCTCTGAAAGGGCAGGAACGCTACGATGACGCGATTGCAGCGCTGCAAAAGGCTGCCCAGATGATCCCCGCGCCGCACAACCGCCGCGCGTGGAAATCGCTCGGCGAATGCTACCGTCTGGATGGACGTGAAGAATTGGCTCAACTGGTCGACACGTTCGCTAGTGCCCCCGAGATGCCTCCGCGGGTCATCGCGCCGGTGATCAACATTTCGATCACCATTCAACCGCCGATCGATCAGAGACAGGACGTGCGGGACGAAATTGCCGATGAGGGCTCGTTCGAATCGGAAGAAGACGAATTCGAACCCGGCTTCGACGCCGACGACAGCTTCATCGACAACGACTTCGAGGATGACCTCGACGACGATGACGATTTCGACGTCGAGTGTAACTGAGTCCCAGCCAATCCCCGGGCAGCTCCACGTTGCAGCGCTCGACCGTACGGAACGTAGCCTGCTTGCCCGATAGTCTCGGTTCGCGGCATCACGGCTGAAACGTCGTTCGCGAGCCGTTGCACCCCTTCTCGCATGGGGCGGTTCTTCGGTCATCCTTTGCACGGGTGCGATTCCGGTTATTGGACGTTGTTGCTTTTCCGAAACGCTTGCGGATGCGTTGCGAGAGCAGAGCAGATCAGACCGATTTGTAAAAAAAATTCAGAAAATCGGCGTGACTTCTAAGGTCGTAAGCTATGTTTGATTCACGCATGTCTATTCGCAATTCTGCGCCGTCTACTGTGGTGTTCTTCTCCGCCGCAAGTTCCCGACGCCCAACATCCAGAATCTTTTTACATTCTGGTCGTACCGGGAGTACCGACCTATGTGGCTTATTGCGTGGATCAATTCCCTCCGGCCGTTTGTCAAACCGACGAACCCCGTAAGTCGCCTCTACCGCAGACATCCACGCTCCCGCCGGCTCTACTCCCCCGAAGTTCTCGAAGACCGCGCCCTCCTTTCCGCCACCGCCAGCAACGTGCTGCTGTTCTCGCTTGAAGGAGGCTCCGCGCTCGGTTCGTTGCCGAACGTCGGAACGTTCAACGGCAACGACATTCTTTCTTACGACGGCAGCCAGTTCGGAATGTACTTCCAAGGGGACGATGTCGGGCTCTCGTCCGCCGATATCGATGCGTTCGCGCTCATCAGCCCGAACGAAATTTTGATGTCGTTCTCATCGTCGGTGACGATCTCGGGCCTGGGAACAGTCGATGGCTCGGACATCGTGCTGTTTTCGGCGACCAGCCTCGGCGCAAATACCGCCGGCTCATTCTCGCTCTTCTTTGATGGCAGCCAGTTCGGACTTGGCTCCGCGGCAAACGCCAATGTCGACGCTCTTGAGTATCTCGACAACGGGCACCTGCTCATTTCCACCGTCGGAGACTTCTCGGTCTCCAGCGGCGGCGGAACGCTGAGTTTCAGCGATGAGGACATTCTCGAATTCACCCCCAGCGGTCCTGGGCCGGTTACGGGAGGAACCTGGTCGCTCTATTTTGACGGCAGCGATGTGGCGCTGACCTTTGCCAGTGAAGACGTGGATGGCTTGGCCGTCGATGCAAACGGCACATTATTGCTGTCGACCGTCGGCAGCTTTTTTGGCACGACATTCGGCGGCGATAACGAGGACGTTGTTGAATTCACGCCAACATCGCTCGGAAGCAACACGAGCGGGTCTTTCGTGCAGCCTCTCTTTTTCGACGGCAGCGCTGTCAACACGGTCCTGACACCGCTGAATATCGACGCGTTCGATCTCTTGACCATTGCCCCCCCGCAAAACAACGCGCCGACGGCCGATACACAATCGGTCTCGACGAACGAGGGAGCCGGCGTTTCCATTCAACTCACCGGCGACGACGGAGACGCGAATGAGGTACAGCCGCTGACGTTTTCCATCATCAGCGGGCCGGCGCATGGGACGTTGTCCGGGTTCGACCCCGCCACCGGCCGGGTGATTTACACGCCGGACGCCGGCTACTTCGGCCCCGACAGCTTCACGTTCGCCGTCACCGACAATCCGTCTGCAGGCGGCTCCCTCAGCAGTTCGCCTGCGGCCGTCAATATCGGCGTGAATGCCGTGAACGATCCGCCGACGGCCGATTCGCAGTCCGCGAGCACCGGCGAAGATCAGTCCATATCTATCCAACTCACAGGCGACGACGGCGACTCGAACCAGACGCAGTCGATTTTCTTCACGATCGTCAGTGGACCATCACACGGAACGATCACCGGGTTCAACGCCGCCACGGGACAACTCCTCTATACGCCCGATGCCGACTACAACGGGTCCGACAGCTTCACCTTTATGGTAACCGACGGCCCGTCGTCGGGAGGAAGTCTCAACAGCGGCACCGCCACCGTGACTGTCAACATTGCCGCCGTGAACGATCCCCCCACGCTCACGGCACCATCTGGCGAGCAGCAAGGGAACGCCGGCGAAATTCTGACCATCAACGGCATCTCCGTTTCCGATGTGGATACGCAGCAAGGAAACGGCATTCTGGAACTACGACTGACTGTGCAATCCGGCCAACTGACGGTCAACGCCAACGCGGCCGGAATCCAGTCAGTCACCGGCAACGGGACCGGCGCCATTGTGCTGCGGGGCACGCAAGCCGGACTGAACGCCGTGCTCGGCGCCGGCGTTCAGTATGCGGGGAACGAGGGTTTCGACGGAGTCGACTCGCTCTCGGTGACCGTGAACGACTTGGGGAACTTCGGTTCCGGCGGTGCACAATCGGCGTCACGACAAGTGGGCATCCGCATCAATGCCGACGACTCCGAAGGAGAGCCGCTCGACCTGCTGCGAGCCGAAGTACAGGAGCTCATCGACAGTGGCGAACTCCCCGCAAAATTCGGCACTCCCCTGCTGAGAAAACTCGACCTTCAAGGGAACAAAATGGACGCACTGCGGCTCAAGGCATTCATTCTGGAAACGCACGCGCTGCGACTGTGCGGGTATCTCGATCGCGACCAGGCGGAATCGCTTATCTCGCAGGCACGAGAGATCCTGAACGATCTTCCGTCCGATGGATGCTGGCGACCCTGCGGGCACCATCGGGGATGGTCCGGTCATCACTTCAAATCGCAGGCGATCGATCACATCTTCTCGAACAGTAACCGGCTATTCGACGCGATGGCCCGCACCGCCTGCCGCGGGCGGTAATCGCGACCGCAAATTTGTCCGCACGGCGAATGCCCTTGCCACGGTCGTATTCCGCTACGATCGACCCCTTACAAGATCTCCGCGATGCTGCTGAAGCGGACGAAATTGGCGGCAACCGGTTTTGCATTCACCTGTGCCGTCACGGCAGTGGCGCCGGCGGTGTGATTTGCACTAATCACCAGATGCGTGTTGTCCGTGATAGAGACAACAGTAAAAGTCTGGGTGCCGATTTTGATTGCTGAACCGGGAGTGAGCCCCGCCGCTGCCTGCAACTGAGTGGTGAAGGACGTGCCGGTACCCGTGACCATATTCGATCCGGCCGCGACCGTCACGGTGCCTGTGAGATTCTGCGTGAACGGTGTATAGTTCGACAGCGGCACCGTCGCCAGCGCGAACTCCTCGGGGAAAGTGCCGTTGAGGTTGTAGGTTGTCAGATCATTGATTGCGGTCGCCACAGTCAGACCGGTGCCGATGATACGGCCGAAGACAGCGTGCGGAACGTTGTCCAGACTGGTGTTGTTCACCGTGTTGATGAACCACTGCGTCGTGCCGCTGTTCGGGTTATTTGCGACCAGCCCCATTGAAATTGTACCGGCCAGGTTCGAGTTCGCGGTTTTGAATTCGTTCGGAATGGGGGTTACCGTCGGCACATCTGCCAGGCCGGCGCCCTGTGTCGCGTCGAAGGTGAAGCCGCCTCCTTGTATCACGAACCCATCGACCGAGCGGTGCACGATTGAATTCTCGAAGTCATCGATCAGGTTGAGGAAGTTCGCAACCGTTTGCGGTGCGTCCTCGTCGAGCAACTCGATATCGAATGAACCCAGTGCCGTGTTGAATCTTGTGACGGTCCCGACGGCGTAATGCACGGCGACTGTCTGTTCGTGCGATTGGTTCGACGTGTCCTTGCTCCGGACCTTCAGCGAATGTGCGCCGTGATTCGTGTTGTTATGCACGAGCGTGACGACGATTTCATAGTGCCCGCTTGCATCCGCGGTCGTCGAGCCATCGTTGAATTGATTGTCATCGTCGCGGGCGACTTCCACCAGCGCCCCCGGAGTGGTGACACCGGTGATGCGGAAGCTCGAATTTTTGGTAATCAACGTGTCGTTCGACTGCGCGGTTGTATTGCTCGAAGTTATGGCGGTTAGCGATTGCGGATCGACAATGATCGTGGCGGTCGCCTGATCGCTGTCGTTGCTCAATTTATACGTGAAGGTCACCGTACCGATGAAGGCGGCGACCGGCGTATATGTGAATGAGCCGTCCGGGTTTAACGTGAGATTACCACTGGCCGGGCCGGTAACAAGCTGTGCCGTCAGTGCGCTGCCCGTGGGAATGTTATCGTTGGCAAGCACGCCGTTTGTGGCGTTGACCTGCAGTGTGCCGTTCACGGCGACCGAGTACGAATCGTTGGTCGCTGAGGTGATCAGCAGATCTTTCACGGCGATCCAGCGGGCGAGCGCCCCATGCTCGGGATCGTTGAGCAACTCGTTGAGTGTTGTTGTGCTGACCGTGGTGCTGTTCGCATTACGCACCGTCGGTTCGGATGCGAAGTGGTTCGCATTGTCGATATCGATCGCGTTCGTGCCGGAGCCGCCGTTCACGCGGACCGGTCCGGAGAATATATTCGCCCCATCGATTACGATGGTATCATCCCCGCCGGCGGTGCGAATCGAAACCCGTTCCGTGACGGTCGTGGGGTCGATGTAGACAAAGTCGTCATCCCGGCTGGTATCGATTTTCAGCTTGCCGTCGAGTTCCGAATTCCGGATCACGATCGAGTCGTCACCGCGGCCGGTGAGGAGCTTCGTGTTGTCGGCAATCTCCGTGTTGTCGACGACCACGTCATCGGTTCCTTTACCCGACCTGAGCTTGAAGTCGTCACCGATGTCGGAATTCTCGATGCCGATGACGTCATCGCCGCGCGAAGTATCGATCGACACGTCATCCGCCACCGTAACATTCTGCAATAGCACGTTGTCATTATCATGCGATGAAGAGATCCGCAGATCATCGCCGACCGTGACGCGGACGAGGGCAATGTTTCCCTTTCCCTTTGCCGTGCCGATGACCGCGCTGTCGGCAATCATTATGTCTGTGAGTTCGACAAGGTCGTCCCCCCCCGAGGTCTGGATGGAAAGAAAACCGTCGATCGTGACATCCTGCATTCGGACGGTGTCTTCACCGATTCCAGAGTTGAAAATCAGGTCGTCACCGACATGGACTCCCTGCGCGATCCGCGCGCTGTTGTCTCCGCTACCCAAACTGATGCGCAGATCGTCGGGCACGGTGTCGCTGTCGGCAAATGCGATGAACGGAGTTGCAGCGCCGTTGATCGTCGTGCCGTTGATTCCGCGGACAATCAAATCGCCGTTCTCGAAGAGGATCTCGATTGAGTTGTTATCCCCGTCGCCGTCAGCGACCAAATCACCATCCTGAACCACGACGAGCACATTGCCCGACAACAGCGTCCGGTCTTCCAGCAGCTCCACCAATGCAATCATCGGCGCGAAGGTTCGCCGTCGGCCGTGACGTTGTCGTGCGTTTTTCCGCCAGAGTCGCCGTAGAAATCGCATGATTCTCTCGTCGATCGTTCAAAGGATTTTGGTCAACGGCTTCGTTAAGCCCCCCCGTCCTAAGTTCGGGGGAAAACTGAGAAGCCGGTGTATGCAGGGGGGGAAACGGTCAGGTGCTCCTGGATCAGCACCTGAAACTTCGAACACTGATGTTAACCGACCGCAAGCACCCCAGGCCACCCATGGCTCCCAGATATCCATGTGCAGGGGGGATTTACCCGTCGACGTTCATAGCGTGAAAATTCGGGGATCTACCACAGGTGGTTGCAAAACCCTGCGGTTGGGAGGGCGACGGGGCACCGCCTGTTAGGGTGGTCCGCGGAGCCGCCACAACAAGTGACATTCGGACCCAGCGGCTCGGCGGGAGCCTCGCCCTCCCCAGTTTTGAAACCACCTGTGCTAAAAAAACCACGCTGGGACACAGGTCCCAGCGTGGGTGAGAGAATGATCTAGGGAACTCGAAAATCAGCCCAGAAACAGGGCCAGCCCAATTCAGTCGCCGATCGCGGTCGGATCCTTCTTTTCGTGGGGGAGCACGTCCGGAACGATGCGAACCGCCGTGGTCATTTTCAGCGGCACCTTGATGCCGACGTCGTAGACCATTTCCACGAAGTAAGCGGTGAAACCTGTCTTGGGCGCCTGGACCTGTCCGACGTAGGTGCCGTCAGCCTCGGGCTTGAGGACTTTCGCCTGGTAAAGTTTCTTGCCCTCTTTGGCAAGTTCTTTCCCGATCGACTCCATGCGGAAGTCGCGCGCCTTGGGATTCGTCGCATACCAAAGGTTGACCTGCTTCGGTGCCGTCTCGCTTTTGACACGGATGGAGCCATCCGACTCCATCGTCCACGAAAACTCGGGACGAGGCTTGCCGCTGACGATCAACTGATAGAACGCGATGATGCTCTCGAGCGCATCCGAACCTCCCAGGGAATGGTCCGCGTTCGGCACATAACGAAGGTGCTTTTCCCCGTGCAGTTCATCGAAATAGAACTGGGACGAGTCCGGAAGGAAGAACTGGTCGCCGCCGGCATTGACGATGAACTTTGGCAGCGTGAGGCGATCTCGGTACGAGAAGGGATCCTCGATGGCATACAACTCATTGAGTTTCGGATCGTTCATCCGCTGCATGATTTTGTGGCGGACGTAATCTCCAACCGCCGGCGCCCAGAATCCGTAGGCTGCGTAATGATGCCGCATCGAGGCGTTGACGTTCAACACGTCGATGACGATCGGGATGATGGCTTCCACGCGTTTGTCGACCGCGCCGGTCAGCCAAGTCGTCCAGCCGCGCTTTGAACCGCCGGCCACAACGAACTTCTCGACATCGACCCCGCCCCCTTCCTTGCTCTTCATCAACTCCTGCACGCAGTCCATGGCGCGGACGGCACTCTTGACCATCGGCAGACGGGCGGGCCAGGTATCATCGCCAGTCTTGAGATACTGATCCCACGTGTAGCCGATGAGGTTGTCCTCGACCCGTTTCTCTCCGTCGTTATGGAAGATGAGCGGCTGGTTGGGGACCATCTTGATCTCCGCCACGACGGTGCTTGTGGCGCGGGCGATGGCGACGACCTTGTCGTCCAGCTTGTCGGGCGGGTTTCCGCCGTTTGAACCGCCGCTGATCATCAGGAACGCGGTCTTGGCGGCGATCTTATCGGGCTTGATCACCGTCAACCAATGTTGCCAGACGTTGCGGTCCACATCTCCGTTCGTTCGCCAGGTCTGCGACTTCAGGTCGACGACGAATACCGTCGCCCCCTTGACGGGAATGGTCTTCACGACCTTCCAGGAGAAGGACTTGTCGTCGTTGGCCAGGTACCGGTCGAGCGAAGTCTCGGCAGCGGAGAGAACTCGCCCATCACGAAACGCAGCGAAAAAAACGAACAGCGCGAACAGGAACAGGACCGAAGAAAATCGCCTCGAATTCATTGCGCACCTCAGGTGAACTCAAAAATACGTGAAAGGGGGCCGACTCGAAGACCGCCCCCGTGGAGAGCCGCGTGGCAATTTCACAATACCCGATCGCCAGGGCGGGGACAACGTGACCGTAATTCAGCCTGTGCCAGTGAGCGTGCGTGCGAGAAACCTGTTCAGTTGAGCCATGAGTGATTCCACCAGGTCCGGAGACTGTTTCGCCACGTCGTTGATTTCCCAGATATCTTCCGGCTTCAGGAATAGCCCGGCGTGGATGTCTCCCCCTCCTTCGAAAGCCGATCCATTCTGTGGGACGACGAGGTACGCCTCCCGCGTGCGGATGGCGCGAACCCGGCCATTGTTGCCGAGAAAAACCGCGTCGCGACTCGAATCACTCTCGTTTCGCACCAGGGGAAGCAGGCTTTTTCCGTCAAAACTCCGTGACGACGAATCGAGACGGAACCATTCCGCGAGTGTCGGTGCAAGATCAACCGTTTGTACAAGTGCCTGTCGCCGGCTGCCGATGTCCTGCTTCATCTCCGGCGTTCGCACGAAGAGGGGCGTGTGGACGACGTCATCGCAGAGCATCGCAGACATCCCTTCGAGTGAAGTGACATCGTCGAGTTGTTCTCCTCGTGCCGCCGTCACAATCACAAGTGGGGGAGTGTCCTCGAACGAGCGTTCAATCGCGTCGAGTAAGCGTCCCAATTCCCGATCGAGAAACGTCACATATCCACCGTAGAGCGACCGCATGATTTTTCGATCGCCAGGCGACATTCCGTCCCTGGCAGCTTTCTCCGTCGGAAATGATGCCCGCTCCGTCAGGAACCGATCGAACTCCTCCGGGGAGAAATCAAACAACCTCTCCGCACTCTCTTGTGTTTCATCCTCCTCGGGTTCTTCTCCGCTGTCGAGTTCCTCGTCATCCAAGATGTCGTCTTCCGAGGGCTCACTCTCGACAAGCTCCTGCGCGCCGTTTTCCTCATCGACGAGGTCCAGGTAGAGAGTCGCATAGCCCCGCGGCGCCAGCCACGGAACCGGCACGCCGCGCAGATGCACCCACAACAACCCCGGCTGATCCGATCGGCTCAAGTCTTCAATCGCTGGAAGCGCGTTGTCGACCGTTACTGCGGCGGAAGTTTCTTTCGGGGCGGCGTCCAGCCCCTCCTGGCCAGCGAACTCCCCCGCGCTGTTAAAATTCTCCCGATCGCCGTGCGGCTCCCCTGCTCCACGTTCCCGAATCAGATTGGTCACAATGCGGCGATCCCGCAGCAGACGGATGATCGAAGGCCGATCGTGCGGCTCCCCGGCCGGCGGCGCGAAGGTATAGCAGCCGGTCGTCCAGGCGTGGCGTGACGCGGCGGGATCGACATTCTCGGCCAGATGCTGGTCGAAGAGGGCCGACATCCCCGCCAGGCGATCGAAGTGCGGCGTCTCAATCCACCGGTTGCCGTAACAACCGAGGAAATGAACCGGCAGCCGATCAAAGGTGATGACGATCGCTTTCATGTGCATTGAGTGTATTTCGTGGCGCCGGTGTCCAGCAGATGCGGACAGACGAGACGCCGGTCGTTGGTGCGGATGCCGCGTCACTCCTTTCAAACGCACCGCATGGTAATGCTATGATGGGTCCGGACGCCACTCAGTTTTCTGTCCTCCATTCTCACTCACGATCATGCCGCGCATTCTGATCGACAGCCTGGATGATCCGCGACTCGATCCGTACCGCCACCTGAAGGCAACGAATCTCACCCGCTGGTCGAACGAGTTCACCGCCGAAGGGCTGCTGGTGGTCGAGCGGCTGTTGACGAGCCGGTTCGACGTGCTCTCGGTGCTGGCCAGCGACCGGCGCGAAGCGGAAATCTCGCCGCACGTCCCGGCAGGCGTCCCCTTCTACATCTTGCCACATCGCCTCGCCGAGGAACTTGTTGGGTTCGACTTTCATACCGGCGTGCTGGCACGCGGGCGGCAAACGGATTGGCCCGGCATTCCCGATGTCGTTCGTGCGGCGGGGGAACAACTGACGCTGGCGGTCTGCCCCGACGTCAACTCGCCGGACAACCTCGGCACGATCATCCGTACCTGCACCGCGCTCGGTGTCGACGCTCTCCTGCTCGGTCAAGGCTGTGCCGATCCGCTGTCGCGGCGAGTTTCCCGAACTTCGATGGGGGCGACGTACAAGCTGCCAATCATCGCCACGCACGACATTGCGCAGGATCTGCGACGATTACGCGACGAGTACGATGTCGAACTGGTCGCAACCACTCTCGCCCCTGCCGCCGAGCCGCTGCGGAGCGCTCGGCGCGCGAAACGAACAGCAATCCTCTTCGGCAACGAAAAACACGGCCTGGAGCCCGAACTGCTCTCCCTCTGCGACCGGCAGGTGATCATCCCCATGCAGCCGGGAACCGATTCGCTCAACGTCGCGGTCGCGGCGGGAATCGTGTTGCATCACTTTTTGCACGCCAAGGTACAGGTCTGAAATCGCGAGCCGTCGTGAACGCCCCGTTCCGTCTGGCGCGATTGCATCGATTTTGACGCGGGATGGAGAGGGCAACTTCGCATGGATCGCAACCTGCCCCGCTGACTGACGGCTTCCCGCATCTCGCCGACCTACATTTTCCAAGGGGATGTTCTGTCCCGCCTTGCTGGAGAAGACTCCTGGAGACTCCGCCGATGTTCCGTCTGACCACAATTACCATTTTCGCAACGATCGTGTTTGTCATCGCCGCCACGGTTGCTGCCGACTCTTCGACATCAACGAACTCGAATTCGAAATCAAAGACGTCATCGCGCAGTACCGCCAATTCCAAATCCTCTGGTTCGCAGGCGACCTCATCACCGCTGAAGAAGAAGTACAATCCCAACAAGAAGATTCCGCCGTTGTCCGATTTTACGAAGAAGCCCCGTCCCAGCGGGCAGGAACTCGCAAAGGAGTTGAAGGACCGGCTAAAGAAGACCGGCTCGCTCTCCGGCCAACATCACCCGGTCGTGGAGAAGACGGTACAAACCGCAAATGCCAAGGGTAAACGCGTGCTATTGCTGTTCACCTCGGGCAAGTGCAAAATTTGCCAGAAGATGCAGGCCGAGGCACTCGACGTTCCTGCCTTCAAAGAGAATTTCCTCAAAGACTTTGTCGTGCTGAACATCGATTGCGACAAACAACCGGAAGTAGCCGAACACTACCTCTTCACGCCGCTCGTGCCGCATTACAAAATCATCGACGGCAACGGCAAGATCCTCAAAGAGAAAACAGGCTACGACAGCGACACGAAACTCGCGGATTGGCTGATGGAGAAGTAGGCCAACATCGAAATTCTCGATCGCCTCAGGCTGCTAATCCACCTGGTCTCCGGTCACGCGACGGCGAGCTTTCTTGATCGCGTCCAGATACGCCTCCGGCAGTTTCTCGTTCGTCCACCAGCGGGGATGTTCCGCGTAGATCCAGACGTACTCGTCGCTAAGTTCCAGCGCCATCCGTAGCGACTGCTCGAACTCGGTCGGCGAAAAGTAATTCTTCGAAAAGTCGTCGACGCTCCAATCCTGCCCCTG
>CAZVJA010000016.1:2469-31824 GCA_964626885.1 uncultured Planctomycetaceae bacterium | reverse complement strand
CGTTGTAGCCGAACGTGAGGATGATCGTCACATCGGGGAATTCCCGATTCACCTCGCGCATCCACTCTTCGCCCCGCTGCCTCACCTTCTGTTGATACTCCGCGAACGAATGCGTCCCCCGCCCTGGCTGCCGCGCGTAGCTGAACAGATCTCCTTCGTACTGCTCTGTATCAAACAACAGGCCTTTGCAGCCCCCCTGCTTCGCGAACCGCGCTGCCAAGCCAAAGTTGTGCCGAACGGCGTTCCACCCGTCGTCGTCAAACCAGTCGATCTTTCCCGGCGTGACGTTCGTCCGGAAGAAACGATCGGTGAGCTTCTCGAATCGCGCGGCTTGTAGATCGCTGAGCGCTCCCGCGAACCCTTCCCAGCGGAACTTCTGCGGCCCCCACATCGTCCAGACAAAGTTGCGACCGTCGATTGGGGGGACGTGAAAGACGAAGCCGTCGAACGGCATCCGCTCCATCTCGGCCGCATGGGCTTTCATGAAGGCGGTATCGGGTTCGTCCCAGCCCCACTCGATGATTTTCGTGCGGCACGCCGGCTCATCGGGCGTTGCCGACCTCACGACAACCAGAAGGAACAACACGGCGACAATGCTGGCACATCGAAATTGTCGCAGCAATTTCAACTCCCTGCTCCCGGCGCCGGCATCGTGGTGTGAGTTGTTGTCGCCTGCGGCCGGATGAACGCCGCCAGCACCAGTCCGACGAGCGTCCATCCGAGTGCCATGTCGACCATCATCGCGAGCGTCCAATCCAGCGGAAAGAGCATCCAGACATAAAGCGATCCGTGCCCGAGAAGCGCGGCGAAGATCCCCATCATCATCACTATCCCAACCCGTTGGATGTACGTCATTCCGCCGCGCGACGCGGCACTCAGCAGACTCGCGGCAATGAACACGGTGATCAGATTGATCGCCCATCCGCCGGCCATCGTATTCGGCCCCATGACTTTCTGACCTTCGGATTTAAAGAAGACCGTAAAGATCGGTCCCTGCTCATGCCGCTGCATGAATTCTGCTTCAGCCTTCTCGCGATCGAAGCCGGGAGCCTGCGCGTCAGCGCGGGTCGGCATGCCCGGATAGATATAGACACCGGTCCGCAGTCCCTGCTGCTGGAGATGTGTCGCCACGGCTGATTCATCGGGGATCTTATGAATTGAGCTGTCATGCAGCCCGAGTACCATCCAAGCCGCCATGCCCCATGCAAACAACACAACAGCACCGAGCAGTGTGGCCAGCAGGATTCGTCCCATGTGAACCGTCCTTAATCAAGGGGATGAGTGACTGTGCCCAGAGTATCAGCCGCGAAACCGGTGTGGCACCTTTGTTGACAATCGCGCTCAGCATACCAATCCGTGCTGCGGGACGCATCAGAATCGTCGTCCACAGCACCTGTAAAACAGGCGATTATTCAAATCCGCCGATCTTACGGAGGTACTCCGCACTCTTTGTCGCCGCTTCGCGCGGGCCCATCAGCTCGGCATACGCTTGATGGATTGTGAAATAACCTCCGTAGCCGATCGCGCGAAGAGACGTGACGACTTCTTCGAAGTTGACGCCTCCCGGCTCCCAGATGGGAATGTGCCGGAATCGCCGCGGACCAAGGCACCAGGTCTCCAGTTCTACCGGACCTGCGGGGTCAAGCACATGGTTTTGCACATAGACGTTCATCAGATATGGCGCGAACCGCCGGAGTGTGTCGAGTCCGTATCGTTGATCGCAGAGCATGAGGTTCGCCGGTTCGTAGATCAGTCCGAAATTGCGGCGGTTGATCCGCTCCAACAACCGCAGGGAGGGCTCGATCTGCTCAAACAGGCTCGTCGTATGACATTGATGCGCCAGCCGAATGCCGCGTTCGGCTGCCTGGTCGGCGGCGCGCTGCGCGGGTTCGATGTCCGAGGGACTCTTCATGCAGATGCGGATCAAATTGCAGCCGAACGCCTCAGCCACATCGAGGCTCGGCCCGATGTTCCGCAAGCTCTCCGGTCCGCAGGCGTTGTTCAGCGGTACGTTGAAGTCGGCTGTGACCATGGACACCGCAAGCCCCGCCTTGTCGACGGCTTTGCGCATCTTCAATAGTTCGTCGCGCGGCGTCTGCACGCCGCCGGCGCTCGCGCGGATGCAGACCGCCTTGTAACCGAGCTCGACCGCCAGTTGCACAAGTTCCTCGAACGGAACATTGAGCTTGGTCTTGCACGGGGCCTCGGCAATACGGACGGAGAGGGAAAGTTTCATTTCAACACTTCTCACCGACAAGAAAATCGGCGTTCCTAAAACTCCGGCCGCCGTATGGCAAACGGGTCCATTTTCGGGTGCTTGGCTGCGATCGATTTCGCCACATAGCCCGCGACTCCGCGATGTACCCCTCGGCTTGACGCGAAGAACAAGGAGAACCGTTCTTCCAGGAGACGATCAATCGCCCGGCGATCCTCCTCCGAATGATACTCCACCAGAATCGTCTCGATCCTTTCCAGCCAGTCGACGAGATCCTCGAGAATTGGCACCTCGCACCCCTCGGTGTCAAGCTTCAAAATCGAAATGTATTCCAGTCGGAGCCGCGAGAGTTCATCGGCCCCGCGCACAAGCTTCACATCGAAGGCATCGCTCCCTGTTTCACGGGACGGCACGACGGAACTGGTCGCGCTCCCCACGAGGCCTGTATACAGCGGCACGGTGCAATTCCTGGAATACCACCCGCACGGAAAGACCTGTGCAAGCGCGAATGGTTGCAGGTTTTCGGCTGCGAATGCGTGAATGTGTGGGGCAGGTTCGTACGCAAAGAGGCGCGCTTCCGGAAAAACGCATGCGAAAAATACCGACGCCGCGCCGACGTTGGCCCCCACGTCGACAATCAACACCGGTTTGCGGACGAGAAAATCGGGAACGGGGTATTCGCCGCCGGAGAGGGTCCGCGAGACGATCTCGTCCATGAGCGCGCCGGCCGGATAAGCAACTTTTGCCAGCATCTTGCCAGCGTTATCACGGAGGATCGCATCCTTGCGGAGTGCTGATGCCGATCCCGTCAGCTCTGTGTTCAAATAAACCTCCGTGCAAAACGATACTCTGGTCGCGGTTTTTACCAGTTCCGCAGACCGGGTCTCAGCATATCGCGTCGTCTGTCATCGTGACAGTCTTTCGTGGCGAACGACGCTGTTAAGCCATGCATTTTGCGTTTCTTATCTGGCCTCCGTATGATCGACTTCGGAGAGTGTTGATGCCGTTCCCTTTCGTCAATCCCTGGATGCTGGCCGGCTTGTCGGCTGTGGCGATTCCGCTGCTGATCCGCCTCTTTGCGCGGAGGGAATATGTCTCTGTTCCGTGGGGAGCGATGCAGTTTCTGGCCGCGGCAAGCGAGCACCGTGCCCGGCTTCCGCGCACCGAATGGTTACTCCTGGCTCTCCGCATGGGGGCATTGGCCTTGCTGGCGCTGGCCTTTGCCCGCCCCTGGCTTGAGAATTCACCATTTGTTCCCTTGGGGATGAATGCCCTTCGCGATGTGGTCGTCGTCATCGACGGCTCCGCCAGCATGTCGGCCAAAGCGGGGGACACGGACGACGAGAAGACGTTCCATCAACGGGCGCTCCGATCCGCGGGAACGATCATCGATGAACTCACACGCGGCGATAGCATCACTCTTATTGATGCCCGTGACGAGCCGCAGGTCGTATTCGCTCCTGTGACTCACGAATTCACTGCCATCCGGGAGTCACTGGACCGGATACCGCCACCGCACGGCCCTGCGAACCTCGTCCGTGCCGCAACACGCGCCGTCAGCTTGCTGGAACAGGGGGACAACCTCGCGCAAGAAATCATCGTACTCACCGACGGCCAATCGGCCGCCTGGCCCGCAAGTGACTCTCCGCAATGGAGTATTTTTAACGACCTGTGTTCGGTAGCGCGTGTCTCACCCCGTGTTCGAGTGCTCGACGTCAGCGCGCGATCACGTGAATCAAGTTCCTCCGAAAACTTCGCCGTCGGACCGCTGTGGACGACGCGATCCTTTACTGCCGTCGGGTTGCCGATTCGTATCGGCGCGGCCATTCACGCACGCGGGGATGAGAAGTCCCGCAACGTTGCCGCGCATATCGAGATCGACGGGAAACGAGTCGCGGAGAAATCTCGGCAGATCCGCCTCGAACCGGACGGCGATAACGACGTGGAGTTTGCCCACCATTTCGACACTCCAGGGATTCACACAGTCGCGATTGCACTCGATCCCGATGGACGCCCCGCCGACGACCGCGCTGAAATCGCAATACAGGTGTTGTCGCCGATCGCCGTTCTCCTCGTGGACGGCGCGACAAGCAACGAACCTGGACGCGGCGAGACATTTTTCGCGGCACAAGCTCTCGGCAATGAGACCCCGTCGACACCTTGGTTAAAGACATCCGTCGTACATTGGGACCAGTGGCAGCCGGTGGAGACTCCCTTGCCGTCGGTTGTCGTGCTGGCAAACGTCCCGCGCGTTACTGACTCACAAGCGAAATGGCTCGAGCAGCACGTCGCGAACGGAGGGGGATTGTTGATCGCGCCGGGAAACCGGACCGATCGCGATACGTACAACCAGTTGCTATTTCGAGCCGGTGAAGGAGTGCTGCCGGCGGCAATGAAGCAGATTCGGAGAGTAGAAGGTGCGCACCCGTTCGAAACCATCGACGCGGCAACGTTGGCACCATACTGGAGTAACACCTTCGGCGACACCAGCGATCCGCAGTTCATGCAAACCTCTTCATGGTGGTTACTGGATGATATTTCGCGCGGCGCTGCGGACGCCAGACTGCGGCCGTCCGGCGATCCGCTCCTGATTTCCAGGCACCATGGCCACGGTCGAGTGTTGCAGATGTCGATTCCGCTGAACGCAGAGTGGAGCGACCTGCCGACCCGTCAATCCTTTGTGCCGCTGCTGCACGAGATGCTCCTTTGGTTGGCGGCTTCGGATGTTCGGGATTCTTCACCAGAGGCAAATTCCTACTTGTCGCCGGCATCTCGTCAACGTGCGGAAAACATCCGCGCGGAAGCGACTGTCGAGCCGCTCGATCCCGCCGCCCGAGAGGAACTTACAAAGCGCGGCGACTTGGAGTTTTTCGTCTCGCCTGATGACCTGATCGAGCACCAGTTGCACGCCGCACAGCCGGTCGAATTCTGGCGGTGGCTGCTCCTGGGGAGTGTGCTGTTGCTCGTTGCAGAGGCCTATTTAACGGCCCGGATCGCGAGGACTCGTCAACTGTCGCCGACGCTCGGCGGCGCATCGGCTGCTTCACATCATCAGTCCCTTTCGGTTCGCGGTGCGATCCGTGTGGCTGCCGTCGTCGTCGCAACGGCGCTCTTGTTCGAGCCGGTTTTCCGGTGGACTGCGGAAAATGTGGCTGTTGGACGAGTGATCGTGGCAATCGATGCGTCGGGGAGCATGGAAGCGCGCGACTCGCGGTCCTCGTCGGACGCCCTCTTCTCGAATGATGCTGAACTGCCCGCGAATCGTGCTGAAGCAACGATGGATGTCATCCATCACGCACTGTCAATCGGAGAAATGACGTTCCCGAGTTCGGTCACGCCCGAGTATCTTCTGTTCGGCGGCGATGTGGAATCGGTTGACCCGCGATTGTTCGCCGATTCCTCGCGAAAACTGTTGGGGAAGACTGCTGATCCACAGCCGACGGCGCGCCCTCGCTCCCTGTCTGAATTCCGACCGCCCGACCGTGTGCTGGCCGACTCGACCGATCTGGCGGCATTGTTAAATCGGTTGGCAGCGCAGTCGTCCGGCGTTGAAAGTTCAGCGGACGCCCCGTTGGCGGTCGTGCTGTTCACCGACGGGATGGACACCGAGCAGCGGGATGTGACGCTCGCGGCCGAGCGGCTGGCCGGCCATTCGACGCGGATCATTCCGGTGATCGTCGGATCGGACGTCAAGGCGCCCAATCTCGCCGTGAGGTCGGTCGAAGTCCCGAGGATCGTCTTCGCGGGAGAGCAGGCGCGAATTACGGCGCATCTGATGACGGATGGTTTCGAGGGGAAACCGGTCCATGTTGTCGTGCATGCCGGGGATACTCCAACCGGCAACTCGACCATCGAGCAATCGTTTCAGCCCACTGGTCGCGAATCGACCGTGAACGTGGACATACCGGTCGGCACCGCCGGCCTTCAATCCTATAATTTGCATGTCGCGGCGACTGGTTCCGACGAATCGAACGACGACAATCAAACATTATCGTTCTGCCTGCGGGTCGTGGAGGACAAGGCGCGAGTGATGATGCTCGAGGGAGAGGCCCGCTGGGAGTTTCGCGCGCTGGATGGGACTCTGGGGCGCGACGAACACATCGACTGGAAGCCGGTTGTCTTTCGGCAGCCGTACCTCGGTTTACTTCCCGACACATTCTTTCCGCGCCGACTCGATCTGACTCCCGGAACGGCGACCTCTGCCGACTCCCCATTCGCGCAGTGTGACCTGGTGATCATCGGGGACATTGGCCGGGATGACGTTTCCACGCAAGGTTGGAACCTGCTGGAAGGCTTTGTGGCGGAACAGGGAGGAACGCTGTTGTTTCTTTCCGGCAAGCAGAATTTTCCGCAAAGATTCGAGTCGCCCGTCGTAAGGCAGTTGCTGCCTGTCTCTCAAATTCATTCGATCCCGCTGGATGCGATGACTGGCGAGGCAAAGCAAGTCGTCGCGCGAGAATTTCATGTGCAGCCGACTGCAGCCGCGGAAGAGTATCCGGCATTTCGACTGGACGGCGACCCAGCAAAAAACCGTGCCATCTGGTCGGAGCTTCCGGGCCATTCCTGGGGGCTCACCGGAGTCCCCAAACCGGGGGCCACGGTGCTCGCGAATGCGATCCTCGAAAAACGCTCAGAGCCGAAGATTCCTGATGGAACCGTTGCAGAGTCGCCGGTCGTCGTCACGCAACGGTATGGATTGGGCGAGGTGATCTGGCTTGGGTTCGACAGTACCTGGCGTTGGCGACGGCGCGATGACCAGAAGCATCACCATCACTTCTGGAGCAGCCTCGCGCGGGCCGCCGCGAGAAATCGAACCGCGTTCGGGACCGGAGAGCTCCGTTTCGGTGCCGTGGATGCGGACGTGACCGTTGGAGACGAGGTAGCCCTGCGAGCGCAATTGTCGCCGATGCTGCTGCAGCGGATTGGTTCGTCACCATTGCGGGCGGAGATCCGTCGGACGGACGACGGTCGGGTCGTCCGCGTGTGGGATCTTGCCAATGTGGACGATAAGCCGCATGTGCGCGAAGCTCGCGGCCGATCGCTCCCGGTGGGAAGCTACCGAATACAACTCGTCGCGGAAAGTGCGGATGTGCAGCTTCCAGAAGTGACTGCCTCGCTGCACGTTCGCTCGTTCCGATCGCGCGAACGACTGAATAGGAGACCCGATGAAGAATTGCTGCGGCGGATTGCGGCCATTGGCCACGGTGAAGTCCTTCGGCCCGATCAACTGGACCGTTTGTCCACGCTGATCCCCGCCCCCCTTGCGTACAACTTCCAACTTCGAGCTATTCGGCTCTGGAACCATCCGGTGACTCTGCTGCTGATCGTCTTCCTGCTCACCCTGGAATGGGGCCTGCGGCAACGTGAGGGGCTCCCATGATTCCCACAGTGACAAAACCTGATGACTGACCGACACGAACAATCTGAAATCGACTCCTTACGGCAAGGGCTGATGCTGCTTGATCGCCGCGTGCGCCGCCTCTCGATGCTGCGCGGCGCCGGACAAACTCTGCTCTCGGCGGCAATTTGCGCGGCTGCCGGCATGGGGTTTGACCTTGTAGCAGATCCGACGACAGCAATTCGTGTTGGAGTGTTCCTCACATCCACGGCGGTCGTGTTGTTCATGGCCTGGCAGACGCTGGTTCGCACCTGGCGTTCGCAAATCACAATTGCCGAACTGGCTGCGGTCGTCGAGCGGCAATACCCGCAACTTGGCGAGCAGTTGCTGTCGGCGGTTGAAGTTGAAGACGAAGCGAAACCGGAAAGGTTCCGCGGCTCCCCACACATGCGAGCGTTGATTCGCCGCGATGCTCTCGAGGCGATCAAGAACATCGACTTCCGAGCCGCGGTTTCTCCCAAACGGGCGATTCGCTGGGGGCTGGCCGGTTCGGCGGCGGTCGCGTTGTTGCTGGTTCCCTTCGCAATCGCCGCGCGGGACTATGCACTGCTCTGGGAGCGATTTCTCTCTCCGTGGGAGCAACTTGACCATGTCATTGGCTATGAGATTGAAGTCGCCGAGCTTCCGGCCTTTGCGGCGCGCGGAAGTGATCTCGTCGTTCGTGCTCGCATCTCTCGGCGCGGCCTGACATCCACGATGGAACACGAACCAGTCATCCTGCAGACGACCGACGAGGCAGGTCGGCAATCGGACCGGTCGATGGAACTCGATCCCGGCGCGGCGGAGTTCGTCGGCAGGTTGCCGCAAGTTGCGCTCACGTTCGATTTTCGCGTGATGGCCGGGCGAAGCTTATCGGATCTGCATCATGTCGAAGTCGTCGACCGACCGGCTGTCACTCAATTGTCGGTTGAAGTTCGCCCACCGGCTTACACGCAAAGCCCCTCGTCCTCTGTCGACAACGTTCCTTCATCGATACACGTTGTTGAAGGGACGGAACTGAGATTCCGGGCGACATTCAACAAATCGCTGGAAAGAGCGGTTATGTTGCCTCTCGATGGCGGCGTGCCTCCGGTGCCATTTCATCTGGCGGAGAACAAACTCTCCGGCGAGTTGAAGTTCGTTCCCGTGTCGAGCGGCAGATTCGCCGTCGCGCTGACCGATACACAACAACTGACGCACCAGGACCAGGCACGCGAGATTGTCGTGATCCCTGATAAGCCGCCGACGCTGGTCGTCTCGATTGGCGACGGGTCCGGGCCGCTCTCGATCCGATCGGACGACACGTTGCGCGTGTCGGTTCATGCAGCGGACGACTTCGGTATCGCTACGCTTGACCTCGTGGCGGAACTCCCGGGGGGCTCGAACCAAACAGTCCTGGCGAATCCGACTTCGCCCGACCGGCGTCTCGTTTCGACCGTCCTGGAATGGAACCTTGCCCCCTTGAAACTGGCCGAAGGGAGTGCGGTCAAGTTTCGCGTTCGCGCACGTGACAATCGCCCTACACCATCCCCCAATGAAACCTGGTCCGCGACGCATCTTGTGCTGATCGATCGGAACGCGTTGCCAAACGACGGCGATCCAGTCGCGCGGCGGCAAGATCAGCTCAAGCAACAACTGGCGGAGATTCGCATCTCTGTTGAGAAAACGCGGGGGGAGATTGCTCGACGTCGAACCGGAGGCGATTCGTCGGAAAGCTCGGCCATCGAAATTCCGCGGGACGACTGGTCGCGGCTCGTTCGGGAGCAGACCGACATTGCCGGCCGCTTGCAGGGACTCGCGTTGGAACTCGCTGAGCGACCTCTGTTCACGCGGATGGCCGACGAGGCCCGCGACATTGCTGAGCAGGAGATTCGCGCCGCAAGCCGCCTAATGGCGGGGGCGAGTGGCGCTCTGCCGCCCGAGAAGAATCGTGCGACCAATGAGGCAGTGGAGCATCTCGGTAACGCGCGCGACAAATTGGCGGCTTTGGAACAACGCTTTGACGAATTGGCAGCCACGGAGCGGGATCTGCTCCGACTTCCCCAATTGGCGCAGCGCACCGAAGCGCTCGCCGCCGCGACGCGTGTCATCGCTGACCGACAACCGACGAAGCCCTCTGAGAGTTCGAATCATGAGGAAACCAAAACAACGGCAGCTGATAAAAATGTCGATCCGTTACGCACTGATCGCCAGCAACTGTCGCGCGATGTTGAATCTCTGCTCAACGAACATACCGCTCTGCTGGACGCAGCTCGACGGATTCAGATCGACCGGCTGGCGGAATTTGCCCGCACGCTGGAACTGCTGACCGCGCGCGAAGAACTGCTCGGCCAGGCCATCGAAGCAGACGCGAATGCCCCGTCGGAGAGAGATTTTGCAGAGGCCGAGAACGCAGCCCGATTGCAAATCGATTTGCAAATGCTGGTTCGGCCGGCGACGCGTGCCGCCACCGAGATATTGAATCGTGCGGGAGGTGACGCCCCTTGGACAAAGACAGCGGTCGACATCGCCCGACAGGTCGATAATGCCGCTCGACAGGCTTGGGCCGGAAACCTTTCGCAATCGGGAATGGAAACGGCACAGGCAGCCGCGTCGGCTCGAACGCTGGTCACGGCACTGCAAACCGACGAAGAATCAGCGACATACGCTACGACGACACAACAACTCACATCGCTTGCCGCTCGGCTGGAGGAAATCGCCAAGTCAACGGCGAAGTTGGGGGAATTGCCCGCGGCGAGAAAAGCTGCGAGGTCAGCGGGGCAGCTCATGCTAAAGCAACAAACGACAGACGTCGCCCGGGGACTTCAGCAAATCGCGGAGAGTCTCGGCGAGGAGCCGTTGCGTCTTGATGCGATTCACGAAAGTGCGCATCAGTCCGATCTCGCGACGCGCGCGGCCGGCGAGCAAATGGAACAGGCCAGCCAATCGATCCAGAACAACGAACGACTGGCAGCTATGAACGCCGCGACTAAGGCGATTGCGGAGCTACGCGAGGCGGCACGCTGGGCCCGTGACGGTGCCGCGGCCGGTCAGGGAATCGCGGCATCGAGTCCCGAGAACATCGCCGGTCCACTGGCGGAAGCGGCTCGGCACCTTCAGCAGGCGGGTCGAGAACTTTCTCAACAAGGAAACACTCAAAACGGACGAGGCGCTGAACGCAATCAAAACAGCGCGGAAGAGGACGCGCGTGCTGAGGCGGAAGCTGCCGGGCGTCAGAACGCGCTGTCGCGAAGTGCGAACGCCCTCGACCGTTCCGCCAGAGCGCTGACGGAAGCAGCAAATAATGCGAAGCGCGGCGGTATGCCGCAGCCGGGGAGCGACACCGGCGCGAATTCGGCCGGGTCGTCGGAAAGCACGACCCTTTCCGGCAGCGCCGGCACCGGTGCGTGGGGGCTGCGAGACGTTGAATCTCTGGATGCGGAACTGGAGCGGCATGCGTCGCGCGAATGGGGGAGCGTGCCGCAGCCAGTCCGCACACAAATCCATGAGCCGGGACGAGACATTCCGCGAGGCGAGTATTCCGGTGCAATTGAGCGGTATTTCCGGGAGTTGGCGGGGAAACAATGACAAAACCACGAAGTCTCGCGGCGATCATCCTGCTCTGGTTCAATCCATTACCGGCAGTCCGTGCGGACGACATCGTAAAACCGTTGCCGTCGCGGAGCG
Source organism: uncultured Planctomycetaceae bacterium (assembly GCA_964626885.1). Taxonomy (GTDB): domain Bacteria; phylum Planctomycetota; class Planctomycetia; order Planctomycetales; family Planctomycetaceae; genus CAZVJA01. Next base: position 20,566 of record CAZVJA010000016.1, on the reverse strand, counting down.
TCGGGAAGGCGACGCCGATCACGAGTGCGGAAAATGTCGATTCGCCCGCACGACCAGACGCCACCAGCAAGCAAATCGATGCCGCCGTCGACCGCGCGCTCAAGTTCCTCGCTTCACAACAAGGACCGAACGGCAGTTGGAAGGCCGACGCGTACGGCGAATCGACCGGAGCAACGTCCCTGGCGGTCATGGCCTTTCTGGCGGCGGGGCACGTTCCGGGAGAAGGCGAACATGGTGCGCGGCTGGAACGAGCCATCACCTGGGTGCTCGATCAGCAGCAGCCGAACGGGATGATTGTCGCATCGCGCAGCCACGGGCCGCTTTATTGTCACGGCATCAGCACATTGATGTTGGCTGAAGTGGCGGGCATGCTCGAGAAGCCTCTCGCCGAGCGCTGCCGCCAGGCGATCGAAAGGAGCGTGCGGCTGCTGCTCGAAGCGCAAAGTGTCGCAAAAGACGAACGTCACGCGGGAGGGTGGCGGTACCAGACGACCAGCCAGGACAGCGACCTGAGCGTCACCGCGTGGCAGTTGCTGGCACTGAGGGCTGCGAAAAATATCGGCTGCGACGTTCCGGCCGAGAGCATCGAGCGCGCGGTGGAGTATGTCCGCAAATGCCACGCGGCGGAGAGCGGCGGCTTTGCCTATCAGCCAGGAGCAACGCCTTCAGCCACCCGCACGGGAACGGGGATTGTGGCTCTCGAAATCTGCGGCCGGCATCTTGGGAGGGAAGTGCAGCGAGCGTCGGAGTTCCTGCGCGAAAAGCCGCTGCATCCGCGCGAGCAGTATTTCTATTACGGCGTCTATTATTGCAGCGTGGCCCTCGACCTGATGGGGGGGGCAGAGCGGACAGCCGCGCGGCGAGCCTTGGGTGACCTGCTACTGGAACGGCAATTGGCGGACGGAAGCTGGCAGGCGGAAAACGGCAGCGAACAGGCAGCCGGCAAGCTGTACGCCACTTCGATGTCGGTGCTGGCGTTGGGGGTGGACTATCACTATTTGCCGATCTACCAGCGTTGAAGAGCCTCCGTCTCACGCTTGATTTCCCCGGGCGATTTCCGCAAAATCCGTTCTTCCGGCAACAGGTGGTGTCCATGATGGGGAACCTGCTGCGCGCGGAGTGCTCACCGGCAGCCAACGGTGAGCTTCGGGTCAGTACGGCGAACAGGAAGAGCCATGTCGATTCAAGCCGCGGAACAGTTGAAGTCGGAATTCACGGATAAGTACGTGGTCGTTAAGAGCGGCGTTCCCGAACTGCGCCGTTTCGCCGACCGGACCGGCCTCGTCAAGACGGTCAACATGAACGGCCGGGCTCTGGTCGAGTTCCAGGGCTTCGAGGACATCGGCTGGTACGACATCGACCCGAGCTACCTGAAGGTGGTCCCTGCTCCTGCTCCTGGCAAACCGGCTCACGCGGCGAAAGAAGAAAAAGCTGCCGCACCCGCCACTGAAAAGAAGCCCGCCGCACCAGCTTCGGGAGAGAAGAAGCTCTCGCCGCTCGAATTGGCGCGCCAGCAAGGAGCCGCGGGAGCAAAACCTGCGGCCGCGAAACCGGCAGCTGCCAAGCCCACGGCACCAGCTTCAGGAGAGAAGAAGCTCTCGCCGCTCGAATTGGCGCGCCAGCAGGGTGCTGCGAAGGCGGCGGCAGCCGGTGGCAGTGCTCCCGCCGCACCCGCTCCCAAAGCAGCGCCTGCCGGAGAGGGGGGCAAGAAGCTCTCGCCGCTCGAACTGGCGCGGATGCAAGGAGCGGCCAAATCGGGAGGCGCAGCCCCCGCAGCCAAGGCAGCTCCTCCGGAGCAGCCCGCACCGAAACCTGCTGCCAAGCCGGCCCCTGCCCCGGAGCCGCAGGCGGAAGCTCCCGCCCCGGCGAAAGCTTCCGGCGCGGGCGAGCAGCCGAGCGGTACCGGCGCGGCCCGCACGCAATCGATCCTTGAGCTGGCACGAAAGCAAGGGCCCTTCAAGGGCTGATCTCGATTCCGGCACGTGCAAGCCGAATACTGCATGACGGACAGGATGAGTCGCTGACGTCCCATGGGAACCTTACCCTGGGAGGGCGAAGCTCCTGCTGAGCCGCTGAGTCTAGTGACTCTCGGACCTTGCGGCTCGGCGGGAGCCTCGCCCTCCCTCCTGGAATCGTTCCGTTCGATTTTCGCCGGTTGCGAAAATCCGTGCGCCGCGTGTACAAGGAATGGTGTGGATTGAGCGGTTGGTCTTGGTCGATCGCACCGCCAGAACTACAATTCTTCCCCTTATGCGCCCCGGATTGCGCATTCAAAAGTGAAAGAACTATCGTGCGGATTGCGTACCTCGATTGCTCCACCGGCATCAGCGGCGACATGACGCTCGCGGCGCTCATCGACGCCGGCGTCGATGCCGCCATCATTCGCGCGGGGATCGATTCACTCAAAATTCCCGGCGTGCAATTGCGGGTCGAAACGGTCGTCAAGGGGGGCTTCCGCGCGACCTACGTCCGGGTCGAGCATCCCGAGCAGCATGCCCACCGGCATCTCAAAGACATCACAAAATTGATCGATGCCGCCGACGGTATCACGCCGCGGCAGAAAGATCTCGCGAAGCAGATTTTCAGTCACGTCGCCGCCGCCGAGGCAAAAGTACATGGCTCGACGATCGACAAGGTCCACTTTCACGAAGTCGGCGCGATCGACAGCATCGTCGATATTGTCGGCGCGGCGATCGGGTTCGACCTGCTCGGAGCCGACCAGGTCGTCTGCAGCGCTATACCGACCGGCCGGGGGCAGGTGCGAATCGATCACGGAGTCTGCACCGTTCCCACACCCGGCACGGCGGAGCTGCTCAAGGGAATTCCGCTCGTCGACGTGCCGATTGAAGCGGAACTCACCACCCCGACCGGTGCGGCGATTGTTCGCACGGTGGCCGATCGCTTTGCACCGCTGCCGGCGATGACGATCGAATCGATCGGCTACGGTTCGGGAACAATGGATTTTCCCGGCCGCGCGAACTTGCTGCGGATTTTTGTCGGTGAGGCGCAACTTGCTCCCGAGAGCGACGTCATCACCGTGCTCGAAACGAATCTGGATGATGAAACCGGCGAAGTCATCGGCTACACGCGGCAGCGGCTGCTCGAAGCCGGCGCGCTCGATGCGTTCACGGTCCCCGTGCAGATGAAGAAGGACCGGCCCGGGGTTTTGCTGACGGTGTTGTGCCGGCCGGCTGACGTCGAGCGGATGGAGACGTTGCTGTTCACGGAGACAAACACGTTCGGCATTCGGCGGTCGGTCGTCGAACGTTCCAAGCGGGCGCGGCAGCCACACGCGGTCGAAACAATCTATGGTACCGTGGAGGGAAAACTCGGCTGGCGGACCGGCGGGGCGGCAATCTTCACGCCGGAGTTCGAAGCCTGCGCGAGGATCGCGCGGGAGCAAAGCATTCCGCTGCGCGACGTATACCGGGCCGCGGAGGCCGCCTTTGACCAGAGCGGCGAGAAACCAACTATTCCAACTCGATCAACGTCGCACGGCCACCACCACGATCACGACCATAGCCATGACCATGACCACGATCACCGACATGATCATGATCACAGTCACGATCATAGCCATGATCACGATCACGGACACCACCATCACGACCACGATCATTCTCATGACCATAGCCATGATCATGGTCACGACCATGGAAGGTAGATTCTGGGTGATACGCCCTGAGACTTTGCAAAAGGCGTGGCATTCGATGTCCCCCTGAAAGATAGCCCCGCAAGCCCCTCAAGGAGGAGGAGCCATGATATTCGCGGAATCGGTTGGCGGATCGCAATTGATTGTGATGGGTTTCCTGAGCGTGCTGTTCGCGGGAGTCGTCTGCTGGCGGATGTGGCTGGCCCGCAAGGTCCGCGAAGAGCAGGCCATGCACGGCCGCACGCAGGATCGCCGCGAGGCCTCCGAAGCGATGGAGCGGGTGGCGACCCACGTCAACCAGTTCGAGCTGCGGCTGTACGATTTCAATCGCGAGGTCGAAGGACGCATCGAAACCCGGCTGACGCAGCTCGACCAGCTTGTGGTCGAAGCAGACCGGGAAATCGTCCGCCTGCAGGATCTGCTCCGCAAGAAAGGAACCGATAATACCACCGCGGCTGGACCGGACATCACCCTTCCCGGCTCGTCCGCCAAGACTTCGGCTCAACCATCCGCTCAAACCGGGGATGCAACCCGCGGTCCGTTGACTCCGTGGCAACGGCGAATGGTGCTCCACCTGTCTGAGGCAGGCTACAACGCTCGCGAAGTGGCGGCCCTCATCGACCGGGAAGAAGAGGAAGTCAAAATCGCCCTCGAAATTGAGCGGCGACAATCCCGCGGCGCGGCGTGACAGGTACACTCGGCACTGGCGGAGCCAGTGGCACACCAATCTAACCAAACAGCTCCGCAATTGGTGCGTGGTCGGTCAGCGGCAGTTCGTGCGTGTCGTCGAGTTTGACAGGCGCCGTAAGATCGAGCCCGAGCCGATCGTAGATTGTCGCCGTCAGCTCGCCCGGCGCGATGGGGCGCTCGATCGGCGTCGTACCATGCGCGTCGCTGGCGCCGATCACCTGCCCGCCGTTGACACCGCAGCCGGCCACAAGACCCGACCAGACGCCGGTCCAATGATCGCGGCCGTTGTGGGCGTTGATGTACGAACTGCGGCCGATTTCCCCCACAGCCACGACGAGGGTGTCTTTGAGCATCCCCCGCTGTGAGAGATCATCGAGCAGGCCGGAGAAGGCGCGGTCGAACTGCGGGCAGAGCATGTCGCGGTAGTCGAACAGCGTCGCGGGGGCCCAAGGGGCTTGGCCGTGGCAGTCCCACGTCACCTGGTTCTCGGGGTTGTCGAACAGGTTGACGGTGACGCAGCGCACCCCCTGCTCGACCAAACGGCGGGCCTGGAGCAGCAGGTAGCCGAACCGCGACTCGCCGTACATGCGTCGCATCGGCTCCGATTCGTCCGCGAAGAGATGCGCCACCGGCGCCTCGCCTGCCGTGACGCGCCGATAAGCGAGATCGTCGGCGTGGTCGTCCCACACCAGCGGCCCAAATTCTCCCACAAGGCTTCCAGCGGTTTGGCCATGATGGGCGTTGAGCCCGGTGCCGGTGAGCAGCCGCGGCAGCACGACATACGGCGCGACCTCTTTCCGCGGCCCCAGCCGCTGCGCGACGACCGAGCCGAAGCTCGGCGAGAGGAGCCCCTTCTTCACCAGCCGGCCGGTTTGCAGCAGTTGTTGTCCCGTCTCGTGAATTGGAGCGTCGGTGTGACAGAAGGAACGAAGAATCGCGAAGCGGTCGGCTCGCTCCGCCAGCTTAGGAAGCGATTCGCTGAGCAGCACGCCGGGAATGGCCGTCGGGATTGCACGCATTGGTCCGCGAATTTCGGACGGGGCCTCCGGCTTGGGATCGAATGTTTCAAACGGGCTCGGTCCGCCGGTCATCAGGACGAATATGACGCTGCGGGCGTCGCTCGTCCCTCGGGTACGGGCCAGGGCAGCCTGCTCGGCCACCGACAACCCGACGACACTCAACCCCCCGACGCGGAGAAAGTCGCGGCGAGAGACGGTTTCCTTGCGTGAATGTGCTGGGTGTGAGGTTCTGGTCATAGGAATCTCTCCTGACCGCTGATCTGTTTCAGCCTGTGGTTCATTTCAAATGAACCCAAAATATTTAGGGTTTCCGCACCATTTGCCTGACAGGAACTCCCCACATATTCAGATACATTTCCAGTGGATCGCCCAACAGGCTGCGCGGCGTCACCACGTGGTTAATTACTGGCCCATAGACAGCACGAAAAACATTCTCCGCCCCAACAGCGCGCGAGATATGGTACGCCAGACCAACTGACAAAAGGTAGACCCACGGCACCGTTATGATTACCAGGGTCCATTTGGGGATGGCCCGTTTCTTGAACATGCACTTCATACCTTCCCTAGTGGGAGGATGCGTCGCCGATCCAAGCGGTTGATCTACCGAAGAGTTCGATGCTCTGGTCAATTGATGATCGTTCTCTCAAGAAGATTTGTCAGTCTTCCCCCGGCCCCTTTGCGAAGCGGCGCTCCTTTCGGTACCGTGCATTACTGTAGCACTGCCGCGCGCGGCTGAGAAGCACAGGTTGCAAACAGGCCATTTTCCGCGGTGAAAGTCCCGAAATGAGCGGCATTGCCTTTCACTTTGCCAGCGGAGATGCTTTCTTCACCGGGGCGGCGCTCATTGCGGCTGTGTGCGTGGCAGCGATCCTGCGACGGAAACGAGCAGCACGGCGTTGGGAGCAACTCGTATGCCTGATGGGCTGCATACTCATTGCGTTTTCGGCAACCCCGTTTTCATTGTGGTTTTACATAGGATGGGGGGGATTTGCGGTTCTGTGGTGGGTGGCCCGTTGTCGGGGCAGTGATCTGCGGACATTGCGGCAGATATCCGCCACGGCAATGCTCAGCACACTGATGCTGTTCATCACGATCCTCAGCATCGGCTACGAGTTGTCTTACCGATTCTCAATTGCGCCGCGATTGAAAGCCGGCGTTCACTCGAGCGTCGCGATCATAGGGGACTCGATCAGTGCGGGAATGCTCGGCCCCAAGGAGCAAACTTGGCCAAAGCAGTTTAAAGAGCAGTATCACGTCCAGGTGCTCGACGTCTCTGCTGCAGGAGCAACCGTACGATCAGCGATAAAACAGGCGGAAAAAATCCCGGACGATACTTCGCTAGTGGTGGTCGAAATCGGCGGCAACGATGTGCTGGGCCCCACGACGGCCAACGCATTTGAAGATGATCTCGACAAACTCCTTCAAAAACTCTATCGCCCTGGGCACCAGTTGGTCATGCTGGAACTTCCCTTGCCTCCGTTCTATAACGCGTTTGGTCGCACACAGCGGACCCTTGCAAACCGTTACGATGTCGCATTGATCTCTAAACGGGACTTTGCCTCGGTACTGGCATCAAATGGAACGACATTGGACGGTCTGCACCTTTCCGACAAGGGGCATCGACTGATGGCTGACATGATCTGGAAACACATCGGAACCGCGTTGCAGATTCAACGCGCGGAGAAATAAATGATCCTCGATCTCTTTCAACTCGACGGACGGGTGGCGTTGGTGACGGGTGGAAGTCGCGGGCTGGGGCAGGCGATGGCAGTTGGGCTCGCGCAAGCCGGGGCCGACGTCGCTTGCGTGTCGCGCGGCAGCCAAGCGGACGAAACGCGGCACCTCGTCGAAAAGCTTGGCCGGCGGTTTGTCGATCTTAAGGTCGATCTTGCGGACGCCGCACAGCGGAAAGGGTTGATTGATCGTGTCGTCGGCGAACTGGGCGGGCTCGATATTCTGGTCAACAACGCCGGCCAGGGGGGCCGTTACGCTCCCGAAGAATATCCGCAAGACGAATGGCGGGAGTTGCTCGAAGTTCATTTGCTCGCCGCGTTCGACCTCTCGCAGCAGGCAGCGCCGCACATGTTGAAGCGAGGCCGCGGAAAGATCATCAACGTCGGCTCGGTGATGAGCTTTGAGGGGGGCTGGAACATTTCCGCCTACGCCGCCGCGAAGCATGGCATCGCCGGGCTCACAAAATCGCTTGCCACCGCCTGGAGCAGTCAGGGGATCAACGTAAACTGCATCGCACCGGGCTATTTCGACACCGATATGCCGAACGCCTTGCGCAACGATCCAGTGCGCGCTCCACGGATTCTCGACCGCATTCCATGCGGCCGTTGGGGACAGCCGGATGAAATCGCCGGGCTGTGCGTGTTCCTCGCTTCCGACGCATCAAACTACATGCACGGCAGCATCGTGCCGATCGACGGCGGCTGGCTGGCTCGGTGAAGCGGGCTTCAGGCGCTCAGGCTTCGGGCTATAGGTAAATGCTGAAGACGGTTCCATTGGCTCTTCTTGAATTTCCCGCAGCCTGAAGCCCGACGACCTGAAGCCTGACCACCTGACTTACCTTCCCTGCCGATACCACCCGGCGAGGCGGTCGAGCGAGACGCCGCAGCGGGCACAGAGGAGGATTCTCCAGTTGAGCAGCGTCTGCCGCACGACGCCGACGCGCTGCCAGCGGCGGGCCGACACATGCAACACCCCGTTCGCCGCGCGAATACGTCCCGCCTGTCTCAATCTCTTTGAGAAGATCGCGTCTTCGAGAATCGGCACGTCGGGAAAGCCACCAAATTGCTCGAACACCTCGCGGCGTACGAACAAACCCTGATCGCCATATACGCGCCCGAACAGCCGCGCGCGGAGCAAATTCCCTCGTTCTAACAATCGATAGATGAATCCGTCAGCGTCGATTCGTTGCCGAAAAAAACCCGCGACGACGCGCCGATCGTTGAGCACCTCGCGCACTTCTTCGAGTGCGCCGGGTTCCAGCCGACAGTCGGCGTGCAGAAAGAGGAGCACCTCTCCGGTCGCCGCCGCGGTACCGGCATTCTGTTGGGATGCTCGGCCTCGTGGTGCTATCAGACAGCGACCTGCTTTGGCCGCGCGCGCCAACGTCTCATCATCACTTCCGCCATCGACGACAATGACTTCACAGGCCCCAAGACGACGCGTGGCAGCAATCAAATCGTCGATCCGCTCAGCTTCGTTCAACGTGGGGATGACGATCGAGATACGCAATTCGGTTGGCGTTCTATCGGGTTCAACGTCCGAAGTTCGGTGTCAGCTTTCTTGATTCATATGCCCCGCCGCATCGCCATTCCCAAATTCGATCGCCGCACCGGTGTTGAGCGGGGCAGCAACGCGCAGCCGGCAGTCGCTCCAGCGAGGGTGTGCCGACAAGCCGTTTCGCAGAGATTCAGCATCCGCCTCATTGGCACAGAGTGCAAAGATCGTCGGACCCCACGACGTCTGCCCGATTCCTCGAACCCCCTGCTTCCGCAGAGCCGTGACCAATTCCCCCATCGCGCGATCGGCGTAGACTCCCCCCTGCACCGGCGCGAAGTATTCGCCGACAATTCGCCCAAAATCAAACAATGCGTCGCCACACGCCTCGAATTCCCCCTCCAGCACGGCGGGCAACAGTTCCGCGAGCACGATCCGGCAAAGATGGTCACAGACCGAGCGGTCCATGCCGGGGAGCTTACGAAACGCGTCGAGCTCGGCTGCCCCCGCGAGTCCCGGCCGCCCTTCCGGCGAGACGAGCAGCATCCTCCAGTCGGACGGAAACTCGGCACGCGCGGAGAGTGTTCCAATGGCATCGGGCTGCGATTTTCCGCCGTCGACTAGAAACCCGCCGCGGGCAAACCCATGAATTCCGAGAGCCGACCGTGTACCGCGGCGGACCCGCTTCGCGAGAATCGTTATGTCGCAATCCCCTTCTCCCGCCAACAGCGCCAGCCCCTGCGCGACCGCCAGTCCCAGTTGAGTTCCCGAGCCGAAACCCATGTGCGGCGGGATTTGCTCGAGTAAATCGATCGTACAAGCCGGCGACCGACGCTCCGGCGGACCGGCCGCGCGAAACTCAGCGACCGACCGCGCAATCCGTTCTCGATAATATTCCGGTGCTGCAACGGCATCGCTTTCCGCGCGACGAAGCGCGACCCGGAACCGGGGTTGATCAACCATCAGCCCCACGCCGCCGAAGTTCCGTCCCGCCGTGCCACGATGCGAAAGCAGCCCGAAGTGCAGCCGTGCGCCTGTGGTGATGGTCAATTCTTGGGACATGTTTCACGTATGTAGTTTTCCAGGAGCAGGAACGCTTCGATTTCGCGTGAGCCCGCGGTTTTCTCGACGGGGGGGCGCAAGCGTTCCAAAGCATCGAGCAGTTCGCTACGTGGGATCAGATGCACCCGCGTCGCCAGAATCGCCGCCTCCACGACCGCGTGCTTCGCCCGGTTGAATCCGAAGAAGTCGCGAAGTCGGCCGGTGTGGACCACCCGCGCGACGATCTCCGCCCGCTCGGCGCTATCGTCGCACGATTCCACCCTAAACTCGTACCAACGGCAAGCGGAGCGGACGACGTCGCCGGCGATTTTCTCGGCGGAGAACATTTCCGGCAGCGGCTCAATCCGGCCAATCGCCCCTTGGGCCAGGAGCAGCACATCGTCGATGACGTGGAACACGCCATACGGATGCTGCTGCAGGTTGCGGAATGTCTGCGACGTCTGGAAAGGACGAAGCCGGAGCACTGACATCGACTCATCAACGATCGGCCCCATGGGGGCGAGATTGACCTGCCCTGAGGAATTGCGCGTGGTGACGAGACCTTCAAGAATCATGGCAGCCGATTATCGCTGACCGGCCGGCCGATTTGTAGGGGAGAAGTTCCGCCTTGAAACGCGCAGGCGCTGAGTTCCGGAAGCACTTGATCGAGCTGTTGCTTGAGCGCTGCCAGAACTTCCTGGCTCCCCTGCAGCTCGCCGGCCCGTCCCAACTCCTCCAACCGAGCAGCGACTTCCATCGCGGGCTCAGCCCCGAACGTCCGCAAGCCCCCTTTGATGGTATGAGCCGCACGGCGCAATACGGCGGCGTCGGAATTGGCGATGGACTGTTCGCATTCCTCAACCATTCTGGGACATTCTTCCAGAAAGGCTTCGATGACCTCCCTCAAAAGCTGCTGATCTCCATCGACGGCCTTCATCGCGGCCGACCAATCCACCTGTGGTCGGCCGGACTGTGTTCTCTGGTCTTGGGACGCATTCACGGAGGTTGTGTTCTTCATCACGCGCTCGATCGTTTCATAAAGGTCTCGTGCCCGAACCGGCTTGACCAAGTATTCGTCCATCCCCGCCGCCAGACATTTTTCGCGGACCCCTTTCATCGCCTGCGCGGTCATCGCGATGATCGGCACACGCGGTCCGCGTTCGCGTGCGCGAATCTCCCGCGTCGCTTCCAGTCCATCCACTTCCGGCATCTGAATATCCATCAGTATCAAATCAAACGGCTGCTTGCGAGCTGCTTCAATCGCTTCACGCCCGTTGTTCGCCACGGTGACGATGTGCTGTCGCTTGGCCAGCACCCCCTGCGCTAACTTCTGGTTATAGAGGCTGTCCTCTGCAAGCAGAATGCGCAAGCCTTGCCGCGTTTCGACCGTAGAAGAGGCATCTTCGGGCACAGCACCGGCCAACAGTGCCTCGCCGCACAAGACCGCGACAAACGTGTCAAACAACTCCGACTGATTGATCGGCTTCATCAGATACGCATCGACTCCCAGCTTCTCGCAACGGGCGATTTCTCCCGAGCGGTTCCCCTGGTTGAGCATCATGATGATCGAACGTTTGCCTTCGTCACCGTCACTCTTGCTGTTCGCGCGATGCGTTTGGTTCAGATCCTCGACGAGAGAGAAACCATCCGTCCCCGGCATGCAGGCATCGATGAGCAACAAATCGAATGCCCCCCCGGATTGCGCACGGTCGTCAACTTGCCTGACAGCTTCGGCGGCATTCGCCGCCAGGACCGGTTGCATTCCCCAACTTTGCAACGTTTCCCGCAATGCGGTCCGGCTAGCGCTATTGTCGTCAACGATTAAGACGGAAAGCCCCCGGAGCGTTACGCGGTCGGTCTTGAAGCTGGGGGCCGACTCGCCGTTCAACACCCGGAAGCGGCCGGTGACATGAAAGGTGGTTCCTCGTCTCGGCTGACTTTCGAACCAGAGCTTCCCCTGCATCATTTCCACGATGCGCGAGCAGATGGCCAGTCCCAGTCCCGTGCCGCCGAACTTGCGGGCCATCGACGAATCAAGCTGTTCGAACGCCTGAAAGATGTTCCCCTGTTTCTCGGCCGGAATTCCGATTCCCGTATCGGAGATGCTGACGTGCAGCAGAACCTCGCGGTCGGTCCGCTCATCGACCCGGACGCGGACAACGATCTCCCCTTCCTCCGTGAATTTGACCGCATTCCCCACCAGATTCACCATGATTTGCCGCAGCCGGGTCGGATCGCCGATGATCCGCTCAGGCACGTCGGGGGCAATGTCGGAGACAATCTCGATGCCGCGGAGATGCGCTGCGACGGCGAGCGATTTGAGAGTGCCGCCGATGCCGTCGCGCAAACCGAATTCGACCTCTTCCATCTCCAGCTTGCCGGCCTCGATCTTCGAGAAATCGAGCACATCGTTGATGATCGCCAGCAGCGACTCGGCCGAGCCTTGCACCACCCTGAGATATTCTCGCTGCTCGGACGTGAGCGCGGTGTCGAGCACCAGCTCGGTCATCCCTAAAATCGCGTTCATCGGCGTTCGAATCTCGTGGCTGACGCTCGCGATGAAGGCGCTTTTGGCGCGGTTGGCCTGGTCGGCGGCTTCCTTGGCTGCCTGCAACTGAGCTTCGGCCTCCTTGCGGGTTGAAATATCGACCACGAAGCAAAGGCTGCGGTCACGGCTCCCCTTGAGGGCTGTAAGACCGTTGAGCACATGGACGCGGCTGCCGTCCTTGCGGATCAACTCCTTCTCCCAGGGGGTACATGCCCCGGAGATTCCCAGTTCTTCCACCGCGCGACGATCGAGCGCGGCGTATTCAGGCGGAGTCATCACGTCCCACCGGACTTGCCCATCTTCGAGATCCGCGCGCGAGTACCCCACGAGATCGAGAAACGCATCATTGGCCTCGCTGATCGATCCGTCCTCATGGACCATCAAGATCCCAATGACGTTTGAACGGACAAGACTGCTGAACCGCGCGTCGCTGGCACGGAGCGCCTCTTCCGCTCTGCGGCGGTCGGAAACATCCCAGAACATCCCCTGAATGCCGATCACATTGCCGCTGGCGTCATGGACGGGAGCTTTGAGCACCTGGACGTAAATCGTGTCGCCGTTCGGTTGGACATGTTCCTCGATATCTTCAAAGACTGTTCCGGATGAGAGGACGAGTGCATCGTCGCGGCGGTACTTCTCAGCGAGATGCCTCGGAAACAAATCCCAGTCCGTTTTCCCCTCCAGCTTCTCCCAGGGTTTGCGCATTTGGCGGCAGAAGAGTTGATTCGCGAATACCAGCCGGCCTTCAAGGTCTTTGCGGAATACGTTGAGCGGCAGACTCTCGACCAACGATCGATACCGCGCCTCGGTCTCACGCAACTCGCCATCGACTCGCTTCCGCTCGATGGCATACCTGATGGCATGCTCAAGCAGGCCGGCTTCCAGGTCTTCCTTGATGAGAAAATCCTGCGCGCCGTCATGCACGTTCCCCGATGCCTGCGCTAGGACTTCCTGCGGGATGAGTACGACGATGGGAATCGAAGGATTTTTTGTCCTCAGAGCCGCCAGCGATTCCTGACACTGTCCCGCGTCGGTGGAGATATCGAGCAGCACTGCATCAATTTCGCCGCGCGCCAGCACGTCCAGGCCGGCGGAAAGATCGCGGACCCATTCGATGGCAAACCGCACCCGCTTCGCGCGAGCCAGGAGTTCTTCCACGACACGCGCACCCGCCGAGTCGTGTTCGATCAGCAGGACATGCAGAGATGGTGCGTTCATTGCCGACACCGCCCCCTTGCGGCTTGCTCTCCCTCGTGAACCGGCGTTCCTTCAATCCCATTGGGCCCGTTCACCTCATCCGCTGGCCGCAGGTTGGGAATTTTGGTGAAATGAAACGCACTTTCAGCTTACTTGACGTTCTTAGACCGTGCAACGCGGTTCCGCGACGCACGCTCGACTTCCATGCGAATAGTCATGAAGGAGACCCGTTTTTGAAGTGGATTCAACGCGAATGCATTCTTCAGTCACGGCGACGCGGCTGTCATCTTGTTACCGACGAAGTGCAGGAAGCCATCCCCGAGTTATCGTCGATTCGGGCCGGGCTGCTCCATGTTTTTCTGATGCACACGTCGGCGTCACTAACAATCAATGAGAACGCTGATCCCGACGTACCGCGGGATCTTGCGGCGTCGCTCGACGCGCTCGCGCCTGAGGATTTTCCTTACCAGCACACTTGTGAAGGCCCGGACGACATGCCGGCGCACGTCAAAGCCACACTGACGGGGGTCTCACTCTCAATTCCGGTGCGGGAAGGCCGCCTGGTGTTGGGAACATGGCAGGGGATCTATTTGTGCGAGCATCGCAATCACGGCGGGCGCCGGACGCTGATGCTGACTTTGTACGGGGAATAGCGTTGGTCTCAAGAACTTGCATTTGGGCGGGCGACGCTCGGACGGACCCGCCATAACCAGAGACTTTCTTACATCGCGGCTCGGTGGACCACCCTCCGGACGGTGCTCTTCGCCCTCCCGGCTTTAAGAACTGCTTCCGTGCTTTCCCGGCAACAGGGTCGCCCAGATCCTTAAAGCCATCCAGATCGACCCGCCGTAACGATAGATTTCGTAGAAGATTCTCGGGTGGCAAGGGAGACTGGACGCTTGCTTCAGTGATCCACTGTCGGTATTCTTTTCCGGTGACATGCCTGACCGTCGCGGCATACAAACGATGAAGAGGCCTTGCCGCGGCTGCATGAGCGGGCAAATTTTTAGGTGAGGAATCGGCGATCATGGCGCAGGGTACGATTAAGAAGCTGACGGACAAGGGTTTTGGTTTCATCTCCACGGGCAGCGGGGATCTCTTTTTCCACTGCTCCGCGCTCGACGGCGTCAGCTACGAAGAGCTGCATGAAGGGCAATCGGTGGAATACACCGAAGGCCAGGGACCGAAAGGCCCGCGTGCTGAAAACGTGCGCCCTGCCTGATTCGCCCGAGTTCAACTTGTCTTCCGCGCCGGTGTGCTTCGGCGGCTGATTATGGCATCGTATCATCAATTGCGATGAAGATGCGTGTCTTTAGGCCGTTCTGAAGATCGTTCAGCGCTCACGCCACACTCGATGGCTGTGACGCAACGTCACCACGCAGAAGATTCAGAGTTGTTCTACCGACAGCCCACTGTGTGGGATCTGATCTCGGTGCGCTCTTTGTCTCGGGTCGCCATCACTTCGACAACTTGGCTGAATCCCATCTCTCTAACGCGCGTGCACAACGCTGGATCGCTGATCTCGAAGTGTGAGGCAGATTCTCCCGACATTGGCCGTGAATACTCCTGATAGCCGTATCCAACCCAACGATCTCCGTCCGGAGGATCGTACAAACCATCAACCATCGCCATCCCGGTCAATGCCGGCCCGACCAAAGGAAGATCCCGGGGTGTGTACGGAGTTGAAATCAGTTCCCAGTAGACCCGATTGGATCTGGGAACAAATAGAACGCTGGACCGCTTGGCCGTCATATCCAGACGATCAAGTAATCGAAGCTGGTTGATCAAAGCGAATCGCGGCAATTTTTCCCCAGACTCGACCTGCCGCGTCTGTTGTGACAGCGTCTCCCACGCATCACCAAATCGTCCCGCCATCAATTTGACGCCGACGCCGGTTCCCCCTTCTGGATATCCTCGCGAGGCGAGATTGATCGTCAGCGCCTGCCGCAGAAGCGACATCGTATTAAGAATCATCGTCGCCGCCAGTACAACGCACACTCCGCGCACAGCCAGCTGCCGCATTGATGCCGATAAGTCCGCTGCGGCATGACTCCCCGCGTCATCCCCCAACGGAACATTCCGCCGCGAGAGCAATCCCAACACCAACCCGAGCGCCAGCCAATGCTGATACTCGGAAAAATAATGCATGCTCGACCAGTGGCTGATGAGCGCTCCCGGCGCGACACCGGCGGCCGCAACGATGAAGATCAGTTCAACATCGAGCAGTTCTCTTCTCCGCAATGCCGCGGCAAACTCCGCCAGCGTCCCGAGGCACCGCTCACGGCAACGCATCGCAACAAGCACCCATGGCCAGATGAAATAGCACAGCCAGAACATCCCCCACCACTGCGGCTCGACGTTCGCACGCAAATAGCCGAACAACCTCCAGCCGGTTTCCGCTTCGTATCCCGGGGCATAAGAAAGTCGGAACGCGACTCCGCCACAGATCAGAGATGCCAAGAGCATCACAATAAAGACGGGAGATCGGTAGAGCCTGAGCCGCGCGAATCCGTACAACCCCGCCACAGCCAACAGTAGAAAAATCGAAATCTTGCACAGGCAGACCGCCGCCAACAACAAAGGCAATACCACTCCGGCGGCTAAGTACCGCGAGCCCCCCCCGCCCTGTTGCGTTGCCTGCGTCTCGCGAAACAATCGCAGGATGATTGATAGCCCGAGAAACGCGATTGAAATCGCCACCGCGTACGATTCGCTGATGAGTATCGACGTCCGCGCGGCTGGAGTTTCGAAACCGGCATCGAGCGGTAGAAAGCCGATGTACCCCAGACAGAGCACGAACCAGAACAACGGCCGGGAGTGAGTCCGGGACGGACCACGCGCTTCGACAGAGTTTGCGACCACGGCGTGCGCTGTCGTGTGCATCGTGCTCCGGGCGGGCCGGCCGATCTCATGCGCAAACGTCAGCAGACAGAATAGTCCGAACGGTGCAAAAACGACCGGATAACCGACGTTGTAAAAATCGATCACCGGCACGTCGAGCAAATTGCAAATCTGCGCGAACAGCCAGTGGCTGCCGAAGTGATACGGAAGAAACGGCGTCCCGTCGAGCCCGGTGCTCGGAATTCCGTGCGTGCGGATCATGTTGCTGACCACCGCATGAAACAACGTGTCAATATTCGCAGTTCCCTGTGCAAGCCGTTCGACAAACAGCGGGTTCTGATAACCGCTCCCCCAGATCGCCGCAGCACAATACACACCAAGAAATACCGCAACGCCCACGAGCCCAGCAGTGCGCCACACCTGTCCCGGCAAGCGTCGCACCGCTGCCAAGGCACGGATTCCGCCGAGCGCGAATCCCACGTACGCCAACCAGTGGAAGAAGGTCCAGCCGAAGTGTCCCGCAAGTTGGCCGAGCGCGAACACCGCCGCCAGGCACGTCACCGTAAGCGCCGCGGTCGACAGCCACCATGGTTCGTCGACCGTAGTTTCCACCCCCTCGGGTGACTGTGATGGCGCGTCCGATGGTTGGGGCAAAGCAGCACTTTCCCCGCTGTGTCGTCCAGACCGCCCAGCAACCCGCTGAGCGATTCCACGTACGAACCAGCCGAAGTGCAGCAACAGCCAACAGAGTCCCAGCGATCGGACCACCGGCTCCAATAGCATGTCCTGGAACCCGGCCCTGCTCGCCACGGCCATGAACGCCAGCACCAAACCCATGACCGAAGCCAACATCGCCGCCGAATCCTCACCACCAACCGAGATCTTCCCCCCGGCCAGTTCGAGATTGGTCGATCGGGCGACATCGGCGGATGGATTGAGCATTGCGGTTTTTTCGTAAGGCCATTCACCATCAGAAACGATCGGGCGTGCATCGATCATTGTGGCTCGTCGCCCGGCAGAGCATACTATAAGCTGGCAAGGTCATGTAAGACTCATTCGCGCTCACCGCGGCCAAGCGATTCTCGCCGCAACACACATGGGGTGGTTGATGACTCCCGAGGCTTATCTCAAAGGATTGTTCGGACTGGAAGGACGGACCGCAATCGTGGTCGGAGGCACGGGGGTGCTGGGGGGGGCGTTCTGTGAAGCCCTGGCTGCTGCCGGAGCCCACACACTGGTCGTCGGCCGCAACCGGGACCACGGCGAGACCTGCGCGCAGCGGATCAAGGACAACGGCGGCACCGCGGAATTCTTCTCGGCCGATGCCACCAGCCGCCGGGATCTTGAAGCGATCGCCAAACATCTTGTGAAGAACAAACGAACCGCCGACGTCGTGGTCAACGGAGCCGGCGTCAATTCCGCCACTCCCTTCCTCGAAATTGGGGAGGACGAGTGGGACCGCATCCTCAATACAAATCTGCGAAGCGTCCGGCTCGGCTGCCAGGTCTTCGGCAGCATGATGCTCGAAAATAAAACGCGCGGCTCGATCATCAACATCGCCTCCGTCATCGGCGGCATTCCGCTGTCCCGCGTCTTCACTTATTCCGCATCAAAGGCTGCCGTCATCAGCCTGACTCGCAACCTCGCCCGCGAATGGGCCCCGCACGGCATTCGGGTCAACGCCCTCTCGCCCGGCTTCTTCCCGGCCGAGCAGAACCGCGCGGTCCTCACTCCCGACCGGGTCGAGAATGTGATGCGGCATACGCCGATGGACCGTTTCGGCTCTCCCAAGGAGTTGGCCGGGGCTGTCTTGCTGATGGCTTCCCCCAACGCCGGCAGTTTCCTGACGGGCGAAAACATCGTCGTCGACGGCGGATTCTC